>JAFASF010000322.1 GCA_019244745.1 Solirubrobacterales bacterium | reverse complement strand
CCTGTTCAGCCTGCTCGTCGTCGTGGGCGGCCTCGCCGTCTTCGCCTACCTGCTGTGGGCATCCTGGCACGGCGAGATCGTCGCCGCCGTCGCCGAGCTGGCCCGCTACGGAGTCGGGGGGCGCAACCTGCGCGTGTTCCGCTCCTCCGCGGATCGCGAGGCGAACCTGCTGCAGCAGATCCTCGCGCCCGCCCTGCGCTCGCGCAACCCGGAGCGGCGCAAGGAGGCGATCGAGGCGCTCGAAAACCTCGCCTCCGTGACCACCCACCTCAAGCATCTGCTGCTGATTCGCGATCTGCGCAGGATCGTCACGTAGTCGCGGTGCCTGCCAAGCGCCCGGGGACCGATCTGCGTGCGCTCGTCCGCGACGTCCCCGACTTCCCGCGCCCGGGGATCATCTTCAAGGACATCACGCCGCTGCTGCTCGACCCCGCTGGACTCGAGGAAGCGGTCAGCGGGCTGGCGGCGTTCGCGAACCCGCTCGGAGTAGACCTGGTGGTCGCCGCGGAAGCACGGGGGTTCATCCTGGGCGGGGCGCTCGCCCGTCAGCTCGGGGCGGGGTTCGTGCCGGCGAGAAAGCCGGGAAAGCTGCCCTCCAGGACGGCGGAGGTCTCCTACGAGCTCGAGTACGGGATCGACGCGCTCCAGATCGACGCGGACGCGGTCGCGGGCGGGGCGCGCGTGCTGCTCCACGACGATCTGCTGGCCACGGGCGGGACCGCCCGCGCGGTCTGCGACCTCGTCGCCGGGCTCGGCGGCGAGATCGTGGCCTGCTCGTTCTTGATAGAGCTGAGCTTCCTCGGGGGCCGGGCCCGCCTGGCGCCTCACACCGTGCACGCCCTGATCGACTACACGGAGTAGACGGTGCCCACGACGAGCCGGACGAGGACGATCGCCGCACCGCACCAGCGCGTCTGGGATACCGTCGAGGACCCGCACCACATGCCGCGGTGGTGGCCCGGGGTCAAGCGCATGGAGGATGTCCGGTCGGAACGGTTCACGCAGGTGTTCACCACCAAACGGGGGCGTCCCGTGAGGATGGACTTCCAGGTACTCGCGTCAGAGCCTCCCTGGCGCCGGTGCTGGACGCAGGAGGTGGGGGGGACGCCGTTCGAGCGGGTGCTCGACGAGTCGATCGTCGAGATCCTGCTCGAGCCGGTCGACGGGGGCACCGAGGTCACGATCGCCCAGCGCCAGAAGCTGCGAGGCTATTCGCGCACCGGCGGCATTCTGCTGCGCCGGGCGACGGGCAAGAAGCTGGACGAGGCGCTCGACGGCCTGCAGCGGATCTGCGGCGAGCAGACGGGCTGACCGGCGCCCACGTGTGCTCATTCAGCACAGGATGTCCGGCTCGGTCAGGAGAGTCCGGCTAGCGTCCCCCGCAGGACCTGCTTGCCGGGGGCACGCGGCTGCGACGTCGTCTCGTCGGTCACCAGTATCTGCTTGAAGCGGGCGGCGTTCGGGGGGAGCACGGTCTCGGCTTGCAGGACGCCGCTCGTACCCACCGCCGGGGTCACGAACCCGAGTCTCAAGCTGTCGCTCGGGGAGTTGTAGAGCCATACCGCGTACGCGTCGCGCTTGCCGTTCGGCGGGATATGTTGAGCCTGGATCGCGATCCCGGTGTTGGTGCCCTGCTTGACGACAAACACCACTCCGGCCGCCTTGCTGCCGGATATCGTCGGCAGCAGGTTGATCTGGGCAACCACGTGCGCGTTGTTCGTCGAGGTCGTCGACGTCGACCCCGCCGCGGCACTCGACGGACTCGTCGACGCGGCGGTCGAGGTCGAAGCGTGCGCCGCGGGGCTCTTCTTGGAACCGCCGCCCGTGAGCAGGATGATCAGGGCCACCGCCAGGACGACGAGCGCCCCGGCACCCAGGAGGATCGCTCCGCCGAGCCGTGAGGTGGGGCGCCTGCGCGCCGGCTCGGAGGCAGGAGTGGCCTGCGCACCCCCGGCGGGCTCGGCCGCGGCTGCCAGCCCCGGACCAGCGAGGGCGGCACCGTGAGGGGCGGGTCCAGCGACCGGGATGCCGGCCGAAGCGGATCGGTCGTGGTCCGCGGTTGCCTCGATGGGGATCTCCGGCAGCGGCTGGCGTGCGGTCGGAGCCACCTCCGAGGCGAGGACCCGGGCCCAGGCCCGCTCGCCCGCGGACTGCCCGAGCCGCTCGCGCGTCGCATCGGCGACGCGCGCGGGCAGCTGCCCGAGCAGATAGTCGGTGATCAGAGCGCGGCGCTCCGGCGGGATACGCGTCTGCGGACCGAGCTCATCGAACGCCGCGAGCGCGCGCTCTCTTACTGCGGCGCGATCGATTCCGAGCATCTGCGCGATCTCGTCGTAGGAACGGCCTCGCTTCAGCACCAGGTCGAGGACCGCGCGCTGGTCGGGCGGCAGGCTCTCTAACGAAGCCATCAGGGCCTTTAGCGTAGAGCAGCGCACGCGAAACAACCGATCGCCGGCGGGCGGGACAAATCAATATGGTGCGCCGGCCATGAGCTCGATCCCTCCATACCGAACGCCACTCGAGTTTCCGTTGGCGCTGGCCGACGGCTTCGACGGCCTGTACGGGCTCGAGCTGCTCGAGGTGTCAGGGGACGTGGCGATCGCTCGCGTGCCCGTGCGCGACGAGCTCAAGCAGCCCGGCGGCCTCGTGCACGGTGGCGTCTATGCCTCGATCGCCGAGGCGCTCGCGACGTGGGGCACAGCGCTCGCGGTTCTGCCCCGGGGCCAGAGCGCCGTGGGGCTGTCCAACCAGACGAGCTTCCTGCGGCCGATCACTCAGGGCACGATCCACGCGAGCGCGATCAGCAAGCACCGGGGACGGACCACCTGGGTATGGGAGGTCGAGATGTCAGACGATGAGGGGCGGTTGTGCGTGCTGACGCGCATGACGATTGCGGTGCGCGACTCCTGAGCACGGTGGCGCTCCGTAGCATCCGTCGCTAGCAGCAGCGCCCCGGGGCCCCCTTTCCCAGCCAGTACTGGATGAAGCTGCGCAGAGCCGGGTCGGTGGCGTTGGCGACGCTGATCAAGTGCGTCCAGGCCGCTCCGACGATCCCGGTCGCGCCCGGGCGCCAGGCCAGGATCACCGCCTGCCCGGCCGTCGCGAGCGCCGGGGTAAACGGCGCCGCCACCGCCCGCGCGAGAGACCGCAGCCCCGGCGGCGGAGTCGAGTCGCCGTAGAACACCACGACATCTCCCGCGGCGAGCGCTTCCAGCACCTGGTCGTCGTTGAGCCGCGCCTCGTCGTGCGCTACCGGCTCCGGCAGGTGCGCGCCGCTGGTCGGCGGGTCGGAGTTGTAGCGCGGGTGAGGCTGCCCGGGCGCCAGATGGGCGTGCCCGAGATCCGCGAACGCCACTCCCGGCGCGCTCGAGGACCCCGACACCCCGGCCTGGTCGCGTCCCGCGAAGAACCCGGACAGCACCGCGATCAGCCCGACCGACAGGAGCAGGGATGCGACGAGGATCGCGAGGCGCTCGAGGACCGTGGTGGCGGCCCTGCCCTGACGGCGCGAGCGCTCCCGGCCGGTGATTTTGAGCTTCACCTCAGTGCGCGAACGGTGCTTCGCTCCGGCGCGCGCGGGGGGCCGGGCGTGGGGGCCGCTCCCGCGGCCGCGACCAGCTCCTCGATCGAGGAGCGAAGCTCCTCGGCCAAAGTCTCGAGATCCCCGAGGGCGTCGTAGTCAGACACCAGCCCGAAGTCGAGCCGGCCGTTATAGCTCATGAGCGCGATCCCCAGCGCCGTGTTCTCGGCCAGCGGGACCATCGGGTAGATGGCCTGGAGCTCTCGACCGAGGACGTAAAGCGGCCGCTGCGGCCCGGGGACGTTCGTGACCACGAGGTTAAACAGGCGCTGGCGAGCCTGGATGCGCATGGCCTGGGCCATGATCGTCGGGGGCGCAAACCCCGACAGCTGCGTGAGCACCTGGGCCCCGACCGCCTGTCCCGACTCCTTGATCCCCTCCATGGCGCGGCTGATCGTCAGGTAACGCTCAACGGGCTCGGTCATTCCCACCGGAAGCGGCGCCCACATCGCCGCCACCCGGTTGCCGAGTGCGCCGCGCTCGATGTCGGCGCGGACCGACACCGGGACCATCGCCTTGAGCACGACGTCGCCGGTGAGATGGCCGTGCAGGCGCATGTAGCGGCCGAGCGCGCCCGCCACGACCGCGAGCACGACGTCGTTGACCGTTCCCCCGAGCGAGTTCTTGACCGACTTGAACTGAGCCAGATCGCCCTCCCCCCAAGTGAACCGTCGGTGCGGTCCGATTCGGACGTTGAATGGGCTCGGAGGCGCGGCCCGGAGACCGGCCAAAGCGGTCGCGCCGAGGCCGGCCATCGCCTGGCCCACCTTGCCCGCTACCGCCCGGGGCCCGCGGAGCGTGGCGCGAACCCCGCGCACGATCTCCTTGGGGGCCGTGCTCCGCTCGAGCAGCGCATCGGCCAGGAGCTGGGCCTTGCTCGGCAGGGGGCGCGCGACCCATTCGTGGTCGGGCGGCGCGACCGGCATCGGATCCGGAGACGTATCGAACAAAACCGTGGCGATGTCGACCCCCGAGACGCCGTCCACCAGGGCGTGATGGGTCTTCGACAGCAGCGCGAAGCGGTCGTCCGCGAGCCCCTCCACCAGCCACAGCTCCCACAGCGGCCGATCGCGATCGAGCGCCTGCGAGAACACTCTGCCGGCGAGCCGCTTGAGCTCGGCGGCCCCGCCGGGCCGCGGCAGAGCCGTGTGACGCACGTGGTAGGTGGTGTTGAAGTGGGGATCGTCCACCCACACCGGCCGCCCCTGGCCCAGCGGCACGAACGCGAGCCGCTGGCGATATCGCGGGACCAGGTGCAGCCTCGCGGTGATCTCAGCGATGAGCTCCTCGTAGGCGGGCGCGGTCCCGGAGAAGACCATGCAACCGGCGACGTGCATGTGCGCCGAGTCCCGCTCGAGGTGGAGGAAGGAGCTGTCCAGGCCGCTGAGCCGGTCGGGGTTGGTCACGGCTGGATTCTTGCAGGGCCACAGCCCGGCGGAGGAGGCCCGGACGGGAGCGGGAGACCTTCGGCGCCAAGAGATCGCCTCAATCGATGTGTGACGGTCCTCACACTAGCCCCGCCAAACACCTGCCACCCTCACCCGGTCGTATTTCGACCTGCCGAGTCGCCCCTGCACGGTGCGGGGGCGAGCGGGGGACCCAATCGCCGGGTTTGTAAGGGACTCTCGTCCGGCTGGGGCGAATCGACTGCCCGATCACATCGGCCGCAGTCGTAGCGACCGTTCGAGCACCAGCGCACTGCGTGCCCGGCTCGGTTGCGAGCCCGTCAGCTAACCCCGTAGGCGCGTGGTCGACGTTCACATAGGAGGTCCTCGATTTGAGGCCCATTGCGAAGACGCGCCGTGGGCGCCGCGCGTACGTGGCACTTGGCGTGTTGATCATCGGCAGTTCAGCCCCGGCGGTTGCGCTCGCCGTCGGTCAGCCAGAGGCCCAGAGCGCGATTCAGTTTTCTGTCGATCGACATCAGCTCGTCTTCGGGCAGGACGTGGTCGTCACCGGCAGTGCCACTACGGCCGCCGCCGGCCACACGGTCCAGCTGCAGTTCGCCCGCGCCGGGACGCGGACCTGGCAGTCGCTGGGCTCCGCGACCGCGCGCAGCGACGGCGGGTTCCGCTTCGCCGTGCGCTTGAAGCGCTCGGGACTGCTCAGGGTGGCACCCGGCACCCCGACCTCGACCGATCGCGAGCTGGCGCTGTCGAATCCTGGTGCTCTCAGCACCGGTGGCGTCTCGCCGAGCGCGTCAACGCGCGTCTCGGTGGCAGCCCGGTTCGACGTGTCACCGCAGACTTTCAACGCCCTCGCCGGCCAGGCGGTCGACATCCGGGGCCGGCTGTTGCCGGGGCTCGTGGGGCGGGAGGTTCGCCTCCAAGGGCAGGGGCCGGGGGGTGGCTGGCAGACGCTGGCCACGTCGCGCACCGGGGGGCGAGGCGGCTTTGACCTGCACTACTCGCCTCAGAGCACCGGCCGCGAGTCGCTGCGCGTCCGCTTCGCCGGCGACCGGCTGAACGCGTGGACCGGCGTGCACGTCGGGCAGCTCATCGTCTACCGCCAGGCCGTGGCCTCGTGGTACGACGACGCCGAGGGCACAGCGTGCGGCTTTCACGCCTACTTCGGCGTGGCCAACAAGACCCTCCCGTGCGGGACCAACGTGACGTTTCGCTACAACGGCCGGAGCGTGACCGCCGTGGTCGACGATCGCGGGCCCTTCATCTCCGGCCGCGACTGGGATCTGAACCAGAACACGGCCGGAGCGCTCGGCTTCGGCGGGGTTGACGTGGTCTGGTCGAGCCTGTAGCCGGGTGTGGATCACCGCCGCGCCGCTGGGCTGTGGGCCCGCGGCGCGGCGGACTCATCGCGCGCCCATGACGTCTGAGAGGGCTCGTAGGCTGCGTCCGATGGACGCTCGATGCGTCGCTCACCTCGATATGGATGCCTTCTACGTCTCGGTCGAGCTGCGCCGGCGGCCGGAGCTCCGCGGGCGGCCGGTGATCGTCGCGGGCACGGGCCCGCGGGCCGTCGTCACGACCGCGTCCTACGAGGCCCGCCGGTTCGGCGTGGGCTCGGCGATGCCGGCCGTCCGGGCGCGCCGGCTGTGCCCCGACGGGGTGTTCCTGGTGCCCGACTTCGCCTACTACCGCGAGGCCTCGCGCGAGGTGATGGCGGTGGTGCGCTCGCACGTAGAGAGCATCGAGGTCGTCGGGCTGGACGAGGTCTATCTCGAGCTGAGCGGCCTGGCGGTGCCCGACGCCACGATGCGCGCCGTTCGCGAGGCGATCGAGGAGAGGACCGGGCTTACCTGTTCGGTGGGCATCGGGCCGAGCAAGCTCGTGGCCAAGGTCGCCTCCGACGCCGAGAAGCCGCGAGGCTTCGTGGTGCTGACGCGCGCGCAGGCGTGCACGCGCTTCGCCGGAGCGCCGTGCGGGCTGGTGCCGGGCATCGGGCCGAAGACCGCGGAGCGGCTGCGGGCAGCCGGCATCGACACGTTGGGGAAGCTCGCCTCGGCGGATCCGGCGGAGCTGGCCGCGCGCTTCGGCCGGCGGTTCGCGGCGGAGCTGCAGCGGCGCGCACGGTTCGAGGACGATGCGCCGGTCAGCGAACAGCGCAAGGTGATCTCCGAGTCGCGCGAGCTCACCTTCGATCACGACATCGTCGAGCTGACGACGCTCGAGCGTATTCTCGGCGACCTGGTGAATCGGCTGTGTGTCGCCCTGACCGACCAGCGGCGCGCCGGCCGAACGATCGGGATCAAGATCCGCCTGGACGACTTCTCCACCCACACGCGCGCGCGGACGCTGGCCGAGCCGGTGAGCACCGCCGATCGGGTCGGTCCGGTGGCGCTTGATCTCCTCAGGCGGTTCGGGACGCCCCGCCCGGTCCGCCTGCTGGGAGTCCGCGTAGCCGGACTCGAGCCGGCTCGCGCCGGCGCGGAAGGGCAGCTGATCCTCGCCCTGTAGCAGGACTCAGTAGAGCGCCGACGCCAGACGCCGCCGGGACTCGCGCGCGAGCGGGTGCTCGACGCCCAACTCGTCCAGCGCCCCGACGACCACCCTGCGGATCTCGTCGCGCGCCCCGTCGGCCGACGGGAGCGCCGCGAGCAGGAGGTCGAGGCCGCGCTCGTAGTCTTTGGCGTCGAGCGCCACGAACGCCTCGCCGAGATCGGGCGTCCCCAGCTGCCCCTTCGGGCTCGTCGCCCGTTCGAGTGCGATCCGCGCCGCCAGACCGTCGGCCGCGAAGCTTCCGGGCGCCCGCGCGAGGATCTCGAGCGCCTCATCGGTCTCTCCCCGCTCTCGCAGGATCTTCGCCAGCGACACGGCCGCGTCGGCGCGCGAGGGCTCGAGTTCGAGAGCACGTCGCAGGGAGGCCTCGTCACCGCGCGTCACGAGCTCGTCCGCCTCGGACGGGAGCAGCGAGTCGAGGAAGGCCTCAACGGCGGCCGGCGGCTGGGCGCCGATGAATTCGTCCGCGACGACCCCGTCGCGAAACGCCTTGACCGCGGGGATGCTCTGGATGCGGTAGGTCCGCGAGAGCATCGGATTTGCGTCGACGTCGACCTTGGCGAGCTCGATCTTGCCCCCGCGCTTGGCGACCGCGCTCTCGATCACGGGGCCGAGCTGGCGGCATGGGCCACACCACTCGGCCCAGAAGTCCACGACCACGGGCAACTCGTGGGAGCGATCGACGACCGTGGACTGAAAGCTGCTCTCGGTTACGTTCATGGCATCGATGGTAGCGGGGCGTTAATCAGGGTAATCTCACGTCTACGTCAATTTCTAGTAGCGGCCTTTCGATGATCCTCGTCGACGACCTCGTCGTCCGTTTCGGTCACGTCGTCGCCGTCGGCGGCGTGTCGTTCGCGGTGCGCCCGGGGGAGGCCTTCGGGTTGCTCGGGCCCAATGGCGCGGGCAAGACGACCACGGTGCGCGTACTCGCGACGCTGTTGCCGGCGACTGGCGGCAGGGCGATGGTGGCTGGCTACGACGTACGCCGCGAAGGGCTGGAGGTTCGAGCGTCGATCGGCTACATCCCACAGGCGCTCTCCGCCGACGGCGCCCTGACCGCGCGCGAGAACCTCGAGTTCTACGCGCGAGTCACCGGAGTCCCGCGAGGAGTGCGCAAGGAGCGAATCGCCGACGCCGTCGACGCCATGGAGATCGGCGAGTGGCTCGACCGGCTCGCCCGGACGCTCTCGGGCGGGATGCTCCGACGGCTGGAGATCGCCACCGCGCTGCTCAATCGTCCGCCCGTGCTGCTGCTGGACGAGCCCACGGTGGGACTCGACCCCAATGCCCGCCGGGTGGTGTGGGAACGACTGCACGCGCTCCGCGAGCACTCCGGCACGACGATCCTCGTCACGACCCACCTCATGGAGGAGGCCGAGCGCCAGTGTGACCGGCTCGCGATCATGGACCACGGCCAGCTCGTCGCGCAGGGTACGCCGGAGGACCTGCTGGCCTCGCACGAGGCCGCCGCCCTCGAGGACGTGTTCGTCGCGGTGACGGGGAAGATGATCGAGGAGGGAGGGAACATCCGAGATGTTCGGCGCCAGCGCCGCATCGCCGGCCGCCTCGGGTAGGCTCGCCCGGCCGCCCGCGCTCTCCAGCCCGCCGGCGATGCGGATGCTCGCGGGGGCCCATGCGATGGCGCGCGCGGAGCTACAGAAGCTTCGCCACGACCACCTCGACCTGATCACCCGCTCCGTCCAGCCGCTCCTGTGGTTGTTCGTGTTCGGCACGGCGCTTCGCCACAACCGCGCGCTCGCCGCTGGGGCGTCCGATTACCGCGCCTACATCGCCCCGGGCGTCATGGCGCAGGCGGCGCTGTTCATCGCGATCTTCTACGGCCTGGCGGTGATCTGGGAGCGCGACGTCGGGCAGCTCCAACGCCTGCTCGCGACGCCCTTGCCGCGTACGGCGATCGTGGTCGGCAAGGCGGTCGGGGCGAGCGTCCGGGCGCTCGTCCAGGCCTCGCTGCTGCTGATCGTGCTGGGGTTGACGGGAATCGGCATCCGCTGGACGGTCCCCGGAGTCGTGGGAGCACTCGCGCTTCTCGTGTGCGGGACCGCCGCCTTTGCGTGCCTGTCGATGGTGATCGCGGCGGGCGTTCGGACCCGCGAGCGGTTCATGGGCATCGGCCAGCTGATCATGATGCCGCTGTTCTTTGCCTCGAGCGCGCTCTATCCGCTGTCGATCATGCCGGGATGGCTGCATGTTGTGGCGCGGTTCAACCCGCTGACCTACGAGGTACAGGGACTCCGCCAGCTGCTCCTCGGCGTGGGCGGCCACGGGGAGCTGTTGCTCGACTTCGTGGTCGTGATCGGCTTCTTGGTGGCGATGGTCGCGGCGGCGACGCGCGCCTACCCTCGGGCGATCCTGTAGGCATGGGCGAAGGTTCGATCGAGCGCGCCGGAGTGCGCCTGGCGCTCGACGATGCAGGGGACGGCATCCCCGTCGTGCTGCTCCACGGCCTGACCGCCACCCGGCGGTACGTTGTGATGGGCTCGAGGTCACTCGAGCGCTCCGGGCATCGTGTGGTGGCTTACGACGCTCGAGGACACGGCCAGTCGGCGCCGGCTCCCGACCCGACGGCCTACGGTTACGAGGACCTCGGTCGAGACCTTTTGGCGGTGCTCGACGGTCTGGGAATCGAGCGGGCGGTGCTCGCGGGCGCGTCGATGGGCGCCCACACGCTGCTATGGCTCGCGCTGAACGCCCCGCGGCGAACGGGGGGCTTGGTTGTCATAACGCCCGCATATGACCCGGCGACCAACGACGACCTGCGGCGACTCGAGCGCTGGGACGCGCTCGCCGATGGCCTCGAGCGCCGCGGGATCGAGGGCTTCCTGGCCGCCTACGGCGATCCGAATGTCCCGGACGCGCTTCACGACAGCGTGATAACCGTGATCCGCCAGCGGCTGTCGCTGCACGAGCACCCGGGAGCGGTCGCCGACGCGCTGCGCGCCGTTCCCCGGTCGCGACCGTTTGGTGAGCTGTCGGAGCTTGGGGCGATCGATGTCCCGGTCACGGTGGTGGCCAGCAATGACGCCGCCGACCCCGGGCACCCGCAGGAGATAGGGGAGGCGTACGCGGCCGCGATTCCCGGCGCCCGGCTGGTCCTCGACGAGCCCGGGCGCTCGCCGGTCGCCTGGCAGGGCAGCCAGCTGTCAAAGGTGATCGCGGAGCTCGCCGCCCGAGCCGAGATAGGGTGAGGCCCATCGCGGGCGGCCCGCAGGCCGCCCGCGACTTTCTGGCTGCCCTACCCGAGCACGATCCTTTCGGGTCGGGCGCTCGCGGGGGCGAGGTACCCGTTCCCGAAGAAGTGGATGAACACGCGGACATGCGCGGACGGGCGGTGGCGTCCGTGACCGGGTCTGACCGGGAACACCGTCTGGGCCGCGAACGTGCAGTTGGGTTGGATCGCGACGAGCTGTGAGGCGATCTCGCGCCCGCGGAACACGAAGCGAACGGTGACCTGGCCGCCGCTACAGGCGAATGCCGGCGGGATCGAGGCCGGCGGCCTCACGCTGCCGGTGGTGGTCAAGACGAACGGCTTACGGCGCGGGTGCCTGGGCCTCGTCCGGGCCTGCATCGCGGGCAACGGACGCACGGCCGGGAACGTCATGAACGTCGCGTCGTTTCCGTAGCTGACGATGTTGGTGCCGTGGAGGGCGATCAGCCGGTAATGGAAGATCACGCCCGGTTCGAGCTGCTGCAGCGGCGAAGAGACCTCGACGGGCGCGGTCCCGCCGGGAACCACGCCCCCGAACGTCTGCGCTCCGTAGGAGGTCGTCGGGCCGTACTGGAACGCCCAGCTCGTGGTCGCTCGATTGGCGTTGACCACTCCGGTGACCGTGGCGAACGTGCTGCCGAGCTGTGTCGCCGGACCGGTCGCGACCCCCGGCGGCGGAGGGCCGGCGGTCTTGAACGTGCGGTCGGAGCCGATCGTGCCTCCGAACTTGCTGAACGCGACGAGCCGATAGTGATAGACGGTCCCCGGGATTAAGCCGCCGGCGGTGACCCTGACTGCCACGGAGCGGGTGCCGGCGCCGGCCGAGCGGGGCGCGCCCGCCGCCCCGTAGCCGGTCGTCAAGCCCCACTGGAACACGTACGTCGTCGCGGCGCCGTTGGGATTGACGGTCCCGTGCAGCACCACGCTCTGTTGCCCGACACTCGAGACCGAGCCGGTCACGACGGACGGCGACGATGCCGCCGTAGCGGCACCGGCTGCGATCGCCGAAGCGATCAGGACGGCTGTGAGCACCTTCAGCTTTCGCTGCATCCCCGCCTCCTCGTGGGTCGGTCGTGTCCTCTATACCGGCGGGGGTCTCGAAGTTGCGCCGAGCGCCCGCGTCCGCGTCCGCCCGAGGAAAACCCTCGGGCGGACGGAGCACGCCGGCTTGTTTGGCGAATCGCTCAGCGGCGGCCGCGATGGTGTCCCTTCTTGACCTGCACCAGCACCAGGGTCTCGACCGTGCGCGTGTGGTCGTTCAACTTGATCGTGACCTTGACCGGCAGTCGCTTGCCGGGGGCGTTCGCGAGCAGCGCGCGGGCGGTGCGGGTGAGCCGCACGTTCACCGTTCCCCGATGGCCCGCGAGGAGGTGGACTCCGGCTGAACCGAGGTTGAACGTGATCGTGACATGGTGGCGGTGGTGCTTACGGCCGACGAGCACTCGCGCGCGAAGTGACAGCGTGAGGCTCCCGTCGCAGCGCTGGCCACTGGGCCCACGGCAGAGGATCTTGACCGCCGCGATGCCGTTCTTGACGGTCGACGTGCCCGACGCCAGCAGGCCGACCGCTGGCGGCGGTGGCGGGCTGGTCGTCAGCGTCTGATCCTGGCCGTCAACAGTCCCGAAGTCGGTCTGCGCGACGGCGCGGTAGTGGATCGTCGTGCCGGCCGGAAGCCCGCTCAGAGCGGCACTCACCGGGATGCTGATGCCCGAGGCGGGCGGCAGCAGCTGCCCCGGCGTGCTCGCGCCGTATGCCGCGGTGGTGCCGTAGTCGAAGTGCACCAGCGTGCGGGCGCCATCGGTGTTGACCTGCCCGCTGACGGTCGCGCTCGACTGGGTGATGCCCAACGCGCCGTCGGTAATCACGGTGCCTGGCGTGTACGCCTGCGCGAACAGTTGCTGCGGGCCGTTGGCGTTATCGGTGAACGCGTAGAACGGGGTGCCGATCGCGCCCCCGGTGCAGCTCTGCCCGTCGGCGGTGAACGGGTCGTCGGGGCAGGTCGAGGCGACCGGCGTGCGCACATCGGTCGTGTCGTTGTCCGAGGTCGTGCCCTGCGGGGTGGTCGGGATGGCGCCCGTGTCGATGTGGAACACCGGGTTGGCGGGATTGCCCTCGAAGTGCCCGACGAAGCTCACCGTCTTGCCCTTCGAGTCGGTCTCGTGCCAGGAGACGTACGGCGTATTGCCGGCGAACGAGATGTCCGGACGGGTCGAGTCGACCCCCGGATGCGAGATCGGCTGGCCGCCGCCCAGCAGGTCGAAGTGGTCGCCTGCCGGGTCCAGACGCGCGACGAACACGCTGTGCGGACCTCCGTTCGCCGAGCTCTCGTCCCAGGTGATCCACGGCGTCGTCGGCTTGCCCGGGACGAGCGTGCCCGCGGTCACCTGCGGGTTCTCGGCGCCGTTGCCGTCGGTCAGCGTCTGCGTCGTCGAAAGCGGCGCCGCGTCGAGGGAGCACGCCTGCTCGTTGCCCTGGCTCTGGGCGCACTCGCCGAGCGGTCCGTGGCCCGACTGGCCGGCGTCGAGCACGTCGTCGCCGGCGGTCTTGCCCGCGGTGCCGAGACCCACCACCTGCCAGTGAAAGCCGCCGTCGCCGCCCGGGTCGGCGATCGCGCGCGCGGCGAAGACCATGTCGGCGTTCAGCAGTCCGTTCGTGACGCTGCCGTTATCGCTGTTCTCATACCAGACGACCCATGGCACCGAGTCGTTGGCGCCGGTGAACGCGATGTCGGCTTGGATGCCGTCGCGGCTGGGATCGATGTTCAACGACGGATCGAGGTTCAACGGGGGAGGCTGGGCAGCCCCCGGGCCTTGCACGCGGTCGATCCCGACCTGCTGGAAGCAGAACTTTCCCACGCTGTTGCCGTGCGCGGGCTTCGTCCCGGCTGGACATGTCCCGGCCGTCGCCGGGACGGCGTGCGAGACGAAGATCTGAAACGTCGAGTTACCCGACACCTTGGGCGAGCTCGGCGATCCAGCCGGCGCAGCCGTGCTGCCGTTATCCGCCTCCTGCCAGGTGAGCCACGGCGCCGGGTTCGCCCCCGCGCTGGTGGTGCCTCCGATCAGCGACGGGTCCGCGGCGCTGCGGTTGGTGTTGATGTTCAGCGACGGGGCGGTTCCCGTTACCTGCTGGCCCTCGTGGATCCATTGGCCGCCGTTCGGCGCGGGGGCGGGCTGGGAGGCAAACCGGCTGGCGAAGATCTGGGAGAGCCCACCGAGCACCGTGCTGGGCTCGGCCCACCCCACCCACGGCACCGTGCGGTTGGCGCCGGTGAAGTCGATCGACGGAGCCGTCGCGTCCTGGCTCTGATCCTCGTTGAGCGACACGGGAAAACCCTGGGTCTGCCACTGGCCGCTCTTGAACGCGCGCACGACGATCTGCGCCGAACCGTTGTGTTCGCTCTGCGCGAACGCGGCCCATGGGACCCGCGCGCCGCCCGCCAGCGACCCGGCGGTCAAGTCCGAGAGGTTGGCGTTCTGGTTCGGGTCGATCGTGGGCGGATCGTTGTTGACCTGCTGGCCGCTCGAAGGCAGGCCGACAAACGCGCCGTACGCTCCGCCGGCCAGCGCCAACATCGCCAGCAAGGCGGCCATCAACCCGAGGTGCCCTCGCCGCACCCATCTCCCAATGCCTGACATCAGTGCTCGCTCCTTTCGTGGTCCCCCAGCGGTGGCCGAGGCCTTTGCTCAGGTGGGAGTACGTCCAGAACCGCCGTACGGTTCGCTGTGTGTTGCGTGGCGTCGGCATCGTCGGGCTCGCCGCCGACCCGCCGCTCAGCGCGCTGCTAACGCAGATGGCCGAGGTCCGTCGCCAGCCGCTTGTGGGCGCGGAATGAACGCGACTTCACGGTCCCGAGCGGCACGCGGAGCCGGTGGGCGATCTCGGCGTGCGTGAGTCCTTCGAAGTGCTGCAGGCGCACGACCTCCTGATCCGCGGCCGGCAGGGCGCAGATCGCGCGGCGCACCTCCCAGACGTCGTAGGTCGCCTCGACCGTCGCCGGCATCGACACGAGCGCAGGGTCTTCGGGCGCGATCGCATCGAGCGGGGCTGTCGGGCGCCTCGCCTCGCGACGATGGAGGTCGATCGCGACCCGCCGCGCGATCGTTGCCAGCCACGGACCAAGCTCCCGGCTCGGATCGATACTCGCCGAGGCTCGCCACGCCTTCAGGAACGTCTGCTGCGTCGCCTCCTCGCTCAAGCTTCGGTCTCCGAGCAGCTTGTACGCGACCGCGTAGACGAGTCGCCCGTATGCGCCGTACATAGCCCGCACGGCATCCGGGTCGCCGTCACTAAACCGCGCTCTGACCCGAGCATCGATCGCGGACCGATTGCCCGCCGGCGGCCGTGGACGCGTGACTCGCGAAAAGCGAGCGGGTACCGGCCGCCTGGTCATGAGCGACCCGCGCGCCTTGCGCGCCGCGAGGGGGCGCGGACCTGGAGCGGTCGCGCCGATACTTCTCCGGGCATGCTCAGCACCTGCCACGAAACCCCTAGAGAGCCGCGCGGCGACCGGCGCGCGTCACGCCCAGGCCGGCCACGGCGATCAGGGCGATCAGGGCGCCGAGGTAGATGATCAGCGGTGCGCCGGTACGGGTGATCTGGCCGGCGTGCAGCGCGGGGAGCGCGAGCAGCGCGAGGCACCATGCCCCGAGCGTGGCGTATGGGATCAACGCTTCGTGGCCGCGCCGGAGGTCGTAGGCGCACCACAGCAGTGCGGCGGCGATCATCGCGATCCAGGCGGCGGTCGCCTGTGCCAGGAGGGTCGTCAGCGGCCACGGCCAGTCGCGGCCGAGATCGGCCGGAAACGCGAACAGCGCGATCGCGCCGGCCAGCATCGCCGTGCCGAAGACCAGGGAAAGCAGGCGCAATAGCCGCAAGCGCGGGTCGGCGATCGCGGGCCGGACCGTTATCGCGCGCTGGCGGCGGGCAAGGATCACGACGCCGACGGGAGCGAGGGCGTACACGCCCGTCCAGACCCACGTGGGCGGGTAGCCCCAGCGGAAGCGGTCGGTGTGAAGCAGAGTGGCTGCCAGCAGGCCGACCGACAGCGTTACGAGCGCAACGGCCAGGGGCTGGATCGAGCGCCAGCGGCGCGCGGCGAGCACCGCGAGCGCGGTGGCCACGACGCCGGCCAGGTAGCCGCTGCCCAAGAACGCGGCCGAGATCGGCGGGCGGATCGCCCACGCGTAGCCAGTGGCGGCGCGAGCGGGGAGGAAATACAGAAACCCCGCGTTGAGGATCGCGAGGACAAGCAGCACTCCGACCCCGGCGCGGGTGGAGCGCTGCAGTGCTCCGGGGCGCGCGGAGGACGTCATGGTCAGGGCATCCGCGGAAGACACGATCCCGCGGTCAAGGGATGGGGAAGGGACGGACACGGGTCACCTCGGTCTGGCGGCTCACGCATTCGGGCAACTGCCCGAGCGCGGCCGCTTCGTCAGGAGCCTCCACCAACCACCACAAGCCATGACCGCCGTGCGGGCAGCTCGACAGCGCGTCGCGGTGGCGCAGCGGGCTGGCGAAGCCTCGCCACGCCGCGAACATCGGGGCGCACTGCACGGCCGTGTGGTGGTGGCTCAGCAGGAATGTCGCCATGCCGTGCAGATTGACGCCCGCGGGCCGCGGTGAACATCGGGGAACCCCCTACTTCTGCCCTCTCAGTCCTCAGGGTCGCGTTCGCGCCCCACGGCCTCGGCAACGCCGACCCGCCCGGACACACCGAGCTTGGCGAACACCTTCCTCAGATGGCTCTCGATCGTCTTCTCCGACAGGAACAGCTCCGCCGCAATCTCACGGTTGGTGTGCCCGCGCGCCACCAGCTCGGCGATCTCCCGCTCGCGGCCACTCAGGCTCGCCAGCCCCGAGCCGCCCGAGGCGCGACGACGGCGCGCCCCCACGCGCCGGCCGAGGCGGCGCAGCTCGC
>JAFASF010000214.1 GCA_019244745.1 Solirubrobacterales bacterium | reverse complement strand
GAACACGACTGCGGCCGCGTATTCCTCCGGACGACCGTAGCGTCCCACAGGAATCGTGCCGACGCTCCCGCGCCGTACGTCCTCGAGGCTCCTACCCTCGCGTTCGGCCCGCGCTGTGTCGAGCTGCAGGATTCGCGGCGTGGCGATACGACCTGGCAGGACCGGGAACTGTTCGAGCCAGTGCGCGAGACAGGCACCGGCCGCGGTCGGTGGCGGCGGACGGCCGGAGTTGTTGACGAGGATCTCGACCTCTCCGAATCTGGCACGAACGCAGTCCAGCGCCCGCACGAAGCCTTCGGGAGCCGAGAGGTCGAGCTCAACTGGGAGCGCATCCCCGCCGCGGCCTTCCTCGCTGCCGCGGTGGCTTCCACCTGCTGAAGCGTCCGGCCGGCCGCGGCCACCCTCGCCCGTTCAGTGGCCAGTGCGCTCGCGATCGCGCCAACCAGTCCGCCGCCGGCACCCATGACAAATGCTGTTTTGCCCTCAAGATATTCATGTTCCAACAGCCAGTCCGGCGTGACGTTTGCGCAGCAGCCGGATAACCGATAGCGCCGTAATCCGACCGGTGCGGGGGTTCTCCGACGGAACGTTCTCGATCGTCATCGAAAAGTCGGCGGCCTCAGCTTGGATTTCAATGTGGTGGGTGTTCCGGGTTACGCTAGGGTCGATCCAGACCTCGACCTGCGTTCGCTCCGGGCCCGCGCCAGCAAGCGCGAGAGCGGCGGCAACGTTTAGATTTGCCGGGAATCCGCCCGCAGCGTCCCGCGCAGAGCCGGAGAAAACCAGCGTCGGCTCGGTGATCGCCTCAACGTCAAGGTGTTGGCTATCGATGTGGGGGGCGCCGGCCAGACCGATTGGCGGCTTGCGAGTCGTCATCTTGACCGAGTAGATCTCGCCCTCTGCGGCAGCACCGACGGCGTCCAGCCCGAGCAGGGCGCCGGTGGGAACGATGATCCGTCCACCATGCTGCTCGGCCAACGACACGAGGTCGGGCCGCTTCAACAGCGCACCGGCGCTTAGCACGATGAGCTCCTTGCCTGCGCTCAGCATCGACTCGGCCAGGACTGGGAGCAGGTGCGCCGGCAGGCACTCGATAGCGATGTCCGATACAGGCTCCAGCTCATCGAGCGTCAGGACTGGCACATCCACCCCTAGCTCGTCGAGCGTGCGCTTCGCCTTCTCGTGGTCTGCAGCTGAGACCGCGCTTAAAGACATGCCGTTGATTCCGGCGCCGAGACGCTGCACCAGCTCGCGCCCGACCGCCCCGAGGCCAGCGACGCTTACTCTGGTTTTGGGCGGTTCAGTCATGTCAACTACACGGCCCCAGATTCTCATGCGCGGACGGTTATCGTCGACGACTGGGGAGGCCCGGCTACCTCGCGAGTGAAGTAGTCGGCGATCTCCCCTGGTGTCGTGAACCAGATCTCGTCGGAGGCGTCGACGATTTGCCGTAACACCGCGCGGAAACGGCGGATGCGAAAGGGCTGCCCGACGATGAAGCTGTGTATCACGATGCCGCACACCAGCGATTGCCGCTGAGACTGTTCGAGCATCTCAGCTACGTTGTCGGCTGCCATCTCGGCAAAGTCGGGTGCCGGTAGGTCGTGGAAGACGATTGCTGGGACATCGTTGACCTCATGCGGATACGGCACTGCGAGAAGCGGTGGCCCTGTAGTGGCCATCCAGACCGGTTGATCATCAACCGGCCAGTCAAGGGTGTAAACAAAGCCTTGTTCGGCCAGGAGATCTTCCGTTCGCGCACTTGGATTTGCTCCCGGGCTCATCCAGCCGCGAGGAGCGCGTCCCGAGGCTTCCTGGATGATCCGGTACACCTCGCCAATCACATCCCGCTCCTCATGCTCAGCCAGCCCGTTGGGATGCTGCGCGTTGGTCATGCCGTGGGCAACGAACTCGGTCCCGGCGTCACGGTAGGCGGCCATCAGCTGCGGGCAGTGCTCGAAACACTCACCGTTAGCAAGTACGGTCGGGCGGATGTGGAAGTCCGAGAGCAGCTCGAGCAGGCGAAAGCCGCCGACGCGGTTGCCATATTCGCGCCACGACCAGTTGTACGTGTTTGGATGCGGCTGACCTGGCGAGTACGCGATGCCAAGGCCGCCGGTGTTGTACGGGAAGTGCTCGATAGCCACCGCGATGTAGACCGCGAGCTGCTTGTGGCCAGGCCAGCGGAAGGCCGGCCGCTCTGTGATGGGTGTGTAGTGGAATCGGTTGTGGCTGGGAAGCATGCTTCTCCTTCCGGGCTGATTACTGCCGATCGGAAGCGAGGCGGTCGCGGATGCCCTCGAGGTGAGCGAGCATCTCCGCCGCGGCAGCCTTCTCATCTTGCTTTCGGACAGACTCGACAATCGCCGCGTGCTCCCCGACCGGAGCGGCAAGTCCGCCCTGGGTCCGCGACATGGTCAGTGAGAGCTCCGACTGCAGCTCGCGCAATTCGCTGACGAACCAAACGCGCTGAGAGTTCTGGCTCGCCTCTGCCGGGGTAACGTGGAAGTTGTGGTCATCAGCTACGCAGTCCTCGCCGTCTGGTTGATGGGCGTGGCGCTCGACTATCTTGGTCAGCACGCCAAGATGTCGACTCGTGCGCCTCACCGCGAGCGCGGGAGCTCCTGCTCGAAGGGCAGCTTCGCGTCAACTTGTAGCTGACCTTCGTGGATCAGCTGCGGTATCTGGTCGCGGACTGCATCAGGGGCGTTTCCGCGTTCGATTGGGCGGACCCGCACGGGCAGCTGTTACCTCTCGGAGCACCTCAGTCGTGGTGACGCAAGCTGTCAGGCTGCCGGGCAGCTTAGCCGCATAGGGGCTCCGAGGCCGCGCCAGCGCAGCCTCTCAAGCTGAGGCGGACTGTTTCGCCGAGCTGCTGGCCAAGGCCCACTCCAAGCCCGGGTTCATCGGATATCACCTCTACACGTCCGACGATGGCGAGGAGCTCGGAGTGATCCGCTTCGAAACCCGCGAGGCGCTCGATGCGTGGCGCGACGATCCGACTCACCGGGCTGCCTGGCGGCGCGCTGGAGAGTTCTACACCGAGTTCTGGGTGCAGAACTGCGAGACGTTTCGCGAGTACGTCTGGCGCGGGGGAGCACGTCGACGCGGCCCTCGCCGATCGCTTTCGCTCCGAGCCCGCCAACCTCGCCAGCGCACCAGCGGATTGACCCCCAGCACAATGGGGTAGCGTGCTCGCTTCTCATCCGCCCGCCAACGGACAGGTCGCGGCGATTGGCTATTGCTTCGGCAGCCGGGCGGTGCTCGAACTCGCCAGAACCGACCCCAAGTCTCGGACGCCGCTCCGCCCTACGCGGCGAGCGGCTCTTGCTCGGCCGCTTCCTCGAGCGCCCGCTCGCGGCTCTCGACGACGTCGACCTCGGGCTGCTGCGCCGAGGACCGCAGCAACAACGCCGCGACGATCGCGCCGGCCACACAGATCGCCGCTCCGAGCTGGAAGGCGACCGTGAATCCAGTGGTCATCGCTTCGGCGCCGCTGATGCCGGCGGTCAGGTGAGAGCTCGCGGCGGCGATCGTGCTCAGGACAGCGAGCCCGAGCGCACCGCCCATCAGCCGCGAGGTGTTGAGCAGGCCGGAGGCGAGTCCGGACTGTGTCCTCGGAACACCCTGGGTGGCGGCGATCGTCGAGGCCACGAGCCCGAAGCCCATCCCGAACCCGGACAGCACGCCACCCGGTAGCACCGGGTCGAAGTAGCTCCCGCCGGGTCGGACGCCGGTGAGCAGCACCAGCCCGAGCGCGGCGCAGAGCATCCCGAAGGTGACCACGGCGCGTACCCCGAACCGGGCGACCATCCGCGGCGCGAGCGTGGAGGCGGTGAACACCGACAGCGTGATCGGCAGGAACGACAGACCGGCCTGGAGTGCGTCGTCGCCCAGCACCTGCTGCAGGTAAAGCGTCACGAAGAAGAACATCGAGAACAGCGCCGAGTACATGAGGACGACCACTAGATTCGCCGCCCGCAGCTGCGGGAGCTTGAAGATCGACAGGGGAACGAGGGGCGCCTGCGCGACGCGCGCCTCGACGTACGCGAAGGCGCCGATCAGGCCCGCCGCGAGGGCCAGCGGGATCAGCACGCCGGGCGAGCCCCAGCCGAGGGTGTCCGTGCGGACGATTCCGTACGTGAGGGCGACCAGACCGGTGGTCATCAGCACCGCGCCGCTCGCGTCGAAATGACGCGGGCCCGCAATGCGGATGTCGCTCGGCAGGAACCTCAGTCCGAGCAAGATCACGGCCGCACCGACGGGGACGTTGATGGCGAAGATCGCCGGCCAGCCGAACACCTGGGTCAGTACGCCGCCGAGCAGCGCGCCCGAGGACGCGCCGAGACCGCCGACCGCCGCCCACAGGCCGAGACCCCGGTTGCGCTCAGCGCCTTCGGGCAGCGACGAGGTGATGATCGAGAGGGTGGCGGGAGCGATGACCGCGCCGCCGAAACCCTGTAGTGCACGCGCCGCGATCAGCATTGTGCGCGAATCGGCCATCGCGCAGGCCAACGACGAGACGGCGAACAGCGCGGTCCCGACAAGGAACAGACGGCGGCGCCCGAGCAGGTCCGCAGAGCGACCACCCAGCATGAGGAAGCCGGCGAACGTGAGCGTGTAGGCGTTCACGACCCACTGAAGACCGGTGGTCGAGAAGTGCAGCCCGGTGCGCATCGAGGGCAGGGCGACGTTGACCACCGCGATGTCGAGGATGACCATGAACTGCGCGAGGCACACCACGAACAGCAGGGCGTTCGTGGAGGCCGCGCCGGGATTCCCACCTCGCAAGGCACCCCTCGGTCGATGGGTTTTGATGGCTTGAGTTGCGTTCACGGACAGAACTGTGCAACACTTTCTATCCAGGTACAAGAGAGGGAGTTATCCTGGTAGAAGACATCACCCCCAAGCGATCTGACAGGTCCCGCCGAGCCGCCGACAACGGCGAGCGGCGGAGGGCCGAGCTTGCCGATTTCCTCCGCACCCGCCGCGATGCCCTCAAACCGGAGGACGTGGGGCTTCCGAACGGCGGACGCCGCCGGACCCCGGGGCTCCGTCGCGAGGAGGTGGCACAGCTCGCCGGTGTTGGCGCCACGTGGTACACGTGGCTCGAACAGGGACGCGACGTGCGCGCGTCGCTCGAGGTCCTCGAGGCTCTCGCGCGGGCGCTCCGCCTGACCACCGCGGAACGGACGCACCTGATACTCCTTGGCCGCGGCGAAGAGGTGCCGCCGTGCAAGCCGCCGCGAGAGCGTGTCCCGCCGTCGATCCGGCGGTTGGTCGAGAGCCTCGGCCCCGGTCCCGCGTACGTGCTCGGCCGGCGCTGGGACTACCTCGCCTGGAACCGCCCGATGGAGGCCGTGTTCAGCTGGAAGCCGACGCGCGATCCGCTTTCGCGCAATCACGTCTGGCAGATGTTCATGGAGCCCTCGCGGCGGGAGCTGATGCCCGACTGGGCAAACGGAACCCGGCTGCTGGTCGCGAAGTTCCGCGCCGACAGCGCGCGCAACCTGGGCGATCCCGCTTTCGAGGAGCTGATCGGCGCCCTGCTCTCCGCGAGCCCCGAGTTCGGAAAGCTGTGGAACAAGCACGAGGTAGCCGGCATCTCCGATGGACGCAAGGAGCTCGAGCATCCGGTGGTGGGCCGGCTCGAGTTCGAGCACGCGGTGTTCCGCCACGCCGAGATCTCCGAGCAGCGGCTGGTCCTGTACACGCCGACTTGCGAACACGACACGCCGGCGAAGCTCGAACGGCTGCTCGAGCTCGAGGCCGACCTGGAGCCGCTGGCGCTCTCGGGCTGACCGTCTGACAACAGGTGGGCTGCGCGAGGTCGCGGCTCCGGCCATCGCAAGCTGTTCTCACCGCCTTGGTCGGTCCGGCAGCACCGCGGCGCCTAATACAGTCACCCCGTGGGTACATCCGGTTCGTCGCGCTCGGCCGGGTCGGGGCGTTCGCGTTGGCCGCGCTTCACGCGCTGGGCGCTGATCGCCGCCGCCGGCGTTGTCGGTTTCGTGGCGCTTGCGCTGGTGGCATTGCTCGTGTTCGTTCACTCCACGCATCCGCCGAGGCCGGGCGCGTTCTACCTACCGCCTTCGCCGTTGCCGGCCGGGCCGCCCGGGACGATCGTACGCATGGAACGGGTGGCTGACGCTCCGCCTGGATCGCGGGAGTGGAAGATCCTTTATCTGTCGAAGAGCTACACCGGTGCCCACACCGCGGTCAGCGGCCTGTTGTTTGTGCCGACCACGCCCGCGCCCGCCGGTGGTCGTCGAGTGGTGGTGTCGACGCATGGGACGATCGGCGTTGCCTCCTACTGCGTGGGCTCAAATCTCGGACCGAAGTACTGGCCGGCGATCGACGGGCTTATGCAGTTCCTCGCCGCTGGTTACGTCGTGGTCGCGCCGGACTACCAAGGGCTTGGTACCCCGGGACCGCACCCGTACCTGGTCGGCGACTCCGAGGCATCGGCGGCGCTTGACGCAGTCCGCGCGGCCCGGCACTTTGGGCCGGCGGACGCCAGCAACCAGTTCGCCTCGTTCGGCGCCTCGCAAGGCGGCCAGGCCTCGCTTTTCACCGGCCAAGAGGCCGGAACATACGCCCCGGAGCTGAAGCTCGTCGGTGTCGCCGCCGCGGCGCCCGCGACCGACCTCGCGCGGCTGTTCGCAGACAACCCCAATGGCCTGGTTGCCCGCGTGCTTTCCGCCTACACACTCGATAGCTGGAGCCAGGTCTACCCTCAGTTGCGGCTCGACCAGGTCGCCACCCGGCTCGCGATACCGATCGTCAAGAAAGTCGCGAGCATATGCATCGGGATCGATGAGAACGCGACCATCGCCGCCGGGCTGGTCGCCCAACTTCTGGCGATCAGCTACCTGCGCGCTATTCCGTGGGAGACCCAACCGTGGAAAGACCTGATCGCAAAGAACAGCCCGGGACACGAGCGAATCGAGGCACCGGTCCTCATCACCCAGGGCGAGGACGACAAGCTCGTCACCCCCGCAATCACAAGCGCCTACGTTGAAATGCTTTGCCGCCAGGGCGAGCGGGTGGAGTACCGCACCTACCCCGGGGTGGATCACATCCAGGCCGGGCCGCAGACCGCCGACGACGTCGCCAGGTGGGTTGGGCAGCGGTTCGCCAGTGAACCCGCAGCAACGAGCTGCCACTAGAAGGGCGGCGAGTGCCCACCCCGCGGCTGGTAACCCCGCCGTCGGCGTTCTTGCGTTCTTCTTCATCTGCGTTCACCTACCCATGCGCCCTGGGGTGTGGACTTCCGCCATGAGCACTCGCGCACCACTACCGTCGGCCGGCAGCGCCGCCGGAGCGCAGCGCGCGGAGGGAACAGATCAAGAGACCGCACCGATCACATTGGCCGGGGCTTGAACGCCGACCTGCGTTTCGAGGATCAGCGCGTGTCCAGGACGCACGCGATCCTCGTCCGTCACGGCCGCACGATCCGCCTACTCGACAACCGAAGTGCCCACGGCACCTTCCTCAACGGCCGTCGGGTGATCGCGGCCAACATCCAGAACGGCGACGTGATTCGGTTCGGCCCCGTGGTCGTGCAGTACGTGGAGGTGCGATGAGAGCCCGGCCGGAGTGCGACCGCGGACCCGGGCGGCCTAACCGGCCTAACCTTCCACCGGCTCCTCGGTCACGTCCCGGGAGACGAGCGCCGTGTACAAACCCCCGCGCTCGAGGAGCTCCTCATGCGTCCCGCGCTCGGCGATCCGGCCGCGGTCTAGCACCGCGATCTGGTCGGCGTCGCGGACCGTCGACAGGCGGTGGGCGATCGTGATCGTCGTCCGGCCCTCGGCCAGTCGCTCGAGCTCGGCCTGGACCGCCGCCTCGGTCTGAGTGTCAAGCGAGCTCGTGGCCTCGTCGAGCACGAGGACCGGCGGGTTCCTGAGGATCGTTCGCGCGATCGCCATGCGCTGCTTCTCGCCACCCGAGAAGCGGTATCCGCGCTCGCCGACGATCGTGTCGTACCCGTCTGGCAGCGAGGAGATCAACTCATGGATGCGCGCGGTCCGCGCGGCCTCCTCGATCTCCTCGTCGGTCGCCTGGGGCCGGGCGAAGCGCAGGTTCTCGCGCACGCTGGCGTGGAACAGGTAGGTCTCCTGCGACACCACCCCGACCGTCGCGGCCAGCGACTCGAGGCTCGCGTCACGGACGTCGACGCCATCGATCGTCACGCGCCCCTCCTGTGGCTCGTACAGCCGCGCGACCAGGTACCCGAGCGTGGTCTTGCCCGCGCCCGTCTCCCCCACGATCGCGGTCCGGGTGCCGGCCGGAACGACCAGGTCGATGTCGCGCAGGGTCCACTCGTCTGAACCATTCGCGCCGTAACGGAATGAGACGTTCTCGAATCGCACCTCACCGAGGAGCTCGTCGGTGCGCAGCTGCACCGGGTGCTCGGCCTCGACGATGTCGATCGGAAGGTCGAGATACTCGAAGATTCGGTCGAAGAGCGCCATAGACGCTTCGACGTCGGCGCCGACGCCGAGCAGCGACTGGATCGGGAACAGCAGCCGTGTCACCAGCGTCGAGAACGCGACCGCGGTCCCGATCGAGATGGGGTTTCCGAGGAAGCTCTGGCCTGCGAGCCAGTAGATGAGCGCCGGCTGGATCGCGAACGTCCACTGGATCGTCGACATCACCCAGCGCCCGGCCATCCGCGAGCGCACCTCGAGATCGGCGATCTCCCGCGACTCGGCCGTGAACCGATCGGCGAGGTCGCCCCCGCGACCCATCGTCTTTCCGAGCATGATCCCCGACACCGAGAGCGACTCCGCGACGAGTGATGACATGTCCGCGAGCCGGCGCTGCTGCTCGGTGGTGATCTTGCGCCGAACCTTGCCCACCCGCCTGGTCATCCACACGAACAGCGGCACGAACACGAGCGAGATGATGGCCAGGCGCCAGTCGAGCAGACACATCGCCACGATGGCCGCGACCACCGTGGTCGCGTTCTGGGCGATCGTCGTCGCGGTGTTGGTGACCACGTTGTCGAGGCCGCCGATGTCATTCGCGATCCGCGACTGCACCTCGCCCGTGCGCGTGCGGGTGAAGAACGCCAGCGACATCCGCTGAAGGCGGCGGTACACGGCGGCCCGCAGGTCGTGCATGACCCGCTGGCCGACCACGTTGGACTGGTACGTCTGCCAGACGCTGAACGCGGCCGTCGCGGTGGCGATCGCGATCATCGCCAGCACGAGCTCCGTCAGCAGCGTCGTGTTGTGCTTGAAGAGCCCCTTGTCGAGCACGTCCCGAAGCAGGAACGGCTGGAGCGAGGCGATCCCCGCCGAGACCACGATCAGGAACAGAACCGCTCCCAGCCGCCAGCGGTACGGCGCGAAGAGTCGCAGGATGCGCCGCCGGTCCCGCTCTCGCGTCGGGTCCATCAGCGGCGGCGGCTTGCGGTCGGGGTCCTGGTCGCCACGGAAGCGGAACTGGCGCATCGATCCTGACGCGACCCCGCCGTGGGCCGCGCCGGATGCGCCTCCTCCTCCGGGACCGAAGTATGCGTTCATCTCTTCTCATGATGACGCACCGCACGTCCCCTATCCGGAGGGGGATCTGCTTGCGGCCGCCGCGCCCTAACCGGCTCGGACGCTGGCTCGCTCAACGGCAACGCTCGTGACCACGGCGCCGACCACGAACGAACCCGCGGAGATCGCCATCGCCGCACGCAGGCCGGGCACGAACGAGCCGCCGGCCAGCAGCGTGCCGAGCAATGCGACGCCGATCGCGCCGCCGGCCTGGCGAGCCGCGTTCAATACCCCCGACGCAATTCCGGCACGGTCCGCCGGCGCCGCCTCGATCGTCGCAGCGGTGGCCGCCGGCATCGTGAAGGCCATTCCGAACCCGACCGCGATCAGCGCCGGGACGAGCGCCACATATGGGGTGCCGCGGCCCGCAACCATCAGCCCGGCGAAACCGGCCGCACCGCACAGAAGCCCCGCCAACATCGGCCGGCGGGGGCCGACTCGACCTGTGACCCGACCGGAGAGGGTCGCGGCAAGGGCGACGAAAGCTCCCTCGGGCAGCAGCGCCAGCCCGGTCGTCAGCGCCGAGTACCCGCGCACGTGCTGGAAGTAGAGGCTCATCGCGAACAGCTCACCGTAGAACCCGAGGTTGATCGCAAGCCCGACGAACGCGGCACCGGAGAACGTGCGACTGGCGAATAGCGACAGCGGAAGCATCGGGTTCTCGGCGCGACGCTCGACCGCGAGGAACGCGAGCGTCGCCGGCACGGAGGCGATCAGCGCCGCGAGCGACAGCGGTGAGCCCCAGCCGAGGGCTCCACCCTCGATCAGACCGACCGTGAGAAGAGTGAGCGCCAATATCCCCAGCACCTGCCCCGGCGGATCGAAGCCGCCCTCTGTGGGCTCGCCTGCACGCGGAAGGTGGCGAGCGCTCAGCCAGAGGGCGGCCAGCCCGACGGGCACGTTGACCACGAACACGGCTCTCCAACTCGCCAGCCCAACCAAGAGCCCGCCGAGGATCGGACCGGATGCGGCGCCGATGCCGGCGACCGCCCCCCAGGCGCCGACCGCTTTGGCGCGGTCGGCCTTGTTTTCGTAGGCCGCGCGCAACAGCGCGAGCGAGCTCGGCACCAGCGACGCGGCGCCTAGTCCCTGCGTGGCCCGGGCCGCGATCAATACCGGCACCGACGGAGCCATCGCGCACGCCGCCGACGCGGCGGTGAACAGGACAAGCCCGGCGTCGAGCACTCTCCTGGCCCCGAGCCGGTCGCCGACCGAACCGGCCGAAAGCAGCAGGCTCGCGAACACCACCGTGTAGGCGTCCACGACCCACTGGAGGTCGCTGACGCCGCCCCCCAGGTCGCGTCCCACCGACGGCAGGGCGACGTTCACGATCGTCGCATCGAGGATGACCATGAAGTACCCCAGGCATATGGCAAGCAGGGGAAGGTGTTTGCGCATGCTTCGAGTCTTCCCCGGGAACACTTCGTCATACGACGAAATGTGCCGGCGGTAATGTGACCCGACATGACCACAGGTGCGAACGCCGTTCACGGAGATGCGGATATCGCCCATATCGGGTCGCTCGTCGCCGATCCGGCCCGGGCCCGGATCCTGCTCGCGCTCGGCGACGGACGCGCGCTTCCCGCCAGCGTGCTGGCCGACGAAGCCGGGGTCGCCGCCTCGACCGCGAGTGCGCATCTGGGCAAGCTCGTCGACGGCGCGCTCTTGAAGGTCGAGCCTCACGGTCGCCACCGGTACTTTCGCGTCGCCGGCCCGGAGGTGGCTGAGCTGATCGAGGCGCTGGCGCGGCTCTCCCCACCGGCGCAGATCAGGTCCCTCCGGCAGGGAACGAAGGCCCAAGCCGTCCGCTTTGCCCGCACGTGCTACGACCACCTCGCCGGCGTTCTCGGGACATCGCTGATGTCGGCGATGATCGAGCGGGAGCTGCTCGCCGGCGGCGACGGTGTCTTCGACCCCGAATCGGCTGACGACGACAGGCTTGCGTCGCCCGGCTTCGACGTCGACTACCGGCTCACGCGGCGCGGGGTGCGCGAGCTGAGCGCATTCGGTATCGAGTTCGGCGCGATGCCGCGGCGCCGGCCACTGATCCGCTATTGCGTCGATTGGAGCGAACAGCGCCACCATCTCGCCGGCGCCTTGGGCGCTGCCCTGGCGCAGCGGATGTTCGAGCTGGGGTGGGTGCGCAGAGCGCGGCGCAGTCGCGCCGTCCACCTCACCGAAGAAGGGCGGGACGGTTTACGCGACACGTTCGGGGTGGAGCTGAAGGGCCGGACGTCGCGCTGATTCGCAATACTCGGGGCCGAATGTCCGGACCTGAGCTTGGCCTCGCGATCTCGGTGTTCCTGGCATGCGCCGTCGAGGCGGTGGAAGCGCTAACGATCGTGCTGGCCGTCGGCGTGACGCGAAGCTGGTCCTCGGCGCTGAGCGGCGTCGCCGCGGCCGCGGTGACGCTCGCTGTGATCGTCGCCGCGCTGGGGCCGGCGCTCACCGCGCTGCCGATTGGTGTCCTGAGGCTCGTGGTCGGCGGGCTGTTGCTGATCTTCGGCCTGCAGTGGCTGCGCAAGGCAGTCCTCCGCTGGGCGGGGTTGAAGGCGCTCCACGACGAAACGGAGGCCTTCGCAGCCGAGACCGCGTCGGCGCGGGCCGCCGGCCGGCGCAGCGATGGCTTCGACGGCTACTCGTTCACGATCGCGTTCAAGGGAGTGCTGCTCGAGGGTCTCGAGGTCGCGTTCATCGTATTGACGTTCGGCGCGAACCAGCATCGGGTCGGCCTTGCGGCCGCGGCGGCCGGGGTGGCGATCGCGCTCGTTACGTTCGTGGGGGCCGCCGCGCGGGCGCCGCTGGCTCGGGTTCCCGAGAACGCCATGAAGTACGCGGTCGGAGTGATGCTCACCTCGTTCGGGACGTTCTGGGGCGCCGAGGGAGCCGGAGCGTCCTGGCCCGGCGGCGACGCGGCCTTGCTCGCGCTCATCCCGGCGGTCGCGCTCGCCTCGGCCGGGATGGTCGCGTGGTTGCGGCGGCTGCCCGCGAGGACGGCTGTGGGAGCCACATGAAATCCGTGGCCGTCGCGGTATGGGATTTCATCGTCGGCGACGACTGGGTCACCGCGTTGGGCGTGGTCGCCGCACTGGGAGTGACCGCGGTAGTTGCCGCGACCGGGGCGGCCGCGTGGTGGGTGATGCCCGTGGCCGTGATCGCGCTGCTGCTGCTCTCGCTCCGGCGGGCGGCGCGGTGATCGACGTCACTACCTGCGGATGCTGATGAACCCCCGCGGCAGCATCAGCGAGTAGTGACGCCGGCGGCGCCCGGCTCGCTCCGATGCGCGGTGTCAGGCGGCCATTTCGGTCACGGTCCGCGCCCCGGCACCGTCGCGGCCGGGCCCGGCGTCCGCTGCGGCAGCCGAATCCGACGGCACCGCGACCAGAGGCTTGGGTCCCGCGGCCACCGCCTTGCGCAGGCGCGCGAACCCCACGGTCCCGCCGATCGTCGGGATCCACAATGCGATCGCGTGATAGAGGACCACCGCGGCGGCGGTCGGCGCGGCCGGCAATCCGTAGAGCAGGAGAGCACCGAGTAGCCCTCCCTCCAGCGCACCCAAGCCCCCCGGAATCGGGACTAGGTTCGCCAGGTACCCGAGCTGGTAGCCGACGAGAAGCGCGAGCAGCGGGGCCTGGACGCCCACCGCTCGCAGGCACGCCCACAGAACGGCGACGTCGAACAGGAGATAACCAGCAGCTCCGAGCAGGCGCCAGTCCGGTTTGAACGCGATGCGCGCGGTGTCGCGCACCCATTCGCCGGTGCGTGCGATGACAACGCCGAGCCAGCCCCGGCCGGACGTCCGGATGAAGGGCGTGATGCCGAAGGTGGCCATCGCCAGGAACGCCGCGGCGGCCGGAACGAGCCCGTACACGACACCGCCCTTGTCGGTACCGATTCCGAGCCACACGCCGACCCCGGTCAGGACGAGGACGGCGGCGTTGACGGCGCTCGTCAACAGGAAGATCACCGCCGATCGGTTCGCGATCCGCGACCACGCGATCCCCCACGCCCGCATCGCCCACGCGCCCACGGCGAGGCCACCCGCGCCGCCGACCGGCACCACGGCGCCGAACGCCATCTCGGCCCAGGCGAGGCGCCGGATCTCGCGCGCCGGGCCCCGCGGGAGCACCAAGCGGACGGTGACGACATAGCCGAGACAGGAAACGATCTCGAGCGCGATTCCGAGCACAAACCAGCCGGGAGCAGCGCCGGCGACCCGATCGAGTACCTCACGCAGATCCGGGATCGCGAGCCCAATCGCCAGCAGCAACAGCGCGAGCGCCGCGGTCCAGATCAGCCCGTTGCGCAGCCGATGGGCGTCGCGGTCGGCACTGCTGGTGCCGGCGGCATCGACGGGAAGCTGACCTATCTCGTCCGCTCTGCTCGCGCCGTTTCTCCCAGCCCGAAGCCGGCCGGGCTCATCGGCGGAGCGTTGCTCGGCTTCGCGCTTCTGGTGACGCGGTTCCGACTCGATACGGGTCCTAAAAGATCCCACGAGGACGATTGTAGAGGACAATCGTCCGTGCCAACAACTATTGCGCCATCAACTAACCGGCCGGTGGACGCCGACCGAGCGCTCGGAGACGTACGAGCTCAGGCCGCGCGCAACCTGACCGGCAGCGTCTTCAGTTGGTTGATGAACGCCGACTCCGCGCACACCGGAGCGCCGGCGAGCTCCATATCGGGAAAGCGAGCGACTGTCTCCTCGAACAGGATGCGGAGCTCGAGGCGCGCGAGCGCCGTTCCGAGACAGAAGTGTCGGCCACCGGCACCGAAGGCCTGATGCTCGGGATTGCGACGCACATCGAAGCGGTCGGGGTCCTCGTAGAGCGTCTCATCGCGGTTTGAGGAGACGTACCACATAACCACCTTGTCCCCCTTGCGAATCGGCTGTCCCGCCAGCTGGGTGTCGCACGTCGCGGTCCGGCGGAAGTGTGCGAACGCGGGAAACATACGCAGCGACTCCTCGACGGCACTTGGAATCAGGCGGGGATCCTCGAGCAGCAGCCGGCGCTGGTCCGGGTGTTCCATCAAGGCGCGCATTCCGCTGCAGTAGGTGGCCTTGGTGCTGTCGTTGCCGGCCGCGACGAGCAGGAAGAACCCCATCACGATCTCATGCTCCTCGAGCTTTTGGCCGTCGATCTCGGCGTGGACGAGCACGCTCGTGAGATCGTCGGTGGGATGCTCGCGTCGCTCCGCGATCATCCGGCGGCAGCGCTCGAAGATCTCCGGGATGTCGCTGGCCGCGACGCTCTCCACCCCACCGGGGTTCAGATCGGGGTCGCCCGCGCCAAGCGCCGAGTTCATCAGCGCCGCCCATCTCGCGTCGTCCTCGGGCGGTATCCCCATGAAGCTGCCGATCACCCGTGACACCGCGGGCTGCGCCACGTCGGATACGAGATCGCATGTCTCCCGCCCCTCGAGCCGGTCGAGCACGTCGGTCACGATCACCCTGATGGCCGGTTCGTGGGCGGCGATCCGCTTCGGTGTGAAGCCGGCCTGGAAGAGCATCTTGAGGCGATCGTGCTTGGGCGGATCCATCCCGATGAACATCGCCCGCAGCAGTTCCAGCGGGAAGCCCTCGGTGACCGCGGTAACACCTCCGACCTCGGAGGAGTAGGTGCGCCAGTCTCGGCTCACGGTGTGGATGTCCTCGGGACGAGTCACCGACCAGAAGCCAGCCTCGTTCGGGTACTCGCTCACCCGAGCGGTCCAGTGGACCGGGCACCGTGCCCGCAGTTGCGCGAACAGCTCGTGGGGAGGCCCCTCGACCCACAGCTCCCGCTCGCCGACGAGGACGTCTTCGAGATTTCTGCTGGTCGATGTCAACGGGATCTCCTCCTCCACGTTTCCGGTTGCCCTGTTCGGCGGCGCCGCGCCCTCACCGCCGGAGGACTCTACTGCCTGGCCCGCCACGAGGAAACCTCAGGTTCGCGACGGCCGCCGACAGGGCCGCCCGAGCGAGCACGAGGCTGAGCCCGCGCGCGCTCGGGCTTTCTCCCATCTACATGTTCGGACAGTTGTGCGAGCCGCTGCCCGTGCGGCCGGGCGGGGTGTGGCTGCCCGGGGACGGGGCAGTCCGCGTCGTGGTCGTCCCCGTGCCGCTGCTCGACGTCGTCGTGCTGCTGCTCGACGACGCGGCGTTGGCGACTGCCGCACCGCCGCCTACCAGAGCGCCGGTCACTACGAGAGTCGTGAGTGCGGGCTTCAGTCTGCGCATCGTGGTTCACCTCCTTTCGTCGCGTGCGACCACCATGCGCCCCGACCGTCGCAGTGCCGTAGGAGCCACATAAGAGTTTGCGAATGACGGCGCTCTGACACAGGAGTGAGCGCTGCTCGTCGCAATCGAGCTTCATTCGCCGCGGTCATCTTGGCCCACCACCAGCGGCCCGTTTAGATCCGGGCATGGACACCAAGCAGCGCGCGTGTCGAGCCGCGCATGAGCGTCCCGAGCCCAGATGAGGTACCTGGCGGGCGCCTGGGTTCTTCTGTGCGGGGTGATGATGCTGACGGCCGTGGCATCGGTCACTCTTCTCGGCGGGAGCGATTGCGGGAGCGGCGCGCCAACTGTGGGCGCCCCGCAATCTAACGTGCAGACCGCTGCTGAGATGGTCCGCTACCTCGAGAGCGAGGGGGTCAGCCCCGCCGGCGCCGCGGGGATCGTCGGCAACTTGCAGCAAGAGTCGGGGCTCAACCCCACCGAACCGGGTCAAGGGTTGGCCCAGTGGAATCCGGGCTGGTGGGCGGAGTTGGTGTCCTATGACAACTCCGTGGGCCAGAACTCCAACACGGCCACGGGTCAGCTCATGTACATCGCCGCGGAACTCCACTCCGACTACTCGTGGCTGCTGCACGATTTGAACGCGGCCACATCACCGCAAGAGGCGGCCGTGATGTGGGAGACAGGTTATGAGAAATGCAGCGGGGTCACCGGCTGGATGCAGGTCACTCCAGGGAGCCTGTGCATGTCCGAGAGCCGGCAGCAGTACGCCGCGAACGCGCTCCGGGCCGCCGGCGGCACCGTGGCCGACGACTCGATGCAGCTTGCGAGCTACACGGCCGGCCAGCTGTGCAACAGCTCTTACATGCTGACAGGCAGCATCGCGGGTTACACCAACCCCTTCTCGCAGGCCAAGGGAATATCGTGGAGTCGTACCGATCAGGGCGTCGACGCGTGTATGCAGCCCGGCTCGGCCCTCCTCGCGTTCGCTCCATCACGGTACGTCCAGTTCGTGGCGGACTTTTATGACGGTCAGCCCGCGATGGTGTTGCAGGTCACCAGCGGCCCTCTGGCAGGTAGGTACTGGTACTGGTCCGAGCAAATAACTCCGACCATCGGCGTCGGGCAGACAGCCGCGGCCGGGCAAACGATAGCCACGTATGCACCCAACGGAACCTGCATCGAGATCGGCTGGTGGGCGCTGGAGGCGGGTCGCCCGCTGGGTGGCGTCGAGGGCTACACCGAGGGATGCAGCACCCTGGCCGGAGCGGATTTCCGCTACCTGCTCAAGGTGCTCGGCGCGGAGCCCGGAACGGGCGCGGGTCTGTCGATCCCACGTCCGTCGACGATCGGCACCTCCTACTACCCCGGGGCCGCGACCTGATGCGCCGCTTTGCGCTGATCGCGCTGTGTACGTCATTGGTCGCGGGCTGCTCGGTCGCGCCTCCCGAAGCCAGTCCCACCGAGCTGCACGCGGCGATGCGCGAATCCCCGAGCAGGACTGCCACCGTGTCAACCCCGATCCGGCAGTCTTGTCAGTATCGCGACTTCCCCGACGGCGCCATCGGAGCGGATCCTCGTTGCACCCCGGGCGTGCTCAACCCGGCCGCGGTCGCGAACCCACGGACAACGATCTGCCGGCGGGGCTACGAGACCGAGCTCGCAAAACGCGAGGCTGCTGCGCGGGCGCTCAAGATCGCGATGATGGTGAGGTACGGAAGCACGGGGAATCCCTCCACGTATGTGGTGGCGGAGCGGGTGCCGGCGGAGGACGGCGGAAGCCCCACCGACCCTAAGAACCTGTGGCCGATGCCGTTGTACGGATGGGGCGGCGCCCTCACCGAATCGGCGGTGGCGAATTCGCTGCACGATCAGATCTGTCAGGACGCGGTGACCGTCCGGGAGGCCACGCGCGTCCTCGAGGGCGATTGGCTGAAGCGCGGCATCCCGGACGACGATTAGGCCGCGAGCATTACCTCGCGCGTAATCGACAGTCGGCGGCCCGGCTGAGACCGTGCCGGCCATGAGCATTCGATCGACAGCCAAATCAACTGGGGAAAGCGCGCTCGCCAGCCGCTGGGTTCCCCTTCCCGTCGTTCTGTCCGGCACGTTCATGGTCGTGCTGGACTTCTTCATCGTCAACGTCGCACTGCCCTCGCTGCAGTCGAACCTCCACGCCTCGAGCGGGGCGGTCGAGTGGGTGGCCGCGGGCTACGGTTTGACCGCCGCTGTCTTCCTGATCACCGCCGGACGGGTTGGGGACCGGTTCGGCCGCCGGCGAGCGTTCTCGCTCGGATTGGCGCTATTCACGCTGAGCTCGGCGGCGTGCGGAGCGGCCACCAGCCCCGAGCTACTGGTCGCCGGCCGTCTCGTCCAGGGCTTCTCGGCGGCCCTGCTGATGCCGAACATCCTCTCGATCATCGGCGTGCTGTACGCAGGCAGCGACCGGGCGCGGGCTCTGTCCGCCTACGCCCTGGTCATGGGGCTCGCCGCGATCAGCGGCCAGCTGATCGGCGGCGTGCTGGTACAGGCGAACATCGCCGGCCTCGGCTGGCGCAGCTGCTTTCTGATCAACGTCCCGGTAGGACTCACCGCGCTGGCCCTCGCCCCTCGTCTGGTCCCCGAGTCGCGCGCGCAGCGTACGACACAGCTCGACCTGCTCGGAACCCTGTTGGTGACGGCGGGCATCACCGCGATCGTGCTGCCGCTCGTCGAAGGGCGCCAGCATGGCTGGCCGCTGTGGACGTGGCTCTCGCTCGCCGCCTCGCCCCTCATTCTGCTCGGGTTCGTCGCACATCAGCGCCGTCTGACGGTGCGCGGCGGTACACCGCTGCTCGAGCTGAGCTTGTTCTCGCAACGCACGTTCAGCGCCGGTCTCCTCGCGCAGCTCGTGTTCTGGTGCGGGCAGGCGTCGTTCTTCCTGGTGCTCGCGCTTTACCTCCAGGAAGGTCGGGGGATGAGCGCGCTCAGCGCGGGCCTCGTGTTCACGATCCTCGCGGCGTCGTACCTGGTCGCTTCGATCGGCGCCCCGGCGCTTACCGAGCGCCATGGCCGGCGGGTCTTGGCCGGCGGCGCGCTGGTGCTTGCCGCCGGCCATGGATTGCTGCTCGGCACCGTGGCCGACATCGGCACCGGCGGATCGGTCGCGATACTGGCCCCCGGCTTGATCCTGATCGGCGCCGGCATGGGACTGGGGATCGCGCCACTGGCGACGATCATCCTGTCGGGGGTCAGGCCCGAGCACGCCGGCTCGGCGTCCGGAGCTCTCTCGACGATGCAGAACGTCGGCAACGCGCTCGGGGTCGCGGTGATCGGAGTGATCTTCTTCGGCGCCCTGCACGCCGGCGCGGCGCATGCATTCGAGCTCAGCCTCGCCGCGCTCGCGGGGATCCTGTTGAGCGTGGCGGCGTTGACGCGCCTGTTGCCGGCGCCGGCCCGGTCGCCGTCGCCGGCACGCAAGCCGGCGACGGCGGAGGTGTCGCTATGAGCGCCACTACGCTAACCAGGATGAGTGACAACCGCGTCGGCACGCTGCTGCGCGACTGGCGCCAGCGCCGGCGGCTCAGCCAGCTCGACCTGTCGCTCGAGGCCGGGGTCTCGACGAGGCACCTCAGCTTCGTCGAGACAGGACGCTCCAAGCCGAGCCCGGACATGCTGCTGCACCTCGCCGAGCAGCTCCAGGTGCCGTTGCGCGACCGCAACCAGCTGCTGCTCGCCGCCGGGTATGCCCCGCGCTTCGCCGCTCGCTCCCTCGACGACCCCGAGCTGGTTCCGATCCGTGATGCGCTCGGTCACGTGCTCGCCGGTCACGAGCCGTACCCGGCGATTGCCGTCGACCGTGGCTGGAACCTGGTTGCCTCCAACGGGGCGCTCGCGCCGCTGCTCGAGGGCGTGGCTCCCGAGCTGCTCGAGCCACCGGTGAACTGCCTGCGCCTCGCGCTCCATCCGGACGGGCTGGCTCCTCGCACGCTGAACCTCGGAGAGTGGCGAGCGCATCTGCTGCATCGCCTCGAGCGGCAGATCGCGCTCTCGGGCGATGAGAGCCTGGTCGACCTACGGGAAGAGCTCCTCTCCTATCCCGCTCCGCCCGGCCCCGACGTCCTCCCCGAGTCCGGCGAGGTGATGGTCGAGCTTCGCTTGGCGAGTGGCACCGGCGAGCTCGCATTCTTCAGCACGATCACGACGTTCGGAACGGCCCTCGACATCACGGTCTCCGAGCTCTCGATCGAGGCGTTCTTCCCGGCCAACGCGCTCACCGCGCGGGTCCTGAACGAGACGGCCACCGCGGCCGCTGATCCCGCGCTGGTACGGTCCCGACCGTGACCACGCTCCCCGAGCCAGCGCGCGCCCTGCTCGAATCCGCGGCTCTGGCTCACCTCGTGACGCTCGAACCGGACGGACGCCCTCAGGTGTCGTGCGTATGGGTGGGACTCGACGGCGAGGAGATCGTCGCCGCCCACCTCCCCGAGCACCGCAAGATTCGCAACATGCGTCGCGACCCGCGGGTCGCCCTGTCGGTCGAATCGAACACCCACAACGCCACCGGCCTCACCGAATACCTGGTCGTCCAGGGCCGGGCGCGCATAACCGAGGGCGGCGCCGCTGCCCTGCTGCAGCAGCTGGCGCACGTGTACCTCGGACCGGACGTCAAATTCCCGACAATGGACGACCCGCCGCCCGGCTACATCACGCACATCACGGTGGAGCGGATCGGCGGGGTCGGTCCGTGGGCAAGCTAGAGGATCAGGACTTGCCCGCCGCGGCAAGCGCCTGCCGGAGCGCTTCCTCGTTCTCGTTGCTCAGCGACGTCTGGATGACCTTGCCCGGAATCTTGATCTCGGGAAGGATCTTGTCGACCGACACCTTGCGCACCAGAGCGATAACCGCGGCTCCCCCGGGCTCCAGCGCCGTGCCGAGCTGCTTCATGAAGTCGTCGTCGACACCGTAGTCGCTGAGTGCTCCGGCCGCTGCGCCGCCGGCCGCCCCGAGCGCCATCCCGAGCAGCGGCATGAAGAAGATCAGGCCGATCAGGCCGCCCCACAGCGCGCCGGTGACCGCGCCCGCGCCCGCCATCGAAGGCTGGTGGAGCTTGATCTTGCCGTCTTGCTGGCGTTCCACGACCACCAGGTCGTCGAGTTCGATGATGTGGGCCTTCTGCGCCTGGGCGACGTTCTCAGCCACCTGCTGGGCAGTGGAGAGGCTGTCGTACCCGATGGCGACGAGATCGCTCATCCGTGTTCCTCCGTTCGTTGGGTGTAATCAGCCGGGCGATTATGCCCGCGGCGCGGTCGCGACGTCGTCACCCGAGTCGGGTGATGACCCGTCGCCCGCCGCGGTTCAGACTGCCGGCATGTTCATGCGAAGAAGACGTCCCCTGATGCGCGCAGCGATGGTCGGCGGCGCGGGCTACATGGCGGGTCGCGCCGGACAGCGCGCGGCATATCGCGAGGCCGACCAGGAGCAGCGCCTGGACCAGCTCGAATCACAGCAGCAACCGCAGGCGGCACCGCCGCCCCCTCCACCCCCCGCGCCGGCCGCCGGCGGCGACCTGGTTGGGCAGCTCAAACAGCTGAGCGACCTGAAGAGCTCCGGGGTGCTCAGCGACGACGAGTTCGAAGCCGCCAAGGCAAAGCTACTGGGAGGCCAGTGATGACGGTTGGACCGGTGCAGGTGCTCGTGATCGGCTTTGCCGAACCTAAATTCCACGGCCACATCCGCGCCGAGCTGGACCGCCTGCGCGCCAGCGACACGATCCGGCTCCTCGACGTCGCATTGGTGCAGAAGGACCAGGACGGCAATATCCACCGCCTGGAGTTCAGCGACCTCTCCCCCGAAGAAGGCGAAGAGCTCGGCGCGCTCGCCGGCGCGCTGATCGGGCTTGGCGCGGGCGGAGCCGAGGGCGCGGAGCTCGGAGCCGAGCTCGGCGCCGCCAAGGTGGCGGACCGCGGCCTGCTTCCCGAGGATGTGTGGTACATCGAAGACGCCATCGGCGAGAACCAGGCCGCAGCCGTCGCGCTGATCGAGCACCGCTGGGCGATCGGCCTGCGCGACGCGATACGCGACGCGGGCGGCTTCCACCTCGCCGACGCCTGGATCCACCCCCTCGATCTCGTTTCGATCGGCCTCCTCGAAGCCGACGAGGCCGAGGCACAGCTCGCTGGGATGCCATAACAAGCTGATCCGCACGAAAATGAGCGCGTGCGCCGCCGATCGCCGGCAGTCGCGATTCTGGCCGTCGCAGCGCTCGCGGGCTGCGGGAGTCACGGTCGCGCCTCGAACGCAACCCCGCCTCCGCGACCGCACCTGACGAACGCTCACGCGTGCTCGGGCATCCGCGGGTTCAAGTGCGCGGTGCTGACTGTCCCGCTGGATCACGCCGGCCAGGCCCGCGGCACGCTACAGCTCGCCGTAGGGTTCGAGACCACGTCGGACGCTCCCCGCGGCGTGCTGCTCTTCCTCAGCGGCGGACCCGGCCAGCCAGGGATCAGGTTCATTCCGCGCATACGCTCGTGGCTCGGGGCGGCGTTCGCTGGCTATCGGCTGGTGATGTTCGACCAGCGAGGCACCGGCGCCGGCGCCCTGCGATGCCCGGCCTTACAGGCTGCGGCGGGATCGTCCGATCTGACCGTTCCGCCTCCGGGTGCCGTCGCGGCTTGCGCCCGCGAGGTGGGTCCGTCGCGTCGCTACTTCACGACCGCGGAGACCGTGGCCGACATCGAGTCGCTGCGCATTGCCCTTGGCGCCTCCCGTCTCACGCTCGACGGCGTCTCGTACGGGACGTTCGTCGCCGAGCGCTATGCGTTGCGCTATCCGGGGCGGGTCACGCGGCTGGTATTGGACTCGGTCGTCCCCCAGCAGGGCGTGGACCCGTTCTATCTGGCCGGTCTCGAGGCGACAGCCCGCGTATTGCGCTCGGCCTGCGCCGAGCAGCGGTGCCCATGGGATCCGGCGCAGGACCTCGCTGGGGTCGTGCGGGCACGCCACAACGGGCCCGCACTGCTCGACGCCCTGGTGGCAGAGAGCATCGTGTTTCCTTCATTCCCCGGCATCCCGGCCCTCCTTCACGCCGCCCGCGAAGGGGAAGTGAAGGCGCTCGACATGTTCCTCGAGGCCGTCCAGCGCGGTGAGGCGACTCCCGCCGACGCGCTCAGCCAGGGCCTCCACGAGAGCACCCTGTGCCTCGATCTGAGCGCCCCGTGGAACCAGCAGGCCACGCGCGCACAGCGAGCCGAGAGCCTTGCCCGCGCGATCGCGGGCATGCCCGCTTCCGCTCTGTTCCCGTTCGATCGGGCGACCGCAGCCGGCAACGGCATGGCGCGGGCGTGCCTCGAGTGGCCCCCGACCACGCCTCCGGCGCTCGATACCGGCAGTCCGGCCGGGCCGTTGAGTCCCCCGGCTCTCCTGTTCGCCGGGGAGCGCGACCTGTCCACCCCGTTGGCGTGGGCGCGCGAGGAGGCCGCCCACGCCGCCAGGGGGCGGCTGATCATCGTGCCCCGGACGGGACACTCAGTGCAGCTGCGGGCGCGCGACCCGAACGTGCGCCGGATCCTCGCCCGGTTCCTTCAGGGGTGAGGCGGAAGGTGTCGGGTGAGTGGCTCGCGGATCACCCCGTAAGGGTGAAGCGCGCGGAGTCGTCCTCGGGCACCGTGCCGGAAGCAGTGGATCAACAACCGATTCAACGACGCCTCGCGGCCGGGGCAGCACTGACACTCGCAGCAGTGAGTGCCATCGCCGCGGCCGTCACCGTGGTGATCAACTTCCCGCGTGGCCTGTTCGTGCTCGCGTGCCTGGTAGCGGCACTCGTAGCCGGCTTAGAGGGAGTCCTGCACCGCGGCGTCCTGCGTTGGCTTGGCGTGGTGATCGCTGCACTGGCGCTCGCCGGCGCGCTTGTGCTGCTGCTGGGCCGGGACCTGGTCGCGATCCTGGCGATCGTGATCACGGCCGTGGCGGCCATCGCAGCGGCCCGGGTCGCGTTCGCGATCCATATCCGGCTGCCGCCCGCGACCCCGCCGTCGCACGCGGTGCTGTTCTTCAACCCGCGCTCCGGCGGCGGTAAGGCGGCTCGCTTCCACCTCGCGGAGGAGGCGCGCCGCCGCGGCATCGAGCCGATCGAATTGACGCCGAGGACGACGCTCGAGTCGCTCGTCGATGCGGCGCTCGCGGGCGGCGCCGACGCGCTCGCGATGGCCGGCGGCGACGGATCGCAGGCCGTGGTCGCGGCTGCGGCAGCGCGCGCCGGCGTCCCGTACGCGTGCATCCCGGCGGGGACGCGCAATCATTTCGCGCTCGACCTGGGCGTCGACCGCGAGGACGTCGTCGGAGCGCTCGACGCGTTCGTTGAGGGAGGCGAGCGTCGCGTGGACCTTGCCGAAGTCAATGGGCGCGTGTTCGTGAACAACGTTTCGCTCGGTTTTTACGCGGACGCGGTGCAGCGGGCCGGGTATCGCGAGGCGAAGCTGAGAACGTTGCTCGACACCGTTCCCGAGGTGGCCGGGCCGCACGCGACCGCACCGCCGCTGCGCTGGCAAGGCCCCGACGGAATATCTCGGCAGGGCGGCCTGGCGCTGCTGATCTCCAACAATCCTTACCGCCTGGGCCGAGCCGTCGCTTCCGGAACGCGTCCCCGGCTCGACGGGGGCCGGCTTGGTGTCGCGGTTATCGGACCGAGGAGGGATGCCGGCGGACCGAGGAGGGCAGACGACGGACCGAGAAGGAAAGAGGGCCGAACGGATGACGGAGCGGGCAGCGGACCGATGCGGACATGGTCGGTGCCAACGCTCGAAGTCGACAGCCAAGCTCCAATGCCGGCGGGCATCGACGGCGAAGCGGCGGTGCTCGATCCTCCGCTGCTGTTTGCCAGCCGGCCCGGTGTGCTGCGCGTGCGGATTGCGGCCACGCACCCCGGCTGCTCGCCTTCCGCCGCCCTGCCCCAAGGCTCCTGGGCGGTCCCGGGCGCGCTGGCGCGGATCGCATTCACGCGCTCCGGCTGACGCTCAGCCGGATCGCGTTCACTGCTCCGGCTGACTCGGCCCGGGGCGCATCACGCGGTCCCGCTCAGTTTGTTCGCCGTTGCTCCCCCGAGCACAATTCCCGCCACCGCGCCGAGGACCACGTCGCCGGGGTAATGGACTCCCGTGTGCACGCGCGAATAACCGACGAGCACGGCCAGCGCCTGGAGCGCAGCTCCGTCCCACGGCAGTACACGCGCTACTCCGGTCGCGAACGCGAACGCCGCCGCGGCATGGCCGGAGGGAAGCGACGCCGAGCGTGGCATGGGCACCTGGCGCGCGGCCGGCACGCCGAGCGCGACGCGGTCGGGCCTGCGGCGACGTGACAGCGGTTTGATCGCGACATTCACCACGGTCGCGGTCACGGCGACTGCTGCCAGCCCCCGGCCGGCCGCACGACGTCCATCCGCACCGCGTGTCGATGCCAGGATCGCTGCCGCGGCGAGCGAAAGCCTCGAGTAGTTCGCCGCCTGGGACAGGCGGGCCATCGCCTTATCGAGGGTCGGCGTCGGCGTCGCGGCGATCGCCGCGTACACCGCTCTGTCCACGGCGCCGGCATCCGCGAGCCAGCCGTCGGTCACCGCTTTGGAGTGCGGGTCGCTCACGCCGGATGGAGGCCCCGCGCTCGATGTCACGACTCGCTCGGAGGCAGCGAGGCGGGCAGGCTAGATGTGCCCGGCGTGAGTGCTCGCTCGCCCGGTGGCGTCGCCGCTGGCACGTGGTGACCCCGTGCCGGCCTCTGATGCTCGACCCAGCGCACCACGGTGCCGCCCATCCAGTCCTGCAGCCCGCGCTTGCGGTCGTTGAACAGGACGGGCACGAAGCCGAGACCCAGTGGGAGCGCGGCCAGCACCAGACCGAAATAGCGCCGGACCGCCTGCCACGCGCTGACGTCCCCGCCGTCCACTGTTGTGACTCGGATTCCCAGCACGCGATTTCCGGGCGTCACACCGGTGAGGTTCCAAAACGTCGTGAAGTAGAGACCCGCCCACACGAACCACAGGATTCCGGTGACCAAGGCCGCGGAGATTCCGAGCTTCTTGTCGCCGGTGAGCAGGGAGATGAGCAGCTGCGCGGCCGCTGCCACCACGACCGCGATTACGTCCAGTACGACCGCGTCGATCATGAGCGCCACCGCTCGGGTCACGATTCCCACGTACCCGGAAGGATGCGAGCGGACCTTGGAGGCGTTGCCGTCGACGCTCATTGCCGGTGGCGCGGCGACAGCGAACGCGCGATGCGCTCCGCGAGGGCATCGGCTCTGGAGGTGCGCGCCCGCATGCGGTCGGCGACGTCACTCGCGAGCCCAGCGCTCTGAGCCGAAAGCGCCTCGCGCAGCTCGCGCGACCGCATCACGCGCTCGAGTACACGCTCCATCTCGTCGCTCGCGAGGACGCGTTCCGTCACCTCATCGACCAAGCGGCCATTGACAACGTCGCCGGCCACCGCCGCGCGCACGATTTCCTCCGCTACGCGAGCCGCAGTCCCGCCGGCGATCAACTCGACCACCGCGAGCTCCATGAGCTGCTCTTCGGCCAGCCAAGCGGCAAAGCGGGTCACGAACGGCGAGGCGGCGTCGCGGGTGAACCGGCGCAGGCGCTCGAGGAGCTCTTGGCCGTCCTGTTCGAGCGAGCGGCCGAGCTCCTCGGTGCGGCGGTGCAGTGGCGTGGCCAGCGGCGAGCGCCACACCACCGAGGCGGGCGCCACCGCGACTGACGCAACCGCTCGGCCGCCTCGCAGCGCCGAGCGCGCGGACCGCTCGCCCGCGGCTGCGAGTCCAAGGATGCGGTGCACGGTGGATGCTCGTTCCACGTCAGGCACGGGGTTAGCAAAGCATGGGCGATCCGGTTTGACGAGGAATCACCCGACCCGGGTGATTTCCTGCCGCTCCGCAGCTACATTCTGGGGCCGTGGCTTCCCAGCCGCCAGCGTCCCAACCGCCAGCGTCGCAGCCTGCGCGGCGTCCACGAAAGGCCATGTCCGGACGGGAGAAGGTGCGTCTCACGCTGGGCATCGCATTCGGAGCGCTGTGTGCGGTGTTCGCGGTGCTGAATGTGGGGGACGTGAAGGTCAACTGGATCGTCGGCTCGGGGTCCACGCCGCTGATCATCGTGATCGTCCTGTGGTTTCTCATCGGGATGGCGACGGACCGCATCCTGGTCGTGCGGGCTCGAAGGCGGGGGCGGCGGCCCCCGGCCACGCAGGCTCGGCGCCCGCCTAACGGCGGCAGCTGAGCACCGATCTCTTACCCTAAGGTTTGGCCCAGCGTGAGGAACGGCCGCAGAATCACGACGACGTCGGATAGGACGGCGCACGCCCTTCGCGTCGGCGAGGTCGCGGACGCGTTCGGGCGAGCGCTCGAGGGCGTCGCCGACCAGCGCCTCCGGACTCCGCGGTTCGCGGTGCGCTTCTGGGACGGCAGCACGCTCCCATCGGCCCGGCAAGAGCCCGGATCCCCGGTGATCGTGCTGCGGAGCCCGATCGCGATCGCGCATCTCCTTCGCGAGCCGAACCAGCTCGGCCTGGCCCGCGCCTGGGTCTCGGGGGCGATGGGGGTCGAGGGAGAGCTCGAGGCGGTGCTGAGCAGGCGAACGGATTTTGACGGCGTGGCGCTCTCCTGGCGCGAGCGGCTCCGGTTGGCGCTCCGCGCGATGCTCATCGGCGGCCCAGGGGTGCTGCGACGTCCTCCCGTACCCTCGATCGAGGCGCACCCCACCGGCGCCCGCCGTTCCCTTGCCCGCGACCGGGAGGCCGTGCGTCACCACTACGACGTCTCAAACCGCTTCTACCGGCTGGTGCTCGGGCCAAGCATGACGTACTCGTGCGCGTACTTCTCCACGCCGGATGACACGCTCGAGGCCGCCCAGGAACGAAAGCACGATGTGATCTGCCGGAAGCTGCAATTGTCGCCGGGGGAGCGCATGCTCGACATCGGATGTGGCTGGGGGTCACTCCTGCTGCATGCCGCAACGCGCTACCACGTGCGCGGCCTCGGCATCACGCTCTCGGAACCGCAGGCGGAGCTCGCGCGCGAGCGGGCGCGCGAGGCGGGCGTCGGCCACCTGCTCGAGTTCCGGGTCACCGACTACCGCGAGCTCACGGACGACCCGTTCGACAAGGTCGCGAGCGTGGGGATGTACGAGCACGTGGGTCTGTCTGAGCTCGGCCGGTACGCGAACACGGTGCGCCGGCTGACCGTTCCCGGGGGTCTGTTCCTCAACCATGGCATCGCCCGCCTGGCGAGCGCGCCGGGCGGTCGCGACTCGTTTATCAACCGGTACATCTTTCCCGAAGGCGAGCTGCATCCGGTCGCGGCCATCATCTCGGAAATGCAGGCCGTGGGCCTCGAGGTCCGCGACGTGGAATCGCTTCGGGACCACTATCCGCTCACGCTCCGCCGCTGGGCGGCCAACCTCGAGGCCAATCGCCGGGAGGCGATCGCGGATGCCGGCGAGGAGCGGGTGCGCGCGTGGTCGCTGTATATCCTGGGCTCCGCGCTGGGGTTCGAGGATGGCGACATCACGATCTACCAAGTGCTCACGTCCCGGCTCGGTGCGCGGCATCGGCTTCCGCTGGACCGAGCGGAGCTGATCGGGGACCAAGCCACGGCGGAGGCGCCACGGCGGGAGGTGCTAGAGACCGCGCGTTGACTGGTGGCGTGGACCTGGTGTTCCTGCCGATCGGGCTGGGCCCACGATCGGCGGAGCAGGGCTTAAACGGCCGTCTACGACACCGGGGTCGAAACGCGGGCCAGGACCTCGCGTCCGACGCGCTGGAGGTCGCGCAGGTAGTCGACGTGCGCCGCCCACACGACGCTCTCATCGGCCTCGGTGGCGAGGCGAATCGTGTCGCAGTGAGCGTCCAGCAACTCGTACACGAGATCCGTGAGGTGGTCGGTCGTGGCGGCCCCGGTTCGATTGGGGTTCAACAACTGCTCAGCACTCCCTCGTGGATTGCGGACAGCATGAACCCCGCCCCGGACAGCATTTCCGAGCGCCACTGATCTCGATCAGCCGCGAGGCTCAGCGGGTTGCGCGAGCGCCTCCCGCAGCGACTCCGATGGCGGCGCCGGGTACGGCGGCAGGACGCCAACGGGCGGCGGCAGCCAGCGCCGGATTCTCCCAACCGCCGTCCGCGGGGTTCAGGTTGATCCCGGGAGGCACGATCTCGTCGATCCGGTCCAGGACCTCGGAGGAGAGCTGAACGTCGGCTGCGGTGATCTGTGATTCGAGGTGCTCCATCGTCCGCGGACCAATGATCGCGGCCGTGACGGCGCGGTGGCGGATCACGAACCCGAGCGCCATCTCGATCAGCGTGATCCCAGCCTCGTCGGCGAGTCGCGCGAGTGCGTCCGCAGCCTCGAGCTTTCGCTGGTTGCCCGGGATCGACATGTCGAAGCGGACCGGGAGCCGATCGGCGCGATGTGAGGCCGGAAGCTCCGCATCCAGGCGGTAGCCGCCGCTGAGCCAGCCGCTCGCCAGCGGACCCCATGGTATGACCCCCATCCCGTACCGCAGACAGGTCGGCAGCACGTCGTTCTCGACCGCGCGCACGAGGATCGAGTACGGCGGTTGCTCGCAGACGAAGCGCTCCCGGCCACGCCTGTCGGCGACCCACTGCGCCTCGACGACCTGGCTGGCCGGGAACGTCGATGACCCTATGTAGCGAACCTTGCCCGCACGCACCAGGTCCGTCAGCGCGCCGAGCGTCTCGTCGATCGCGGTGTCGGCTTCTGGGCGGTGGATCTGGTAAAGGTCGATCCAATCGGTGCGCAGCCGGCGCAAGCTGTTCTCGACCTCCCGCACAATCCACCGGCGCGAGTTTCCGAACTCGTTGGGATCGTCGCCCATCGTGCCGTGGACCTTGGTGGCGAGCACCACGTGGTCGCGCCGGCCGCCCTCGAGCGCCTTTCCGACGACCTCCTCGGACTCGCCGCGCGAGTAGACGTCGGCCGTGTCGATGAAGTTGATCCCGGCGTCGAGCGCGCGGTGGATGATCCGCACGCACTCATCGTGATCGGTGTTGCCCCAGGCGCCGAACATCATCGCGCCGAGACACAGCGGGCTCACCTGCACGCCGGTGGTGCCGAGCGTTCGATAGTCCATCAAGCCACCCTACAGCCCTGGGAGCTGGGAGGCAGCGACCACACCCGGCGCAACCGTGCACCGGTCGCCTCGGCGCCGTCGAGCGCCGCGGGTCGGCGGAGACGGCGGCCAGACCTGTCCTCCCCGCCGCAAGTACGCTCACATTCCAGCGGTTCCGGGCGGCGTCTGGCTTCGCCCTCGTCGGCTCGCGCAGCGCTGCTGCCTCGGGCTCGCGGCTCGGGTAGCCGGGGCGGTTGCCCGCCCCGGCTCCCACAGAACCGTACGTACGCTGGTCGTATACGGCTCCTCGGGACGGCGAGTTATGACCCCCCGCCGCCGGCCGGTTTGCGACCTCGAAGTCATCCCCAGAGCGCCAGTTGTGGCGATTCGGGGGCGACGATGTGCTGGTGCGCCTGGCGGTGCATGTCGACCAGGGCCACGAGCCCGCGTCCTCGAAAGAACGCTC
>JAFASF010000212.1 GCA_019244745.1 Solirubrobacterales bacterium | reverse complement strand
TCGCGCATGATCTGGCCGAGCCCGCGGAGCTGATCGGACGTGAGATCGCCGCGGTGGACCTTGACCTCGATCGTGGAGAACCCAGGCTGGCGCTGCGGGCGGACGTTCGACTCGACGAAGCGCGAGAACTCGCGGTTGTCGCCGTTGGCCGTCCCGAACGACCGCGGCCTGTCGGGCGCCTGCGCCTCCTCGTCGTGGTCGAACAGGATCCGCTCGAGCGAGAAGTCGCGCTCGGAGACCCAATCGCCCTGGAGCTCTTCCTCGACCTGCTCGCGGAATGCGTCGATCCCGATCTTGTCGATCAGCACCTTGATCCGGGCTCGAGCGCGGTTCGCGCGCAGCCACTCTTGGCGGTCGAAGATCCGCATGCACGCCTCGGTGATCTTCAGGTACTCGCCGTCGTCGAGGGTTACGAAGTCGTACAGGGTGGGGGCGAGCCTCGGCATGATCGAGGTGCCGCCGCCGACGCGCATCTCCACGCCCCGGACGCCGTCGCGTACCTTCGGGACGAAGGCGATGTCGTGGATCCGGGTGATCGGGTTGTCCTCATCGGTGGCCGCGAACGCCGTCTTGACCTTGCGCGGCATCGCCTGTGTGGTTGGATGGCGGACGAAGTAGCGTACGTACGCGCCCGCGTACGGGGTGATGTCGAACAGCTCGCCGTCGAGCACGCCGGCGCGCGGGTCGCCCGTCACGTTGCGCATCGTGTTCCCGCACCCCTCGCGTGACGACAGACCGGCGTCGCCCAGCTCGCGGATGAGCTTCGCCGCGTCGGGCAGGGGCACGTGGTGCATCTGGATGTTCTGCCGGGTGGTGATGTGGCCCTTGCGCAGCGGCACGTACCGCTCGATCCCGTCCGCGAAGGCGTCGAGCTGATCGGGAGTGACCCCGCCCATGGGGAGCTTCACCCGCACCATCTGCACCGCCGCCTGGCGCTGGCCATAGACCCCCTGCTTTAGGCGGAACTTGATGAACTCCTCCCCGTCGAGCTCGCCTCTGAGGAACCGGCTCGATTCGGTGTCGAAGTCATCGAACTCGCGCTGCAAGATCGGGATGACGTGCCCGGGCACATTCGGGACGACCTCGGGGTTCTCCAGTGAACCTGGGCGCGCGGCGTGGGGGCTTTGAAGCGAAGCGGGCTCCATGGATCGGGGCTCCTTCGGTCGCGGACGGAGCCGTCAATGTACCAAAAGGCGATCTGGATAAAGCTATTTCGCTGGTACCTCAACCGTCGGGCGGCGATTGGAATAGCCGCGGCCGACGGCGCGTCTCCCCCTGTATGCGTCGTTGCCCCCGATCGAAAGGGTCACAGATGAGCAAGACAGCGGTTTCCGACCTCACGCGTCTTCGCCCCACGCGCGCGGTGGCGCTGCTCGTCGCGGTAGTAGCGGCTGTGAGCGCGCTGGCGGTGGTTCCGGCGGCCAGCCGTGCCAGCGCGACGGGCTGCACCGCCAGTGGGTTCGGCATCAAGTGGTTCAGCTCCGCCTACACGTGTATCGACATCGAAGGGCCGCCGATGCTCAGCGGTTGGCTGGGGCACGACCGCCCGAGCCTGGTTGTCTCGACGTCCCAGGTCAGCTGGGTCGGCGCCGGCACCGTGTGCAACTGGAAGATGGTGCTGCGATGGACGAACGTCAACGGGCGCGTTTACCGCACCGACAGCTCCCGCGTGCACGTCGGGTGCAGCGTCGGCCGTGCCGTGTACGGGGTTCATTACGGGCGCCAGGTATACAGCTCGACGTACGGCTGGTACTGGAGCGGTGTGAGCATGCGAACCGGTCGAGTGTGCGGCTATCTGTACGAGAGCGGCGCGCTTCGTCCCGGCGTCCCCTGCGAGTCGATCCACCCATAGCCGTGGAGGGTTCGGGGCACTAGGCCCACGGAACCGGGTGCTCCGGCTGCCGGGCAACGCCCTCGTGCAGCGCAGCCTGCTGCCAGGGACTCCGCCGGGGCGGCGGCGGTACGGGCGGCGGCGCCGTCTCGCGCATGAAGCGCTCGAGCGCCGCCACCACCGCGGCGGCCTCCTCGGGTGTTGCGCTCGGCGCCACGATCGTGAGCTTCGGACGACGGTTCACGTGGAGCCCGAGGGTATCGTGCCCGGGCCATGGCGGAACTGCCCGTACTGAGCCAAGATGCCGTGCTCGAGGCGGTCTCGGCGCGCGAGGCGATCGAGCGGGTGCACGAGGCGCTGCTCCGCCACCACGCCGGCGAGTGGATGATGCCCGCGAAGGTGTACCTGGACAGCCCGCCGAACGGGGACTTCCGGGCGATGCCGGCGCGCGGAGGAGGGCTCGCGCTGCTCAAGTGGGTCACTTCGTTTCCCGGCAATCCTGCCCGGGGGCTGCCCACGGTCACCGGAGTGATCTGCCTCTCGGACGCAGGCGACGGCGAGCCCCTGATGCTGCTCGACGCGCGGTCGGTCACCGCGCTGCGGACGGGCGCGGTCGCGGCCGTGGCGGCGCGGGCTCTGGCTGCCCGGGGCGCACGGTCGGTGGGGATCATCGGGTGTGGGCTGCATGGCACGTGGGCGGCGCGGTGCCTGGCCGCCGCCGGCTACGGCCCCGGCGTCTGCCACGACCCGCGCATCGATGCAGCCGCTACCGTCGCGGAAGAGCTGGGATGGCGGGTCGGCTCGCGCGAGGATGCGGTCCGGTGCGACGTCGTCTGCTGCATCACCCCCGGGGCGGAGATCGTGATCGATGCCGGCGATCTGCATCCCGGCCTTCACCTGAACATGCTGGGCGCCGACGGGCCGGGGAAGTCGGAGGCCTCCATGGGCGCGGTGGCCTCGTGCGCGCTGTTCTGCGACGAGTGGGAGCAGGCCTCCCACGGCGGCGAGCTGACCGCGGCGGTTTCTGCGGGGCTCGTGACGCGGGAGCGTGTGACGGAGCTCGGCGCGGTGCTGGCCGGCGACGCCGCCGGGCGCCCGGGGCCCGAGGCCGTCACGCTATTCGACTCAACGGGTCT
>JAFASF010000079.1 GCA_019244745.1 Solirubrobacterales bacterium | reverse complement strand
GACGTCGGTCACGAACCGGTTGAGGCTGACGTGCTCGCGCTCGGCAGCACGCGCCAGCTGCTCGTGGAGCGTGCTCGGCATGCGAACGAGGAAGCGCCCGCTGTGACTGGAGGATGCGCCGCTCTTCTGGGCGTCACCGCCGGCCTTCGGATTCTCCTGCTCCTGCGACACGCCCACCCGAGCGATTCTACTTTCTGCGGGCGTCTTTTCCGAGCCGCCGGCGCCCTTTGCCTGCGGGGTTTTCGTCGGCGGTCGCTCCGATATCAGCTCGGCCGGCGTGGTATCACCGCCGTTTTCGCCGAGTTCGGCGCGCAGCTTTGACAGGGCCCCGTCAATCAGCCGTGACACGTGAGCCTGCGAGATTCCGATCTCGCTCGCGATCTGTCGCTCGGTCATGTCCGCGTGAAATCGCAAGAACACGATGCGCCGCTCTCGCTCGTCGAGAACGCGGGCACCCCGGGCCAGCAGCAACCGGTCCTCGCTCTCACCCTGGGGGTCCGCCACGTCCGCGAGCTCCATTTCCTCACCGCTCGACGCGATCGTGACCGCGCTGCGCGCCCGCTCGGCGGCGAGTGCGCGTTCCACGTCATCCTCGCCGGCGGAGAGCGCGGCGGCGAGCTCGGGCACGGTCGGAGCGCGGCCCAGCGCCCCCGCGAGCTCGTCCCGGCGCCGGTTGAGCTCGCGGCTCATCCGCTGGAGATCGCGCGGGATCCTCAACGTGGAGGTTCGGTCGCGCAGGTGGCGCCGGATCTCTCCTTCGATCACCGATGCCGCGAAGGTGCCGAACGTGACCCCCCGGCCGGGATCGAAGCGGTCGCTGGCCTTCACCAGCCCAACCGAGCCGGCCTGAACGAGATCGTCGAGTGGTTCGCCGCGACCGGCGTAGCGGCGGGCGAGCGACTGCACGAGCGGCAGATGCGACTCGATCAGCCGCTCCCGCGTACCGTCCGCGTGCGGCGAGGCAGCTGAGCTGATCGTGTGCTTTCCCCTCATCCGGAAGCCCTGTCCGGCGATATCACCACACCGGTAGCGATCCCTCGCGGACATTAATCACGGATCGCCCCGTCGTCCTCTGGGGAGATTACCTCGCAGGGAACCTTTTTTGTGGGCGAATCGACATAAAGGGGGACACCTTCGCGCGCGCGTGTGCGGGCTCTGCGCCGGCGGCCTCTTTGTGATCGTGAGCGGTGGGCTGGCGCCCGGAGTCGCGAGCGCCGCGCCCGGAGTCGCAAGCGCCGCGTCCGGAGTCGCGAGCGCCGCGTCCGGAGTCGCGAGCGCGGCGAGCGCGGTGTCTGTGGGGGGCCGGGCGCTGGCTCTCGCCGGGAGCGCTCAGAGCGCCGCCACCAAGCTCATCGCCCAGACCCGCGCGGCGATCCCCGCGGCGGCGCCGGCGGTAAGCGTTCCGGATCCCGCCAAGGTGGCCGCCTCCGCCCCGGCACCGAGCGCCCCGGGACCGAACGTCGTCGTCCCCGATCGTGCCGTCGCCGTTCCGGCCCGGACGGCCCGCGGTGGCGCTCCATCAACCTCCTCCGGGTCTAGTGGTGCATCCAACGGAGCGTCTCCGCGAGTGCCCCCGGACCCAGGGCCAGCCGCGGCGGCGCCGGCGCCGCGCGCGGCTGGCCTGGCCTCGGCGGGAGCCGCCGCGACGCGGATCACGGGAAACGCGGCGCCAATCAGTAGTCCCTCCCGGCCGCAGATACCAGCCGTTCCGGTCCTGGTCAGCGGTACACCGAGCTTGGCATCGATCCCGTCGGCGCAGGGGCTCGCGGCACGCCTCACGAGCAGCGTCCAGGGCCTCGCCGCGCTGTCAGGCACGATGATCAACGTCACTTCGCAGGCCCTCCAGCTCGGAGATCTCGTAGGGCAGGGTCCTCCGCTGCCCGGTGGCGCGGGCCCCCCCGCGGGCGCGCCGCCGCCGCTGAAGCTGCCTTCTGTCCTCGTGCTGCCCGGAAGCGGCGGCACGAGGCCTACTGGATCGACGCCGCTCGTACCCGTGCTTCCCGACATCTTCGGTACGTCGACCCCCGGTGTCTCCTCCCGTTCGACCTCAGGTCCGGGTGGGCCTGATGCGCTCTTCTCCCTCGGCAATGGGTTCGGTCCCGCCCTTGCGCGCCCTCTCCGGGTGGCGATCCCTGAGCCCGACCCGGCGCGGGCAGCCTCGACGAAGGCGCCGGCCCAGGGCAACCGGAAGCTACCGCCCCCAGGGGCGCCGTCGAGCACCCTGATGGTGGTTCCCGGGGCTTCCACGGCTGCCCTCGCTTCGCGGGCCTCCCGGCCGCCGTGGGCGCTCTCCGGGGCGAGTGCGGAACCCGTCGTCGCCGTGGATGCTCCTGGTCCCGATTTGAGTAGCAAGCCACGCGCCGTCTCACACACACGCGCGCGCCTACGCCATGACTCCTCGCCGGGCGCCGGGAGCGTAGAGACGCAGGTGCCGGGTGTGGGGTCGGCGCCCTTCTCGGGCGCGGCGCCATCGGGCGCGACGGCCGGCGCGGTGGGCGCCGGGGCCGCGGCCGGCGCGCTGCTGGCGGTCTCCTTCGTGTGGCTGCTCTACGGGCTCCTGACGGGACGCCTGACCTTGGATCTCTTCCCGTGGCAATCGGCGCTGTTGGCGTCGCGGCTCGAACGCCCCGGGTAACGCTGCCGTTTCTCGCATCAGACGACCCCGCGTAGCTCGCGGCGTCGTCTCGGAGCCAATCGACTCCGCCGGCGGCCGGGACGCCGCTGGCGGGGCCGTGACATCTCAAAGTAAGGAGAAATGCAGCATGAAATCGAAAGTGATAGCGGCTGCTATCACCGTCGCGGCGCTGGCTGTGCCTACGTCGGCGATGGCTGCTGGCAGCCCAGGTGCAGGGTCTGGTGGTAACGGCCAGGCGCAGGTCAATGCGCAGCTGGCGGCCACGTTCCAGGCGGCTCTCTCGGCGGCCAAGGCCAACCAGAACGCCGTCAACGCGAACGCGCCGTCCAACACCGCCGGGGGCAACATCTCCGGCGGGAGCAACAGCGCGAACCAGGGCGCGGAGAACAACGCGTCCAGCAGCGCGAGCAATGACGCCAGCACCAAGCAGAACAGCAGCCAGACTCAGTCGGACCCGCCGAGCTCTGGCGGCTCGATTGGATCTGGCGGCAATGGCCAGGCGCAGGCCAACCTCCAGGCCGCGGCCACACTGCAGGCTGCGCTGTCTCAGGCCAAGGCGGATCAGAACGCCGTCAACAGCAACACGCCGGTGAACGTCGCCGGCGGTCACGTTTCCGGTGGCGACAACAGCGCCAACCAGGGCGCCAGCAACAACGCCGACAGCAGCGCGAGCAACAGCGCCGACACCACCCAGAACAGCAGCCAGCACCAGAGCGACTCGGGCTCCAGCTGCGCGATTGGGTGCGGCGGCAACGGCCAGGCGCAGATCAACGCCCAGGGGGCACTGACCGCCCAGCTGGCCGCCTCG
>JAFASF010000365.1 GCA_019244745.1 Solirubrobacterales bacterium | reverse complement strand
ATCGAGCGGACACTCGGCTCGGTGCTGAAGTACTCGGAGGACCAGGACGTGATCCGTGCGGCGGGCCTCGAGCAGCTGGTGGGCCGCGGTGGCTGACTTCCGCGTCGAGACGATCCACCTCGACCTTCCGGCGGTGGCCGCGGCGTTCGGCCGTCGCCTCCACGACGCCGGCGTGCCCACCACCGCCGAGCGCTCGGCGCGGTTCGCGCGGGCGCTCTCGCTCGTGCGGCCCGTCGGCCGCGGCCGGTTGTATTGGACCGCGCGCGCGGTGTTCGTCACCGACACCTCGCACGTGAAGGCGTTCGACGCCGTGTTCTCCTTGGTGTTCGGAGCCTCGGGACGCGAGGATGCCCCGCCCGGGACCGAAGACCTCGGCACGGTTCCCGTGCTGCCAGACGAGCGCCCCGCGCTCCCGCGCGAAGACGGCAGGCGCGACGGAGGCGGTGATGGGCTCCTCGATGCCGCGGCGCCCACTCCCCGGCGCGACCGCGAGCCGTCCAGCGAGGTTCCGCTCGCCCTCGCCCCGAGCGACGAGGAGCTCCTGCGCGGCAAGCGCTTCGACGCCCTCGAACCGCACGAGCTCGCCGAGCTCTATCGGCTGATGTCGAGACTCCAGGTGGCGCCCCCGCTGCGCCGGACGCGCCGCGCCAGGCGCGATCGCCACGGCGAGCGCATAGACCTGCGGCGCACCCTGCGCGGCAGCCTCCGCAGCGCCGGCGATCCGATCCGCCTCGCCCGCCGGCGCCGACGGATCGTGCGCCGGCGGATGGTGCTCCTGTGTGACATCTCCGGGTCGATGGAGCCCTATGCCCGCGCCTACCTCCAGTTCCTGACCTGCGCCGCCGGCGGTGGGGTAAGCGGTGGTAGATCGGAGGCGTTCGTGTTCGCGACCCGGCTGACCCGACTGACCCGCGCGCTGGCCTCACGCAACCCCGAGCGGGCGATCCAGCGGGCGGCGGCCGCCGCGCCCGACTGGTCGAGCGGGACGCGAATCGGCGAGGCGCTGAAGGCCTTCAACGATCATCACGGCCGGCGCGGGATGGCTCGCGGCGCCGTGATCGTGATCCTCTCCGACGGCTGGGAGCGGGGCGACCCGGCCCTCGTCGCCCGGGAGATGGAGCGCCTCGGGCGCCTAGCGCATCGGATCGTATGGGTCAACCCACGGGTGAGCGCGACCGGATTCGCGCCCCGTGCGGGAGGGATGGCGGCGGCGCTGCCGTACTGCGACGCGCTGGTGAGCGGCCACAGCGTGGAGGCGCTCGACGAGGTGGTCGAGGCGATTGCCGGCGGGGGAGCAGGCCCGCCTCGCCGCGCCCCTGGTCGTTGGGCGATATCGTTCAGCGATCGTGCTGGTGGGTCACAGGGCGACGAGGAGCCGTGGCCGAGCGCGACTCCGGTTCTGGGCAGCTCGGTCGCGATGCCCAGCGGGTACGGCCCGAGTCGCGGGCGGACCACTCCCGGATGGCGAGCATGAACGAGCCGGCGGCCAAGAAGTGCATCTATCCCGGGTGCGATCGCCCGGCAGTGCCCCCGCATCCGCTCGGGGGGCCGCAGCCGAGCTTCTGCGACCGGGAGGACCACAACGCGCTGACCGCTCACCAGGAGCGCCAGCGCATCGCGCGTGAGCGCGCCGAATCAGACGAGCGTCCCCAACCACCCGCGCCCAAGCGCGCCGAATCCGAGGAGGTTGTGTGATGGCAGGCGAGGCATATCGAGCGGTGTTCTTGCGCGTGCACCCAACGGGCAAGATGGTCCTGAGCCTCACGACCGAGTCAGACGGCAAGGAGAGCGAGTACGCGCAGCAGGTCGCTACCGAGCTTGGGGTCCCGGCGCTTGACGTCAAGGTCGTGCCCGCCGACGAGAACCGGTTCGGGACCGGCCACGGATACAACACGACCCCATCGGGGGGCACGCCGGCGGCGATCGCCAGCGCGACCGGCAAGATCCGGGCCAAGGCGCAGATGCTCGCCGGCGTGGACCTCGAGACCCCGGCCGAGGAGCTGAGCTGGGACAACGGGGCGTTCGTGACCCGGGCCGACCCCGCGCGGTCGCGGACGATCGCCGACGTCGCCCTGTACGCGCACGGCAGCGGCGCGCTTCCCCCGGGAGTCGAGGGCGGCCTCGACGCGCAGACGGTGTACCGGGATTAGGGCAGCTCCGCCGCGACCTCGACCGCTACCTCGTCGACCACCTTGAGCGTGCCGAACAGCCCCGAGTACGGCTTGATCCCCCAGTCGGTCTGCTTCAGGGCCGCCCTGCCGGTTACGCGCCCGTCCTCGCCCAGCGTCACGTCGAATGCGATCGGATGACTCTGACCACCCAGTTCCAGGTCCCCGCTGACGCGCAGGCGGCCACCGACGGCGTTGACCTCAACCTCGGTCGAGCGGAACCTGATCGCGGTGCCCCTGAGCACATCCTCGTCGATCGTCTGCTCGATGCTCGCCTTGTCGTCATCCCCGAGCGACGTGATCCCGCCGGTGCCCTCGCGGACCTTGAGAGAGCGTGGGTTGGCGCTGAGCACGATGCTCGTCGGCGCGCCGTCGTCGCCGACGTCCAGCGTCGCCTCCCAATCGGCCACCTCGATCAACAGGTCGTGTCCCGCCTTCGCAGCGGCGCCGGCCTTTCGGGTCCTGACCCACAACGTACCCCGGTCGTGCCCGAGCGTGTGACTGCCGGACTTGAGTGCCATGAAAGGAGGACCGTACACCCATGGTTCGACTAGACCACCCGTTCTCCACCACGAAGCCGGTCGAGGAGACCTGGCAGGCGATTCTCGACCTCGAGCGCCTGATTCCGTGCGTGGAGGGCGGGCGCGTGATCGAGAAGACCGGACCGGAATCGGTCAAGGCCGAGATCAAGGTCAAGATGGGCGCGATGTCCCTCAACTATGCCGGCACGGTCGAGGTGGCCGAGCAGGACCCCGCGGCGCACCGTGCCCTGCTCAAGGTCTCCTCGCGCGAGACGGGCGGCCAGGGATTCGCCAACGCCGACGTCGAGTTCTCGCTCGCGGACGGCGGCGGCACGATCCACACCGCCGCGCAGATCAGCGGCAAGGCCGCGTCGATGGGCGAAGGGGTGATGGTGACCGTGCTCGACGCGCTCATCAAGGACTTCGCGGAAAAGCTGGCCGCGCTGTGACTCCGGCGCGGACGATGAGGCGGCCGCGGGAGGGCGAGGTCCCCTTCGACGGCGGTACCGCGATCCAGGAGGATCCGGACAAGCCGGTGTTCCGCGGCAACGGGGAGTACGACTATGTCTGCGTGGCGTGCGGAAACGTGCTGGCCGCGTCGATGCCCCCGGAGTACATGAACCGCAAGGTCCGCGTGCGCTGCGGGCGCTGCCGGACCGTGAACGTCGCCGTCGAGGAGCCGGGCATCGACTACAGCAAGGGCTTTGGGCGGCGCTGACCGCCGCCTGTCGATGACGGCTTCGTTCGTCACCGGGCTGGTGCTCGCGGCGGGAGGCTCGGCGCGGCTGGGTCGGCCGAAGCAGCTGCTGCCGTACAGGTCCGTCACGGTGTTGGGCCACGTGCTCGACACGGCCAGGGCGTGCAACTTCGACCAGCTGGTGTGCGTTCTCGGTGGCGGTGCGGATTCGGTGCGCGCCGGAGTTGATCTCAGCGGCGTCACGGTCGTCGAGAACCGGGGGTTCGGTGAGGGCTGCTCGTCCTCGATCGCGGCGGCCCTGAGCGCCATCGATCCGCACTGCGAGGCGCTCGTCCTGATGCTCGGCGATCAGCCAGGGGTACAGGCGTCGACCGTCCGCGCGCTGCTCGCGGGCCGCGGAGACGCGGCGCTCGCGGCATGCGCCTATGCTGACGGTCGCGGACACCCGCTGGCGTTCGCGCGCAGCACTTTTGCCGTGCTGGGCGAGCTCCACGGTGACAAGGGCGTGTGGAAGCTGCTCGACCGCGCCGGCGAGGAGGTGGTCGACGTGCCCGTGCCGGGCCCCATCCCGCCCGACGTCGATACGTGGGAGGACTACCAGGCGGTGCTGGCGGAGGCCGGCCCGCCGTCAGTCCACAGCGACGTAGATCACCTGGACGCCGAGGATGGAGTAGATGGGCGCGGCGCGACGATCGAAGGTTAGGAGCGTATGACTGTGGTGCGAAGCCGTCGCTGCGATGAGGGCGTCGTAGAGCGCGCCACCGCGGATGGCGTGCTCGACGGCCGTTCGGAGCGCGCGCCGCGTCGCGGTGGCCGGCAACATAAGCCACCTGGGTCGAAACCGTTGCTCGAGCCACCTCAGAACGACGGCCGGCGCGATGCGCTGGCGTTCGGGCATTCTGCTCATAGCGGCGGTCGTCTCAAACGCGACGTGACCGATTAGCGACGAGTTCCCTCCTCTACGGAAGCCAGCCCTCCCGGTAGCCCACCGGAACGTCGTCGCGCACGTTCGCGTAAGCCTCGCTGGGCTCGCGCGTCTCGCGCTCCACGCCGGCGCGGTGCCTCTGCGCCAGCTCGGACTCCGGGTAGACCACGTCGGGGCTCAGCCGGGTGCCGACGGCCAAAATGGCGCACGGGCCCTCGCCGGCGCCGACGAACACGTGCTCGGTCCAGGCGGGGCAGTGGACGAAGTCCCAGGCCTTCAGCCGCCGCTCCTCTCCTTCGATCAGCAGCAGGCACTCCCCCGACAGGACCAGGAAGTCCTCCTGGTTGTCCTCGCCGTGGTACATGCACGCGGGCTGACCGGGTTCGAGCACGCCGATGTTCAAGCCGATGCTCGGGAACCTGGCCTCGCCCTCGAAGCGCGTGTAGGCGCCGAACTCGCCCTCCAGCCAGCGCGCCTCGCGTGCGTTGAGCACGAACCAGCCCTCGCCTTCCGGCACGAGGCCGCCGTCGGTGCGCTTCAGGGGCGCCTCCGGGACCATCGGCCCATTATTGCTGTGCTGCTCGACGAGTGCGTTCGCGCGCTTGGGGCGCCGGCGGGGCGTCGCGTCTTGACCCCGCTATGCGGTGCCAAAACGCGTCGCCTTGCGCACCCGGGGACGAGCTAGCCGCGGCCTTCCCCCAATCCGCGGGCCGCGGCCTTCCCGTCAATCCGCACAGTCCTTTCGCAGCCTTCCCTCAATCCGCAGAGCCGCAGCCTTCCACCTCAATCCGCCGCCGGCTTGATGTTCTGGTTGATGCGGAAGAGGTTGTCTGGGTCGTACGTCCGCTTGACCGCCGCCAGGCGGTCGTAGTTGTCGCCATAGCTCGCCCGGACCCGGTCCTCGCCCTCGTCCATCATCATGTTCACGTACGCGCCGCCGGCCGAGTAGGGGTGCAGAGCCTCGTGGTAGCTGATGCTCCAGTCGCGGATCGCGTCGACGTTCGCCGGGTCGGGATCGACGCCCGCGAACACCGAGCTCCAGCGCGCGTCGCGATATCTCCACGCCGTGTCGGCTTTGCCCACGTCGTGCGCGGCGCCGTCGATCGGGTACATGTGCATGGTCGACTTCATCGTCGGCAGCTCGGCGCCGAAGCGGGCGTGCAGCTCGACGGCGTCGTCGGGGATCTCGCGCACGAAGTCCGCCCGCCAGTACCACTGATCGCCTGGCGGATAGAGCCCGTCGAACATCCCCTGCAGGGTGGCGTGGGGCATCGGCTGCACCGCGTGCATCAGCGGCTCGGGCACCTTCGCCAGCAGCGCGCCGATCGCATCGCCGGCGTCCTCCGGCGGACCCACGTAGCACCACACGATCCCGCTGACCTTGCGCAGGTGGATCTCCTCGGGAAACGGCGGCGCCGGCGGCACGGTGTGGAACGCGAAGAAGCCGTTTAGTTCCGGTGGCGCCGACGGCAGGAAGTCCCGGTACACCGACAGAACCTCGGCCCCATCCTCGACCGGCCAGAACGTCGGGCCAGCGACCACCGTCCCGATCTCGTGCAGGCGGAACAGGAACGAAGTGACCACGCCGAAGTTGCCGCCGCCGCCCCGGATCGCCCAGTACAGGTCCGGGTGCTCGGTTGCGCTGGCGCGCACCATCTCCCCGCTCGCCAGCACCATCTCGGCCTCGAGCAGATTGTCGATCGTCAGCCCACACTTGCGGGTGAGATGGCCCAGCCCTCCACCGAGCGTGAGTCCTCCGACACCGGTCGTGGAGATGATTCCACTCGGCGTAGCCAGACCGTATTCGCCCGTGGCGCCGTCGACCTCACCCCAGGTGCAGCCGCCGCCGACGCGGACCGTTCCGGCGTTCGGATCGACGTGAATGTCCTTGAGCAACGACAGGTCGATCACGACGCCGTCACTGACGGTCCCGAGACCGGCGCCGTTGTGTCCGCCGCCGCGAACCGCGAGCGGCAGACCGCGCTCGCGCGCGAAGTTCACCGCCTTCGCGACGTCGGACGCGTCGGCGCAGCGGGCGATCAGCGCCGGCCGCCGGTCGATCATCGCGTTATAGACGGCCCGGGCCTCCTCGTAGCCGGCTTCGGCCGGTCCGATCAGCTGTCCCTGAAAACCGGGAAGCTGCTGATGCGCCGCGCCCTGTGGTGTAACGGTGGTGCTCATCGCGTCTCCTTACTGTGGGACCCTGGTGGTCACGACTCCCTCGCCCCGAAGTCGTCGAGTTGCTGCGATGAGACTAGGCGCCGGCGGGCGCGGCGTCATGACCCGGCCTGACCTACTTTTTGGTGAGGTGCGCGCAACGGCGCGGTTGCGCCGCTGATCAGATCTGACTATGGTGCCTGCGGGGCCGCTCGTGAACGATCTTCCCGCCGCTCTGCGCATCTCTTCGCCGTTCCCGTTCGTGGGTCGGACGGCGGAGCTCGAGACGCTGAGGACGCTTCTGCCGAGAGCCGAGGGCGAGGGCCGGCGCGTCGTCCTGCTGGGCGGGGAGCCCGGTTCCGGGAAGAGCCGCCTCGCGAGGGAGTTCTCCGCCGAGGCCGCGAGCGATGGCGCCCTCGTCCTGTACGGCGCGTGCGATGCGGTCGTTCGCACTCCTTATGGCCCGTTCGCCGAGGCGCTCGAGCGCCTTACGAGAGTCGTCGATCCGGCCGAGCTGAGAGCCGCGCTCGGCAGCGGAGGTGGCGAGCTCGCTCGGCTCCTGCCCGACCTCGGAGCGCGGATCGGGGAGCTGCCGCCGCCCGTCAAGGCCGATCCGGACACCGAGCGTCACCGCCTGCACGCCGCGGTCACGGACGTGCTCGAGGCCGTCGGCCGGAGGCGCCCCGTGATCCTCGTGATCGAGGACGGGCACTGGGCCGACGCTCCGACGCTTCTGCTGCTGCGGCATCTGGCCCGCGCGCCCTGGTCGGGGCGGGTGCTGCTGTTCGCGACCTTCCGCGACACCGAGGCCGACATGCCCGAGGCGCTCGCGCAGACCCTGGCGGACCTACGCCGCTCCGACGACGTCGTGCGCCTGCGGCTTTCCGCTCTCTCGGACCGGGACGTGAGTGAATTCGTGAACCGCACCGCGGAGGGCCGGCTCGCCGTGGACCTCCCGGAGGTCGCTCGGGCGATCACCGAGTTGACGGGCGGCAACGCCTTCCTCGTGTGCGAGCTGTGGCGAGCGCTGATCGAGACCGGCGTGATCGAGACAGCGGGGGATGCGATGCGTCTCACCCGCCCGCTCGCCGAGCTCGGGACGCCCGAGAGCGTCCGCGAGGTGGTCAGCGAGCGGCTCGCGCGTCTCGCGCCGGCGACCACGGAACTGCTCGAAGTCGCGGCCACGGCGGGCGCCGAGTTCGCGCTCGACGTCGTCCGCTCCGGGTCGTGCATCAGCGAGCGCGAGTTCGTTCCGGCCCTCGACGAGGCGATCCGCAGCGCGATCATCGAGGAGCTTCCCGGCGGTCGTCTGGTGTTCAAGTTCGCCCACGAACTGGTCCGCCGAGCGGTCTACGACCGGCTCACCGGCGTGCGGCGGGCCGAGTTGCACTTGCGGGTGGGGGAAGCTCGCGAGGCGAGCGGCGGGCGGTCGTCGCGAGCCCTGGCCGACCTGGCCCACCATTTCGCCGCCGCCGCCCCGCTCGGCGGGGCGGAGCGAGCGATCGAATACAGCGTGCTCGCCGCTCGCGCCGCGACGGAAGCGCTGGCGTTCGAGGAGGCGGCCGCGCTACTGCGGGCCGCGCTGGAGCTCGGGATAGACCTACCGTCGGAGCGCGCCGAGGTTCTGCTGGAGCTCGGCACCGCGACGCACCGGGCCGGTAAGGCGATCGATGCGCTGGACGCGTTCCGCCAGGCCGCGGAGATTGCCCGGGAGCTCGGCGACGCCGAGTTGCTGGCGCGCGCCGCGATCGGCTACGAGGAGGCGAGCTGGCGGCCGGGGATCGACCAGGGCGCGCTCGACCTGCTCGAGGAGGCGACGGCGGCGCTCGGCGATCAGGAGTCCGGGCTGCGCGTGGGGCTCCTGAGCGGGCTCGCCCGCGCGCTTGATATGAGGGGCCACCACGAGCGGGGAGCGATCGTCCGCGACAACGCGATTGCGCTCGCGCGGCGGTTGGACGACGACGCGGCCCTCGCGGCCGTGCTGGTGCGCGCCTACTGGTCGCGCGGAACGACGCCGATCGAGGAGATCATCGAGATGCTGACCGAGGCGAGGGCCATCGGCGAGCAGCTCGGCGACCCCGAGGCTCAGGCCGAGGCGATGTCGTGGCGCGCGCCAGCCTTCGTGGCCATTGCCGACATCCAGTCGGCGCGCCGCGAGGTCTCGGAGCTGCACGAGATGGCCGAGGTAACCCAGCAGCCATTCATGGTCCACGTGGCCGAGCACTATGGAGCGGCCATCGCGCTGGCGGACGGTCGCCTCGATGCGGCCGAGGCGATGGCGCGTCGCTCCGAGGAAGCGGGCCGGCTGCTCACCGGGCGCGACGCCTCGGGGACCTACGGAATCCAGATGTTCAGCCTTCGCCGCGAGCAGGGCCGCCTGGCCGAGCTTGCGCCGGTGATCCGGATCCTCTCTGCGGACGAGCGCGACCACGGACCCTGGCGGCCGGGCCTTGCCTCGCTGCTCGTCGAGCTTGGAATGGAGGCAGAGGCGAAGCGCGAGCTGGCGCGGATCGCCGGTGCGGGTCTCGAGCCGCTGCGAGAATCCCTATGGCTGGCGTCGCTCACTTACATAACCGACGCCTGCGCGGCCGTGGGCGGCGAGGCGACGGCAGCCCTCGTGTACGGCGAGCTGGCGCCCCTGAGCGGGATGAACGTGATGATCGGGCACCTCGTCGCCTACTACGGCGCGGCCGACCGCTACCTGGGAATGCTCGCCGCAACCCTCGGCGAGTGGGAGCTCGCCGAGGATCACTTCGCGCGAGCCGCGGCGCTGAACCGACAGATGCAGGCGATGACCTGGCTCGCGCACACCGAGTACGAGTACGCGCGGATGCTCCACCGCCGCGGACGCGGCGCCGGCGATGAGCGCAAGCCCGCGTCGCTGCTCGCCGAGGCGGACGAGCTCGCGGCCGCGATCGGGATGAGCGCGCTTCGCAATCGCATCCGGAGACTGGGACTAGGAGGGTCCGCCGCTGTGCCCCCGGGGCTCCCGGACGGACTGTCGGCCCGCGAGGCGCAGATCCTGGGGCTCGTCGCGCGCGGCCTCAGCAACCGCGAGATCGGCGCGACGTTGTTCATCTCCGAACACACGGCCGCCAATCACATCCGGAGCATCCTGCGCAAGACGGGCTGCGCCAATCGCACGGAGGCGGCCTCCTACGCCCATCGTCACGCCCTGGTGGAGGCGTGACAGCCGCGAAGGAGAGAAGCGACCGGGCCGATCAATTCTCTGCGCGAGCCTAAAGCCCGGTAGCATGCGCCCACGATGCCGCTGTTCGTCATCGAGAGGGCATTCGCCGAACAGCTAGCTCTGAGCGAGGACGACGTCAGGTTGATCGAGGAGGTCAACGCCGACGAGGGCGTCCGCTGGCTGTTCTCGTTTCTCAGCGCCGACCGCCGGCGCACCTACTGCCTCTACGAGGCGCCCTCGGCAGCGGAGATAATGGCCGCCGCCCGGCGAAACAACATCCCTGCCGATGCCATCGTCGAGGTGGAGCAGGACGCGCTCGGAGTGTCGGGTCGCCTGCGGGAGTGGGCAGCCTCCCAGGGCGCGCCGTAGCTCGGGTTCGACTGGACGCCTGCGCTCGACAGATACCCGGGCGACGCGACCGCCGAGAACGAAACGGCACTGAATGTCGGCCGACGGGCGCCGGCTCACTCGCCCGGCGCCGCACCTCTCAAGCTCACGCGCTGTGAGCCAGCTCCCGGTGCGGTTCGCTCGCCAGCTCGCGCGCCAGGCGCGTTAGCAGCCCGGAGAGATCCGCCTCCTTCTCGGGCGACCATCCCTCACACAGCCGCGCCAGGCTGGCCCGGCGCTCGGCGATCAGCCGCTCGACGATCTCTTCGCCCTCCGGCGTCACCTGATGGGCGACCGGGTCCACGTCGGCTTCCGAGGTGCCGGAGACCAGGCCGCGTTGCTCGAGCTCGACGAGGGCGCGCCGGCTGACGTCAATCGGGATGTCGAAGCTCTCGGACAGTTTGGCGATGCTCGCGCCGGGGTTCTCGTGCAAGCGCACGATCAACCATGCCGCCGCGGCGGAGAGATCGACGCCGGCGCGTTCGGCCAGCCGTTGCGCGAATTGGCGCCGGCGTTCGCGGCCGACCAGCGTGGTCAGCGCCCGCGAGGCTTCGGCCAGCGAATCGGTGTGCTTGGGTGCGGCGAAGCTTTCGCCGACCCCGCTGCCGGCGGCAATCGTGTCCCGGAGCGGCAGCTGCTGGAGGAACCAGCTGAGCACGAAGGCGACCGCGACGACCGCGGCGGCGACCTCGAACACGGTGGTCAAGGCGTTCGTGAACGCCTGGATGTACGCCGCGTGGACCGGCGCCGGCAGCGTCTTCAGCGCGGCCGGGTTGGCGTGCGCGACTCCTCCCGCCAAGCCGCTGGTCTCATTCGGCGGCACCTTGGACGCGAGCTCCGCGGTCAGGCGATTGTTGAAGATCGATCCGAGCACCGCGGTGCCGACCGACCCGCCGATCGAGCGAAACAGCGTGGCGCCGGACGTGGCGACTCCCAGGTCGCTGTACTCGACGGCGTTCTGGACCGCCATCACCAGCACCTGCATGACGGACCCCAGCCCAAGCCCCAGCACGAACATGTACGCCGACGCGGTGAGCCGGGTCGTGTGCGAGTCCATCCGCGACAGGAGCGCGAGCCCGACCACCATGATCGCGGTCCCGATGATCGGGAAGGGCTTGTACTTACCCGTGCGGGTGATGATCTGGCCGGAGCCGATCGAGGTGACCAGCAGACCGCCCATCAGCGGCAGGATCTGCAAACCCGAGCCGGTCGGGCTGGCTCCGTTTACGACCTGCAGGAACAGCGGCAGGTAGGTGACCGATCCGAACAGGGCAAAGCCCACGATCAGGCCGATGCCGCTCGTCACCGAGAACACCCGGTTGCGAAACAGCCTCGGGGGCAGGACCGGCTCGGCGGCCCGCCGCTCGATCAGGACGAAGACCGCGAGCAAAACCGCCGCCGCCAACCCGAGCCCGATGATGAACGGCGAGGTCCATTTGTACGTCGTGCCTCCCAGCGTGCACATCAGCACGATCGCGCTCAGACTGGCGGCGAGCACAGCCGCTCCCAGGTAGTCGACGTGGTAGTGGACGTCGTCCTTACGCGCAGGGAGCGTCGCGGCGAGCACCACGAACGCCAGCACGCCGATCGGCAGGTTGACGTAGAAGATCCAGCGCCAGGAGAGGTTCGAGGTGAAGAATCCCCCCAGCAGCGGGCCGATCACGCTTGCCAGGCCGAACACCGCGCCGAAGTAACCCTGGTAGCGCCCGCGCTCGCGCGGCGTCACCACATCGCCGATGGCGGCCATCGTGCCGACCATCAGGCCGCCGCCCCCGAGCCCCTGGATGGCCCGGAAGACGATCAGCTCGGTCATGCTCTGCGCCGCGCCGCACAGTGCCGATCCCGCCAGGAACACCACGAGCGCGAACTGCAGGACGATCTTGCGGCCGTAGAGGTCCCCGAGCTTCCCGTAGATCGGCGTCACGGCCGTCTGCGCGAGCAGATACGCGGTCACGACCCACGAGATGTGATTGAGCCCGCCCAGATCGCCGACGATCGTCGGGAGCGCCGTCGAGACGATCGTCTGGTCGAGAGCGGCCATCAGCAGGACCAGCATCAGTCCCACGAACACCACCCACAGGCTGCGCCGGCCCTCGGCCGCGGGTGCGGCGGCCGCCGCGACGCTCACCGATCGACCACCCGGGTGAGGGCTCGCGCCGCGCGCACCGGCCGATCATACGCCGACGGGTTTACGGCTCGGAGGCGATTCATCCCGCTCCGTTTATCATCGCCGTCTGCCCGATCGCCTGTACTTCACCGACTCCGACGAGGCCAACGCGCTGATCGCATCCGATCCGATGGCGCTGCTGATCGGTTTTGCGCTCGACCAGCAGGTGACGGTTCAGAAGGCGTTCTCGGGGCCGCTCGTGCTTCGCGAGCGCGCCGGCACGCTCGATGCCGCGACGCTCGCCTCGCTCGACCTCGAGCCGCTCTTTCGCCAGCGACCCGCAATCCACCGCTTCCCCGCCTCTATGGCCCAGCGCGTGCACGAGCTCGCCGCACACGTCCGCGACCACTACGACGGCGATGCCGGGGGGATCTGGGACGACGCCGTCGACCCGGCCGAGCTGCGGGCAAACCTCGCGGCGCTGCCCGGCTTCGGAGAGATGAAGATCAAGTCATTGGGTTCCGTGCTCGCCAAGCGCTTCGGCGTGCAGGCCGCCGAGGACCTCGTGCCGTGGCACCCCACGCTCGGCGACGTCGACTCCGAGCAGGCGCTGGCCGACTACCAGGCGACCAAGAAGGTGCACAAGGCCGAGTGGGCGAAGGCCAGTTCGCCCTCGTAAGCCGGACTCCCGTCATTCGGCGCGGGGAAAGTTGCTCTCGACGTACGCGCGCGCGAGCCGCTTGGGCGCGCGAGCGATCCATGCCTCCACGATCAGCTCACCGAGCTCGCCGACCCCGATCTTGTCGAGGCAGACGAGAACGGCGGGATATCCGTCGAAGTGCGGGGTGGTGAAGAAGACCTCGGGGTCATCGCCGATGAGCGCCTCCTTGGCCCCGAGGTGCTCGACGCGGACGCCGAGGATCGGACCCGTGGGTGCGGCGTCGCCCAGGGCCCGAAGGTCCGCGGCCCGCAGCGGCCGCTCCCATACGAATCCCTTGTCGCGCACCCGCCAGCTGGCGTGGCCGTGGGAGAGCTGCTCGTCGGTCTCCGGCAGCGCCAGAGCGATCCGGCGCACGTCGTCCCAGGTCGCCACGAGCCAAGGCTACCCGCCGTTGCCGGCGCCTGACCCACCCCCTCCGCCCTCGGCCGCTCGACGGTGAGCGTATCTGCGGCGGGGAGGACTTAGCCTTGGAGTTGTGTTCATCCGCTACCGCTCCGTCCTTTCGGTGCCCGGCGCGCCCCGCCTTTTTGGGAGTGCTCTCGTCGCCCGGCTGCCCCAGGGGATGGCCTCTCTGGCCATCCTCCTGCTCGTGCGCGGCGCGACGGGCTCGTATCCGGCGGCCGGAGCGGCGGTCGGAGCCTACGCGCTGGCGAGCGCGGTCACGGCGCCGTTGCAGGGTGCTCTGGTCGATCGGTTCGGCCGCGTTCGCGTTCTGGCGCCGACCGCGTTTGCGCAGGGAATCGTCCTCATCGCGCTCGTTGTCGCCAGCCGCGCCGGCGGCCACGCGGTGGCGCTGGTGGCACTCTCCGGCCTCGCCGGCGGGCTGTACCCGCCCATCGCGCCTACGGTGCGCGCTCTCCTGCGAGAGCGGCTCGAAGACCCGACGGTCAGAGAGACCGCGTATGCGCTCGAGTCGATAGCCCAGGAGCTGGTCTGGATCACCGGCCCGCTGCTCGTGGGCCTTGTGATCACGGTCATCTCACCCGCGGCCGCGGTCCTGCTTCTGGGCGTCGTCTGCATGGGCGGGACGGTCCTGTTCGTGCGCTCGCCCCTGGCCGCAGGGCGAGGCAGCCGGCCCCGGGCCCACCGGCGAGCGGCGGCGCTCGGGAGCGCGCAGCTGCGGGCTCTGCTCGCGCCCATCGCGCTGACCGGCGTCGGACTCGGAGCGGTCGAGGTGGGGCTGCCCTCGCTGGCGTTGCACGCCGGGTCGCGGTCGGCCTCGGGGCTGATGCTGGCGCTCTGGAGCGCCGGGAGCCTGACCGGCGGCCTTTGGTATGGCTCGCGTTCCTGGAGCTCACCGCTGGGTGCGCGCTACCGGCTGCTGCTCTTGACCCTCGTCGGCTGCACGGCTCCACTGATCGCCGCTCGGTCGGTGCCGGCGGGGCTGGCGCTCAGCCTCGTGGCCGGACTGGCGATCGCCCCGATGTTCTCCTGTCAATACGCGTTGGTCGGCCGCGCCGCCACTGCGGGGAGCGAGACCGAGGCGTTCACCTGGGTAACCGCGGCGCTCGTGGGCGGACTTGCGGCCGGTTCGGCGGCGGGCGGCGCGGTGGCCGCCCAGGGCGTGAGCGCGCCGTTCTTGCTCTCGTGCGCGGCGACGACGCTCGCCGCCGCGCTGGCCACGGTCGTCGCCGGACGGCGCCCGGCGCGCGTGGCGTGATTTGCTGTCCCGATGCACGAATCGCCGGACGACATCGCGGCACTCCAAGACCTCCTGGATCGCAGCTACGCGAACGCAGGCCCCCACCTCCTGCGCATCCACACGCCCGACCGGCGCCTGCGCGCCGAGCCGCTGGTCGAACTTCTGACCGGCATGCGCCTGCTGGTGCTGGCGACGGTGACCGCCGATTGCCGGCCGATCGCCGGGCCAGTCGACGGGATCTTCTATCGCGGCGCGTTTCACTTCGGGTCGAGCGCGGATTCGATGCGCTTCGTGCACATTCGCGCTCGGCCGCACGTCAGCGCGACGCACCTTCCGGGGGAGGAGCTGGCCGTGACCGTTCACGGCCGCGCCACCCCGATCGACATCACCGACCATGCGTACTCTGGCTTCAGGCAGACGCTGCTCGACATCTACGTTCCCCGCTATGGGGATGATTGGGCCACCGACTTCCTCGACTCCGGTCCGCTCTACGCCCGGATCGACGCCGATCGGATGTTTGGCTTCTCGATGCCGGCGCATTGAGGTGCGACAGATTGTCACCGCGCAACTGTTGCGTTCTTCCCGCGCTATACAGCGGAAGAACGCGACACCTCGCCCTAGTTGATCTGAACCGGAGTGCCTTCGGCCGCATCGGCCGCCAGCAGGTCGATCGCGCTGTTGTCGATCCGGATGCAGCCGTGCGAGCGCGCGCTGCCCAGCGGGTCCAGCAGGCTGGTGCCGCCCCGCCCGTGGATCGCGACCTCTCCGGGTCCCCCGTCGAAGTTGTGCAGCACGGGCGAGAAAGCGGTTAGGAGAAGCGCCCAGGTGCCAAGGAAGTCGTCGGGGCTGGGCTGAGGGACACGCTCGTAGACGGCGTACAGGCCGGGCGGGGTGGGCGTGCTGGGCTTGCCGATCACCGCGGGCCACGCGTCGAGTATCCGGCCTCGGCGGAGCAGCGAGACCGTGCGAGCTCGCAGCGACACATCGATCCGCCACGCGGTGCGCGAGACCTCGACGAAGTTCGAGTTGATCCAGCCCGACACGCCGTTCGGGCGCTGCGGGAGCAGGACCCTGAGCCAGGTGACCCCGTTCGGCGTCGTCCGGGCGGCGAGCACAAGCAAAACGACCGGACCTCCGTCCCCGACTGCGCTCGTCCGGATCACCGTCCGGATGCGGCCACCTCCCGGTGCCGTCCGCGCCGGCGTGGGGACCACGATTCGCGCGACCCAGGCCGCGCGGCGGGTGGGAGGGCCCGGGAGCGCTCGCGCGGCGGCGCCGGCCGGCGCAATCGCGCCCACGGCCGTGAGGACCAGGGCCATGAGAACCAGGGCCATGAGCAAGGCGCCACAGATCGCGCTGACGGCAGGCGGTCGCATCGCGGACTCCGCCCGTGACGCCGACCGGAACGACCGGTGGCGCCGGGTCATGAGCGTTGGGCCCCCGGGAGCACGAGCACCGACGGACGACCGGAACCGTGCAACACCTCGACGTCCACCGGCTCGAGCCTCGTGGCACTCGTCGCCTCCTCGCCCGTCCCCGGATTTCGCGCGTACCGCGGGTGCGCTCCGGAGGAAACCTGGAGGCGGATCCGGTGCCCGGCCGCGAAGCGATGGCCGATCGGCCACAGATCGAAGAAGACGCGCCACGCCTCGCTCGAGTCCCGCTCGAACCGTCCCGGTTGCACGCGCACGAGCGCGTCGCACACGTTCCACGATGCGCCGGCCACGTCGACATCGCACACCCGGGCGAACACGTCGAAGTAAGGCGAGCTCGAGCGGATCCACAGTTCCACCCGCACCGGCCCTATCGCCTCGACCGTCGACGCCAACCCCGCCGTCGTGTAGGTCAGCACGTCCGCGCGCGCCTCGAGTGGGCGGTTGTCGACGACCGGCTCGCGCGCCAAGAGGACCGGCCCGCCCACGGACGGGGTGGGATCGGCCGGGTCGTAGCGGTATCGGCGGCTTCCGGACGTGGCACCGACCCCGGGCTCCCCCTCCGACAACGATCCATCGCCGGTGAGCCACAGCCGTCGCTCGCCTCCCTCGGGCGGCCACTCGGACAGCGCCCGCCATCCGCCGCCCGTGCGCTCACCGGTCACGAACACCCGGATGCGCTCCGGCCGCTCGAGCCTCGTGTCGTCCAGCAGCTTGGAGCGGAGCCACCCGAGCCCGTCGCGCAATCCGGTCGCGATGACACCCGGGGCGGTGTGCGTCCACGGCCCGATCACGAGCTTCGGGTCTCGCCCGGCCGCGTGCAGGGCCGCGAAGTCCTCGAGCATCCACGGCAGGAAGATGTCGTACCAGCCGCCGACGAACTGCACCGGCGCAGTCACCTTGCTGACTCCCGTCGCGTAGTCGCGGGTGACCCAGTACGCGTCCTCCCGCGCGGGATGGGCCATCGCCTCGCGAAACCAGGGCACCGGCGCGCCCGTCGCCAGCTCGTCGAGATCGGCGAGGGGAAGCTCGAGCAGCAGCTCCGGAAGCCGGCGCAACGCGCGCCCCATGGCCGGCAGCGCGAACCGGCGTTCCTGCTCGGCGACCAGGACGAGCCAGGACGCCGTCGTCTCGAGCGACAGGCTGCCGCCGGCGTACGTCTGGCCGTGGAACTGCGACGCGCTGACCTGGATCGCGAGCCCGGCCAGATCGTCCCCCGCCTCCGGCGCCACCGCCCACTGCACGAGCCCGAGGTAGCTCGGCCCGATCATCCCGATCCGGCCCGCGTGCCAGGGCTGGGCGCGCAGCCAGCGAAGCGTGGCCAGGCCGTCCGCGCGCTCGTCGAACGGGCTGAACTGGCCGCCGGAGCCGAACGTCCCGCGCACGCTCTGGATCACCACCTGAAGCCCGCGCTCGGCCAGCAGCCGGCCGAACAGCAAGCCTACGACTGCCCGGCGCCCGTACGGCGAGCGCACGAGCACGGTCGGCTGGGGCTGATCGTTCGCCGCGCTCGCCACCCACCGGTCGGCCAGCAGCACGACCCCATCATCCATCGTCGCCCGTAGGTCGTGCTCGCAGACGAGCTCATCGGCCTGGGCCCGCGGCAACCGCATTCTCCGCGCGAGGATCTCGCTGGCCAGGTTCATCTCACGATCGTATTGGTCATGACCTGGCGTACGTCACGATGCTCGTGCGCTGACATCACCGGTACGTAATGACTCCGTAACGGGTAGCCCAACGGCGTCGAATACTCTGAAAGCAATGGCTTACACGACTGCCGAAGCCCGACAGCAACTGCTCGACGACCTCGCCGACGCGACGGATCGCCTCGCGTTCGGGCTCGCCTGCGTCGCCGAGGCGTACGAGGAGCTCGACGAGCAGGCCGCGGACGCCCTGGAGGAGCAGATGTTCAGACCGCTCCAGGGTGCGTACGGCAGAGCCCGGCGCGCATACGCCGACTTTGCCGCGCGATATGAGCTTCCCAATCGAACCTTCGAGACGCCGTCGCCCGGGACGCACACCGGCGATCCCAGGGTCTACATCGAGCGCGCGGTCGAGGCCACCGAGGACGCGGACCAGGGCATCGCCGAGCTCCAGGACTCGATGCTCCCGGTCGAGGTCGGGGACACCGAGCTCAGAGCCGGGCTGTCCGAGACGCGCGCATTGATCGCGGAGCTGCCGGCGCGCGGCCGGCGATTGCTCCAAACCTTCGGTCGCTAGTCCTCGTCGGGTTTCGGTTCGGGCACGACCGGCGTCGGCGGCTCTTCCGGAGCGGGGACGGTGGCGGGCTCCTCGGGGTCGGCCGGCGTCCCGGGATCCGGATCGGCGGGAGTGACCGGCGCGTCGGGCACGGCGGGCGTCGCCGGCTCTGCAGGCTGCGGGACCTCGTCGAAGGGCTCCAAGAACGGCTGGGATGAGATTCTCACGGGGACAGGTCTACCCCAGAACCCACCCCCGCAACTCGCTACGGCAAACAACCGGCCCGCCCCGCACCCGAGCGTGTCAACCAGGCGGGGGTGGCCACCGGCTGCGCGCGCTCGCAGTTCTAGCGCGCGCAGACGGTGGCACCCCCGCCCTCCGCCATACTTGGGAGCGTGACCGCAGCGCTCCTCGCCGAGGCGCTCGCGCCGCTCCGCGCGAACCCGCAGCAGGCCGCGATCCTGCTCGACATCGACGGCACGATCTCGCCGATCGTCGAGCACGCCGCGGACGCCAAGGTCCCCGAATCCACCCGCCAGCTCCTGGCCGCGATCGCCCGCCGGTACAAGATCGTGGCCTGCGTGACCGGGCGCCGGGCCGCCGACGCGCGCGCGATGGTGTCCATCGGCACGATCTCCTATCTCGGCACGCATGGGGCGGAGCTGTTGCGCGCGGGCTGGACCGAGTCGGTCGTCGATCCGAAGGTCGAGGATTGGGTGCGGCGGATCCACCAGTTCGGCCGCGAGGCGGACACCGCCGAGCTGCGGCGTCTGCGCGTGCGACTCGAGGACAAGGGCACGATCGTCGCGTTTCACTGGCGCGGCGCGCCGAACGAGGACGCCGCCCGTTCGGCGCTCGACACCCTCGCCTCGCGCGCCGAGCAAGCGGGCCTGCGTACCCACTGGGGGCGCAAGGTGCTCGAGATCCGACCGCCGGTGAGGATGGACAAGGGCGCCGGGATCACGACGTTCCTCGAGGGCGAGGACGTCGAGGCGGCCATGTATGCCGGCGACGACGCCACCGACCTCGACGCGTTTCGCGCCCTCGCGGAGCTCCAACAGCAGGGCACCATCAAGCACGCGATCCGCGTCGGCGTTCGCTCGGACGAGGGCCCATCGGGGATCTCCGAGCAGGCGGACGTGGTCGTGGACGGAACCGAGGGCATGCGGGACCTGCTCGCATTGCTGGCCTCCGACTGAACCGCCGTGCGCTTCACGGACTTCCTGCGAACGACGGTCCTGCTCAGCGCGGCGGCGGCAAGTGCGCTTGCCGCCGTGACCCTCGCGGCCGCGGTCGAGAGCGGCGACGACCTGGTGGTGCCGGTCGCCGCCGGGTGGTGGGTGGTGGCCGCGCTGATCGGCATCTGGCTGGGACGGCGCCCCAGCACCTCGGCTCAGATCGGCTCCCTGCTCGCCAGCGCCCGCATGCAGACCTCGTTGCCCGAGACGAACCCCGGCCGCACGCTGCTCAACCGGCTATGGCCGCTGCTGGTGTCGACCGTCGGAGCGGGCGCGGTCGCGTTCCTGTTTCCGCAGGTGCCCGCGGTGGCGACCGGGTTCGCGATCATCTGGGCGCTCGCCTGGCGCCGCCAGTCGAGCGCGGTGGCGGCGATCGAGGAGCGCGATGGAGCCAGGTTCTACGTGGCGCACACCTCGCCCCTTCACCCGATCCGGCTCGTGCGGACACCCGGCTTCCGCTCGAACCTGTTCGAGCTGAACGGCGCCTCGGGCCGCACTCCCCGCGCCCGCCCCCGGGCATAAGCACGTGCCCTCAACCGACATCCTCGTCGTCTCGGTCGACAGCACGAGCGGCTGGCGAACCGCGGCCACCGAGCTAACGAACTCGCTGTCGCGGTCAGGCGCCGCCGTCGCCCGCGTCGCCCCCGGACCGCTGAGGCGTGTCCGCACGTTCGCCCTGACCGATTTCGTCGAGGCGCGCGCCGCCCGACAGGCATGCCGACACGCCATCGCGAGGCACGACCCAGAAGCCGTGATCTACTGCTCGATCAGCATCGCGCTGCTGTGGCCACAGCCCGGTGCGATCTGGATCGACTCGCTCGCGGCCGAGAACCGTCCCGGTCGCCACGGCGTCTGGCAGCGCCCCGTGGAACGCGGGCGAATCGCCCAGGCGCCGCTCATCCTCGGGATGAGCGAGCGCGCCCTCGCCCCGCTCCAAACCGAGCCCGACGTCGTGGTGCCGGTCCCGGTCGAACCCTCCGGAGCGCCCGCCCCCCGGCGGGACATCGACGCGATCGCGTACGCGGGCAATCCCGAGAAGCGGCGCCTCGACTACGTCCTGCGCGCTTGGTCCCGCGCCCGCCGCACCGGCGAGACGCTGGTGGTCGCCGGCACCGATCAGGCGAACCGCACCGACGGCGTACACGTCGCCGGCCGCCTCGCGCCGGCAGAGTACCGGGCGCTGCTCCGCCGGGCGCGCGTGTTCGTCGCAGCCCCACGACGCGAGGATTACGGGATCGCCGCCCTCGAGGCACTCGCCGACGGCTGCCTGCTGGTGACCACGCCGGCGCCCGGCCCGTATCCGGCACGGGGGATCGCACACGAACTCGACCCCCGACTCGTAGACCACGACCTCGCCAAGACGCTCCGCGTCGCCCTCGACGATCCCGCCCCCGGGTACGCACAGAAAGCGCGCGAGCTGCTCGCACCGTTCTCGCGCGCCGCCGTCGACCAAACGCTTTCCCAACAGGTCCTGCCGCGCCTGATCTCTAGATTTAAGACACCGCCGGCATGATCCCCGCCTACATACCCAGCCCCTCCTCGAACGGCTTCCACATCGGGCCGTTCTTCTTTCACGTCTACGGGCTCATGTACGTGCTCGCGGTGGCGGCGTCGATCATGATCTCCCGCCGTCGCTGGGCGAAGGCCGGCGGCGACCCCGATCTGTGCTACGAGGTCGTGGTGTGGGCCTTCCCCGCCGGCCTGATCGGCGGGCGGATCTACTTCCTCATCACGACCCCCAGCCAGGTCCCCCCGCACTGGTGGGGGCCGTTCGCGATCTGGCAGGGTGGGCTCGGGATCTGGGGCGGGATCGCCGCCGGCGTACTCGTCGGGCTGTGGGCCGCCCACCGCCGCCTGTCCAACTACGACCTCCTGCGGTTCATGGACGCGGTGACGCCGTGCCTGCCGGTTGCCCAAGCGATCGGCAGGGTCGGCAACTACTTCAACCAGGAGCTGTTCGGCAAGCCGAGCACGCTGCCCTGGGCGCTCAAGATCTCCCCCGCGCACCGCCCCCAGCACTTCACCCAGTACGCGACGTTTCAGCCCACGTTCCTGTACGAGATCATCTGGGACCTCGGCCTGGCCGCGTTTTTGGTGTGGCTCGGAAACCACCGCCGGATCCGCCCGCCAGGGCTGTTCGCGCTGTACGTCGCCGGCTACTCGGGCTTTCGTATCTTCGAGGAGACGCTGCGCATCGACTACTCGAACCACATCCTCGGCCTGCGGCTGAACTTCTTCGTGGCCCTGATCCTGTGCATCGCCGGCCTGTTGTGGTTTGTCGCCATCCAGCGCGGTGTGGGGCTGCGCGACTTCGTCGCGCAGCGTCCGTGGGGCCGAAAATCCGAGTCTTCGGCCGATCAGAAGCCGGTCCGCAAACCGGTCTCGAGTCAGCGCCGCGCGTAGGCCGGGACTACCGGTTCCTCGGTCGCAGCGCCGCGACCTCGGGCCACGGCCGGGTATTCGCTACGTCGGCCGCCGTCAGCCACGCCCGCCGAGCGGTCGCGACCCCGTAGCGGGCGACCTCGAAGCCCCCGACGCGGTGGGCGTCGCAATTGATGACGATCGGGATGCCCGCCGCGGCGGCGGCGCGAGCGTTGACCTCGTTGAGGTCCCGGCGGTCCGGGCTGGCGTTGATCTCGAGCAGCGTGCCGCTCCTCGCCGCGGCCTCGAGCACGCGGTCGGCGTCGAACGAGTACGGCGCTCGCCGCTCGATCTTCCGCCCCGAGAGGTGCCCGATGCAGTCCACCAGGGGATGCTCGATCGCGCGCACGATGCGGTCGGTCATCGTCCGGGAGTCCATCCGGAACGACGAGTGCACGGACGCGACCACCCAGTCGAGCTCGCCGAGCACCTCGTCGTCGTAGTCGAGCGAACCGTCGGGCAGGATGTTGACCTCAGAGCCGGCGAGCAGCTCGATTCCGTCGACCGAGGCGGCGCGGATCCGCGCCACGTGCTCGCGCAGACGGTCGGGCGACAGGTCCTCGCCGAAGCCGAAGCTCGCGGAATGATCGGTGATCGCCAGGTAGGTGTAACCGGCTTCGCGCGCCGCCAGCGCCATCTGCTCGATCGACGCCGTTCCGTCGGAGGCGTCCGTGTGGCAGTGCAGATCACCGCGCAGATCCCGCACGTGGATCAGGTCCGGCAGCGCCCCATTGGCGGCGGCCTCGAGCTCGCCGCGGTCCTCGCGCAGCTCGGGCTCGATGTATTCGAGCCCGAGGAGCCCGTAGACCTCGGCCTCGGTCTCGCACCGATGCGTCTCTCCGGTCTTGTCGTCGAGGACCCCGTACTCGGAGACGTGGAGGCCTTTGCGCACGGCCGCGTCTCGCAGCGCCATGTTGTGGTGCTTGGACCCCGTCAGGTGCTGGAGGAGGTTGCCGAACTGA
>JAFASF010000450.1 GCA_019244745.1 Solirubrobacterales bacterium | reverse complement strand
CGCTGCGGGCTGGTATCTACAGCGATTCGTCTGGCACGCCGAGCAGGCTGCTCGCGAGCGGGACGCTCTCGGCTGTGACTGCCAACGACTGGAATGACGTGCAGCTTGGCGGCTCGCCGCCGAGTCTGACGTCTGGAACGCGCTACTGGATCTCGATTGGTGGGACGGGCGGAAGCGGTCTGCTGTATTTCCGCGACGTCCCGAGCGGCGGCACGGCGAGCTATGCCGCGAAGGGTCTGCCGAGTAAGTGGACTAGTGCCGGTGGTCCGTGGCCGGTGGGGCCGGCGAGCGCGTATGTGAATGGGGCGACGTCCGGCACGCCGGCGCCGGTTAACACGGCAGTGCCGGCGATCGGCGGCGCTACGGTGCAGGGCTCGGTCCTCACCACCACCAATGGGTCGTGGACGAACAGTCCGACGGCCTTCGCCTACCAGTGGCAGGACTGCGACTCCTCGGGCGCGGACTGCACCTCGATCTCCGGGGCTGCCAGCAACACCTACACGCTGGGGTCGGGTGACGTGGGTCACACGATTCGGGTGGTCGTGACGGCGAGCAACTCGGCGGGTCATGGGGCCGCCACCTCGGCCCAGACTGCAGCCGTCACCGCGGCATCGGCCTCGGGGACGATCACACACGTGGTTTGGATATTGATGGAAAACCATGGCTACGGGTCGATCATCGGGTCGAGTCAGGCGCCGTATATCAATCACCTCGCGAACACATACGGGCTGGCCACGAACTATTTCGGGCTCGCGCACCCGAGCCTGCCAAATTACATTGGTCTAACCAGTGGGAGCACCCAGGGGATCAGCGACGACAACGATCCGTCAAGCCATCCGCTGAACGTGCCGTCGATTTTCAGTCAGCTTCCGGGTGGGAAGAGCCGATCGCTGCTCGAGAGCATGCCGTCCAACTGCTACGCGTCGGACTCGGGTGAGTATCTCGTCCGCCACAACCCGATGGCGTACTACACGAACTTGGGCCCGGACTGCAGCAACTTCGATGTTCCGCTTGGTTCAACGCCCGACTTGAGCGCTGCCTTTACGTTGATCACCCCGAACGCCATCGACGATATGCACGACGGAACGATCGCGCGGGGCGACTCGTTCCTTTCGAGCTTTGTCCCGGCTTTGACGGCAACCTCGCAGTATCAGGCGGGCAACACGGCGATTTTCATCACCTGGGACGAGGACGAGAACAGCGGAGGGAACAATCAGGTCGCGACGATCGTCGTCTCGCCGTACACGAACGCGATCAAGGTCTCGACCGCCTTCAACCACTATTCGCTGCTCCGGACGGCAGAGGATCTTCTCGGCTTGCCGGCTCTCGGCAATGCTGCCTCCGCGTCACCGATGGAGAGCGCCTTTGGGCTTACCGGTAGCCCTCCGCCTCCTCCTTCGCCTCCGGCGAATACCGCGCTTCCGGCGATCTCCGGGACGGCGCAACAGGGGCAGACGCTGACCGCGGCCAACGGGTCCTGGACGAACAGTCCGACCGCGTATGCCTACCAGTGGGAGGATTGTGACTCGAGCGGGGCAAACTGCGCTTCGATCTCTGGCGCCACGTCCAGCAGCTATGGGCTCGGCTCCGGTGACGTGGGTCACACGATTCGGGTGGTGGTGACTGCGAGCAATGCGGGGGGCCAAGGCGTGGCGACGTCGACGCAGACCGCGACGGTCACCGCGACCGCCGCCACACCCCCCAGCAATACCGCCCTTCCGGCGATCTCGGGCACGGCACAGGCGGGCCAGACACTCACCACCTCTAACGGCACCTGGACGGGCACGCCCCCGCTGTCCTACGCCTACCAGTGGCAGCGCTGCAGTAGCAGCGGCTCGTGCCAGAACGTCGGTACGAACGCGTCCACGTACTCGCTCACCGCGAGCGACGTTGGCTCGACCATCCGCGCGACCGTGACCGCGTCGAACGCCGGCGGCTCCTCATCGGCTACGTCCCCGGCCAGCGCCGTGGTTGCAGCCGCGCATGACCCAGTGGTCGTCGCTGTCGGCGACATCGCGTGCGCTCCGGGTGACACTGGCAACAACTGCGAACAGACCCTGACCGCGAACCTCGCGTCAGCTCAGCATCCAGACGCCGTCCTGCCGCTCGGCGACAACCAGTACAACTCGGGCCTGCTGAGCGAGTACACGGGTGCGGGTGCCTACGGTGCCACCTGGGGCATCTTCAACCCGATCGCGTATCCCACGACGGGCAACCACGAATACGCCGCGAGCTCGAGCGCCGCCGGCTACTTCAGCTACTTCGGGGCGGCGCTCCACGGCTCAACCGCAACGGCGCCGTATTACTCGTACAACCTCGGCACGTGGCACATCGTCTCGCTCGACTCGAGCTGCAACGACTCCGGCTGCGGCGATGTCGTGACCGGCGAGACCTCCTCGGCCCAGACGTCGTGGCTGCAGTCGGACCTGGCGGCGCATCCGGCCGCCTGCACACTCGCCTACTGGCACCATCCCCGCTTCTCGGGGAGCTGGACGAACGACAGCCCCGGCACGGGGCCGCTGTTCAGCGCGCTATACGACGCCCACGCCGACATCGTGGTCAGCGGTCACGACCACGTGTACGAGCGCTACGCGCAGCAGGACCCGACAGGGGCGGCAACCACGACCGGCGTGCGGCAGTTCGTCGCCGGTACGGGCGGCGAGAGCCTGTTCACGATGCTCACGAATCCACCCAACCTGCAGGTATCCGACCAGAACGACTTCGGCGTCCTGGTACTCACGCTGCACGCCTCGAGCTACGACTGGGCGTTCAAGCGTCTCGATGGGACGGTCGTCGACAGCGGCACGACCGCGTGCCACGGCAGCGGGACCGGCCCGCTGGCAGCGCGCGAGGCACGCGATGCCCGCGCGTGGCCGGTGGGCCCCACGGGGCCTGCGCTGAGGTTCGACGCCCGGCTGTACCCCTCGACCGTGGCGACCAGCTCGCGCGGCGGGCTCCCGGTGCTCATTCACCTGACCCGTGCAGCCGACGTCACCATCGCCGTATCGCTCCGACGCGGACGCCACCTCAGCCGGATCGCATCCTTCTACGAGACCGAGACGCAGATCCCTCGGCCCCACAGCCGTATCGTCCTGCGGCTACCCCCTGGCCCCCTGAAGGGCACTGGGCCGGTCATGCTGGTCGTGCGCTTCGCGGCTGTCGACGGCGCGGGCCACCACCGCACGGTGACCAGGACCGCCGTACTGAAGCGATCCTGACGGCGAGTTTGAATCAGGCAGCCGCTTCGGCGTCGCGTTTCGCGCGCCTGCGGCGCGGGCGCGGCAACTCCTCGACTTCGACCTGGGCGCTTTCACCCGGTTCGCCCCGGTCCTCGGGGCTCTCGCCCAGCTTGCGCTCGTCCACGGCCGCTTGTGGCTCGGCTTCGTCCTCGACCTTGGGCTGTTCCGGCTCGGCCTCCTCGTCCTCGCCCGGCTCCTTGGGCTGCTCGCGCTCGCCCTCGTCTTCGGGCTCGTCGAGCTCGGCCACGCCCTCGGGCTCGTCGAGCTCGGCCACGTCCTCGGGCTCGTCATCGGGCGCGGCGGCCTCCAGCGTGTCCGAGAGCTCGATTTCCTCCGCGCCGTCCGCGCCGTCCCGCGTGGCCGTCTCGGCGCCGACCACCGCCGGCGTCTCGGCCTCGGCGCCGCCATTGGCCGCTGCCTTGCGGCGCCGGCGGCTCTTGCCCCGCCGGCCCTTGGGGAAGTTGCGAAGCAGTTCGCGGGCGAGCGCCGCCGGCTTGCGGGCCATCCGCGTGCGCGCGCCACGGAGCGCCTCCTCGGCCTCGGGGGTGTGGGCGAGCGCGGCGGCCAGCAGGGCCGCCGAGAGCCGACGATCCTCTTTGCGGGCCGCGTGCACTAGCCGGCGGGCATTGCGGGCGTGCGCCGCGCCGCTGGAGTTGACGAGCAGGCCTAGGAGCCGCTTGGTCTCCGGCCAGCGCTGCACCGCGTACTCCTCGTGGACCTCGCGCGTGTACTCGGCCATCCGCCAGATCCAGGCGTTGGCCTGGTCACGGCGCCCGATCCGGCGCTCGGCGAGGGCGAGCAGCATGATCTTGACTCCCTCGCGCCGCTCGTCGCGCGGCCAGCCGGCCATGATGTCGATCGCGGTGTCGAACGCCTCGGCGTCGCGGGAGGCGGCGATCTCCTGGAGGGCGCGCAGACGCAGCTGCGAGTTGCGGTTGCGCTGAACCGCGGTCAGCAGGAACCGCCGCTTGAGCTCGCCGCCCCGGTCGAAGTGGAGCATCGCCTTGGCCCGGCGCCAGCCATTGGGAGCGACCCGGGCGCCGGCGAGCGCCGCCCACACGTGCTGCTCGCCGTAGTCGAGATGCTCGACCGCGATTCGCCAGAGCTCCCGCTCGAAGACCTCGGCGCGGCGCTCGGGCTCGGGGGTGACCGGGAGCACCCTGCGCTCGACCCGTACCCGCCGGCCCCGGCCGCGCCGCACCGGGCCGACGACGATCGCCCCGCCGCGGTAGACGTCGCGATCGAGCAGCGAATGCAGCGTCACCACCGGGTCGTCGTGCTTGGTCGCTGGGTGGACGAAGTCCACGACGATTCCCGCCTCCTTGCCCGGATGCCGGCGCGTGATGCGCCCCACGCGCTGCTGATAGATCCGCTTGGAGGCGGTCGGCGCGAGGTGCATGCAGATCGTCGCCCGGGGGCTGTTCCAGCCCTCGGCCAGCAGCATGGCGTTGACGAGCACGTCGATCTTGCCCGACTCGTAGTCGGCCAGGATCTTCGCCAGCTGGCGCTTGGAGGTCTCGCCCGACACGGCCTGCGCCTTGATTCCGAGCTCGCGGAAGGCCTGGGCCACGTTGTAGGCGTGGCGCACTCCGGCGGCGTACACGACGCCCGGGACGCCGTTGAAGCGGGTCTTGTAGAGGTCGGCGATCGCCATGTTGAACGGCGTCTGGTCGAGCAGTTCGGCCAGCATCTCCTGGTCGAATTCGGTGTCCACTTCGCCTCGTCTGAGCGGCACCTTGGCGATCGTGCGCACGCCCGGGCCGGGCGGGATCCGGATGCAGCGCAGCGGCGCGATCACGCCGCGTCGGGCCGCCTGCGCGAGATCGAAGCGGGAGGTCTGGGTCGGGAACAGGTCGGTGACGTGGCGGGCGATGAGGGCCCCGGTAGCGGTCATGCCGATGAAGATCGGGCCCGACCAGCGGCGGATCGAAGTCGAGGTCTTCTCGCCCAGCGCCGTGTGGGCCTCGTCGCAGATCACGATCGTGTAGGCGTTTGAGATGCGGCCGGCATTGCGCACGAACCACTGGTAGGTCTCCACCGTGACGGGTCCGGTGGCGGCGTCGTGGTCGCCCAGCAGCGGGGCGCTGATCCGGTCGCGGTAGCCACGATCGCGTAGCTCGCCGTTGAACTGGTCCACCAGGTTGCGGCGGTGGGTGAGGA
>JAFASF010000304.1 GCA_019244745.1 Solirubrobacterales bacterium | reverse complement strand
CTCCTCACGCTCAACCAGCGACAACCGTAACCGCGAACGCGGCCGCCGCCGCGATCGCCGCGACGGCGCGCCGCCGGCCGCGACCAAAACCCGCCTGACGGTCGTCGTCCCAAACCCCATCGCCCGCGCCACCCCCAACTGCCTCTCCCCCCCCGCGACCCGCTCGAGAATCTCAAGCCGCTCCCCACGACCCAGCTTGACCCCTCTGCTCACAAATGACCTCCAATCCAATCGACCAACACCATCGTGTTGCGTCGACCGGCGGAAACCACCGTGCGTATGTGCCCTATTCGAGCGACCACGTCCCTGTGCGCCTGAGCCGACACCGCCCGACGAGGCGGGTGCCGGTCCCGCCTGCGCCCGCCTGAGGCGGGTGCCAGTCCCGCCCGCGGCTCGGTTCGCCGGATGCCGCGCACACCACCCACCGTCCATGCGAGAGCATCGGGGACACGCTCGACGATGATTCTGCTCGCCGGCCGGTGGCGGGGAAGGAATCGCCGGATCGTGGCGTCAGGGGGAGTAAGGCTGGGTTGTGGGGGCCAGCGAAATCGGTCTCGGACCCTCGGCCGGGGCCAATAGAGCCACAACCGATTTACAACGATCTCTCGTCAAGCGAGCCTCCGCGCGGTCGGGGCGGCGGTTAGTGAGCAAGTTGTCACCCTCAATCGAACGGAGAACATCATGAGTGGTAGTAGTAAGGCGTCTCTGACCGCGGAGCACGTGAGCAGCCGTCGTTCGTTCCTGGCCGGGGCGGGAGCGGCCGCCGTCGGCGCCACGATGTTTGCCGACGTACCTCTGGCGGCCGCACGTCGCGGGCTGACGCCAGGAGACGAGGCGATCCTCCGGTTCCTGGCCGCCCTCGAGACCATCGAGGCGGATCTCTGGCAGCAGTACAACGAGCTGGCCGGCATCCAAGACCGCGAGGTGCCGGGTGGAAGCGGGAACACCGCCTACACCAACGCCGTATTGATGCTCGACATGGATATGTCGCAGTACATCCATGACAACACGGATGACGAGTTCACCCACTTCAGGTTCCTCAATGCCTACCTCTCGGCGCGGGGGGGACGGCCCGTCGATCTGACTCCCTTCAGGCGACTGCCGAGCAGCCAGGCAGACGGGGCGCAGAAGCAGAAGAAACGCCTCACGAACCTGATGCAGCTAACCGTGGACACCACATGGTGGACTCGGAACCGCAGCAGCACGATGAACCCCGATTTCGGCGATACGTTCCCGCCGGCCGTCCCCGGACTCCTCAAGGGGAAGTTTCCCGCCATCCCGAGATCAAATTCCGACCTGACGCCCAACAACCACCTGCAGGCGATCGCCAACACCGCTGGCTTTCATTTCGCCACGATCGAGCAAGGCGGCTCGAGCCTCTACCCGTCGTTGGCCCAGAGGGTCAGCGATCCGGAGGTGTTGCGCGTCCTGCTCAGCATCGGTCCGACCGAGACCATGCACTTCCAGACCTGGAGCGACAAGGCCGGCAACGCGCCCGCGATTACAGACCCGACCAACGGATTGAGTTTCCCCGACCTCGGTTCGGCGGGAGAAGCGCTCAAGGCAAACCTGATCATGCCCGAGCCGACGATCTTCCTGAGGCGCAAGTTCCCAGCGGTCTCGATCCTCCGCCCGACGGAGACGGCCGGCGCGGCCATGGGAGCGCTGAAGTTCTTCACGGACGATGGACTGTTCCGCGGCCAGTCGCCCGAGTTCTTCGCGTTCATGCGGCGACTCGCCCGCGCGGCAGACGCTGCCCGCCGGTAGGTTTCGGGTTCGGTTAGGAGTTCGGCAGGGGCGCGGCGGCGTCTGGAGGCTCGTCGGACAGCAGCCCGGGCGACGGGGCGGAGCTCCGGAGTCCGTGCATGGCCCAGCCGAGCGTGAGGAGCCCGAGGCCGTTGAGGATGAACGCGATCCCGACCAGGAGCGCCAGCGTCGCATAGCCGATGTGCGGGCTCGAGACGATCACGATGCCGGCGACGATCTCAATCACCGCCGCCACGATGCTCCACGCGCCGCGGCGGAGCGTCAGCGCGGTCACCAGCCTGATGACGCCGAGCGCGACCAACCAGATTCCGATGAGTATCGCTATTGCCGTCACCGCCTTGGTGGGATGACGGATGAGCAGGATCCCGACCACTATCCCGAGCACGCCGAGCAGCGCGGCCACACCGCTGCGCTCCCCGAACAGCGCGATCGCGAGTTCGGCGATGCTGTCGACCAAAACAAAAATGCCGGTGATGACCGCGAGGGTCGCGAGGCTGTTACTCGGCTTGATCAGCACGATCACGCCGGCGATGACACTCAGCGTGCCGAGGGCCAGCAACAGCCACCACGCCCATGTCAACTCACGTACCTGCTCGCGGGTGACCGGCTGAAAGGACATGCTCGGCTCCTCTGCTCGGGAACTTTAGACGGGTTAAGCGCCGCGTGGTCCTGGTTAAACCGGACGGTCGGGAACTGCGCCGGCCAATGGTAGCTCTCCGCCGGTGCCGAGCAAAGCCGCGATGTTATGTCACCCGATCTGAATCGGTCGCCGCCGGAGCTCCGAGCCGCCGGCCGAGTTGGATCCGGGCGGTGACACCAGCTCCCAGAAGGAAGCCTAAAGCGGCGAGGTAGCAGGTGAACAGGACCCCGGCGAGCATCAGGAACAGCTCGACCGGCGTGTGGCCGGAAACCCACCGGAGGTAGTAACCAGCGGCGGTCGGAGTCAGCTGGAGGATCAGCCCACCTACGGCCCCACCCGCCAGCGCCGCGCGAAAGCTCAGGTTCCCCACGGCCAACGACAAGTAGACACCGGCACAGATCAGTAGGGTTACCGACAGTGTGATCAAGGGCACCGCAAGGCGAATCAGCACGTAGTCAATCTCGAGGCGATGGACGAGCCCGGTCCCGGCCGATGCCACGACCACCATCAGCACGATCAGGATCGTGAGCGCCGCGGCGATGCCGACGTTTCGCAGCTTGCCGAGCACAATCCCCGTGCCCGGGATTCCGAGGAGCCGCGACAGGCACCGTGACAGCACGCCCACCGCGCCCGAACATGTCCAGAGCATCCCCGCGATCGAACCCGCGATCAGCAAGGGAGAATCGCGTTTGGTGCGCAGGATCAGGTCCACGACCTGGTCTTTGACGTCCTTGGGCAGGACGTGGGCGATCTTCTCCGACAGCGCCTGGGCCTGCGAGTAGTCGCCGAGCACGACGGCGGCCAGGGCAGTGAGGCCGAGCGCCAGCGGCACCAGCGAAGCGAGCAGATACCAGGACAACGCCGGAACGTCGTCCCCCAGCCCGGATTCCCAGTAGAGGCCGACGACCTCGCCGAGAACCCGTCGCGGGGGAGACTGTGCGCCCGCAGTCAACGCGTCCTCTGACCGAACCGGCGGGTTGCGACCGCCGTGTGCGCGTCCGTGGGATTTACACGAACGCCTGGTCGTTCGTGGAGACGATCTCCCGCCCGAGCGGAACCAGAGAGACCGGAATCAGCTTGAAGTTCGCCAGCCCCAACGGGATGCCGATGATCGTGATGCACAGAGCGATGCCCGTGATGAGATGCGCAAGCGCGAGCTCCCAGCCGAACAGGATGATCCAGATGACGTTGCCGATCAATGAGCCTGCGCCGGCATCCGGCCGGAGCACGATCCTGCGCCCGAACGGCCAGAGCGTGAAATTGGCGATCCTGAAGCAGGCGATCCCGAACGGGATGGTGATGATCAGGATGCAGGCCAGGATCCCGAAGGCCACGTAGAGGAGCGCCAGCCAGAACCCCGCCAGGATCAGCCAGATGAGATTGAGGATGAAACGCAAGGCGCACCCCTTGTGATTGCGAACGCGGTTGGCCGTAAGACTACGCCGATCCGGACGCTGCGGCTACCGGCCCCCCGGTGCGTGAGAGCGGCGCTGCTTCCCCGCGACGAGACCGACTTGCACAGCAAGGCGCCGGCGCGTCAGGGTCCGATTCTGACCGGCATGCGGATTACACTTAACTCCCAACCGTCGCGCGCACCAGCGGGGTCCCGACCCGGGCGCGCACAAGCACAACAGGAGGCCGGAATTGGTACTGGCGTCGACGTTCACCTTTGGAGACGCGCTCCTCACGGTGTTGGAGGTCGCGTTGCTGTTTCTTTGGATCTGGATCGCGATCGGCGTCGTCCTCGACATCTTCCGCAGCCATGATCTGTCGGGCTGGGGGAAAGCTCTGTGGCTACTGTTCATCGTCGTCCTTCCGTTGCTGGGGGTGCTGATCTACCTGATCGTGCGCGGACGCGGGATGCACGAGCGCACCGCGGACACCGCGCGCTCTCAGGACCAGGCGTTTCGTCAATACGTCCGCCAAGCGGCAGCTAGCCCCGCCGACGATCTGGCCAAGCTCGCCGACCTCAGGGACCGTGGCGTGCTCAGCGAGGAAGAGTTTCAGAGCGCGAAAGCGAAGGCCCTAAGCGGCACATAGCCGGCGCTGCCGAGGCCGCCTCGCCGGAGCCGCCTCGTCGGGTCATTGTCGGCTCATCCCAAGGGCCGCCCGCGGTCGTGGCGCGTGGTATGGCACACCCCGCTCCTGACGGCGGAGCGTGGGCAATAGCTACGGAATAGCCCAAGTTATTGCCCACGCTGGCGCCGCCGATATCGCCGCGCAGGTCGAGGCCCAGCTCCAGCGACCCACGCGTAGGCACTCACACTGAGCTCTTCGCGAGTTCGTAGCTTTCTCTTCAGCGGTTCTCAAGGGCTTCTTACTGACGAAGCCCACGCTCGTGATCGATTGAACACCTGCAAAACGCCGCCCCCTCGCGGCGCAGATGAATGGATCACGTAACACATGAGAACTCGATATCTGATTTCGGCGCTCGCGGTCGTGGGTTTGATCGCGTGCGCGGCGGCGGCCTCGGCGTCCGCCTCCTCGACGCCCACGATGAGGACCGAACGGCAGTCGGCGTCCAGCGCCAACTGGTCCGGGTACGTCGCCGGCGGCGCCAACGGGAGCTCGACTCAATTCTCGAGCGTCTCGGGCAGCTGGACCGAGCCGTCGGCGAGCTGCAGTGCCGGCCAGGGCTATTCCTCGTTCTGGGTCGGCCTCGGCGGAGCCGGGGGGCAATCTCAGGCCCTGGAGCAGGTCGGCACCGAAGCTGACTGCGGTAGCACGGGCTCCGCAAGTCACTTCGCGTGGTATGAGCTGGTGCCGTCGGCACCGGTACGGCTCGATCTGACGATTTCGGCGGGCGACCACCTCACCGGCAAAGTGACAGTTAACGGGACCAACGTCACGGTCTCACTGTCCGATAACACGACCGGCGCCTCTGCCACCAAGACGCTCCAGATGAGCAATCCCGACGTCTCGAGCGCCGAGTGGATCGCTGAGGCACCGTCCTCGTGCGACGGCTCCGGTAACTGTCAGCCTCTTCCCCTGGCAGACTTCGGAAACGTCAGCTTCACCAACGCCACGGCGACGGCCAACGGCCACACCGGCCCGATCTCCGACCCGAACTGGACGTCTCAGGCGGTCCAGCTCGACGGTGGCGCGAGCGATGGAACCGGATTCGTCTCGGACCAGTCGACCGCCGGCGCCACTCCCTCCGGGCTCTCTTCGGATGGCTCGTCGTTCTCCGTAGCATGGGCCTCGGCCGGCGCTCAGCCACAGGGTTCTGGGTCCTCCGCAGGCGCTGGCAACGGAGGTGACCCCTACGGCGGCGGCTCGCCCGATGGCTCCGGCGCTGGCTCCGCGTACGGCGGTGGCGGCGGTTACGGCGATGGCGGCGGCTACGGCTACAGCGCCGGTGGCGGCTACGGCTACAGCGCCGGTGGCGGCTACGGCTACGGCTACGGCGTCGTCGGATTCTGAGAATCCTGCCCACCACACGGACCGGATAGCGGCAAACGGTTCCGGCGCTCCGCCGGCGGTGCGAGCGCCGGAACCGCTATTCGGCCCGCGGAGGGCAGCGCCGCGACGGACGCGCTGCGCGGTTTGCACACCAGCTGCCGCGGCGTCATGCTGGTCTCGATGTTCGAAGATCGCGTCGCGGATCCCGTGCGGGGTAACGAGGTCGAGTTGCGGCTGTCGGAGCTGCTTTCAGGGCTTTCCCATGCCCTTGACATCACCGAGGGTCAGCCGCGGGGCCATGCCGAACGCAGCTGCTTGATCGGCATGCGGCTCGGTGCGGAACTGGGTCTCGACGACGACACGCGCTCTTCGATCTTCTACGCGTTGCTACTCAAGGACGCCGGCTGCTCATCGAACGCCGCCAAGATCGCCGCCCTGTTTGCCGCCGACGACGCGACGGTCAAGAGGACGCGGCGGTTGACTGACTCGGACAGCACTTGGCAGGCGCTCGCGCACATCGTGCGTACGGCCGCGCCTGGATGTCCACCGCTCGTCAGGGCCCGGCGAGTCGGTGCCCTGATCAGGCTGGGACGCGCCGGCGCGAGCTCGCTGGTCGCGCTGCGCTGCGATCGCGGCGCTGCGGTGGCTCGCGCAATCGGACTAGACGAGACCACGGCGCGCGCGATCTTGGAACTCGACGAGCACTGGGATGGCCGCGGCTACCCGACCGGGCTGTACCACGATCAGATCTCGCTGGGCGGTCGCCTGCTGTGCCTGGCTCAGACGGCCGAGGTCTTCTGGCGGCGGGGCGGCTCGGAGGCGGCGTGCGGCATCGCCAGGCGGCGGCGCGGAAGGTGGTTCGATCCCGACCTCGTCGACGCCCTCCTCGCGCTGGAGGAAGATGACGAGTTCTGGCGCTCGATCGCGAACCCGGACGTGAGCCTGTGGGAGCCGCCCGACCGCGTGCTGATCGCCGACGAGGAGCGTCTGGATCGCGTGGCCCGGGCGTTCGCTTCGGTCGTAGATGCCAAGTCGCCCTACACCGCCCGCCACTCCGCTCGAGTCGCCGAGATCGCCGACCAGGTCGCTGCCACGCTCGACCTCTCGCCTGACTCGCGCGCGACCCTTCGCCGCGCGGCCTTGCTGCACGACCTCGGAAAGCTCGGGGTGTCGAGCCGCATCCTCGACAAGCCTGGTCCACTCACCGAGCCGGAATGGGAAGTGATGCGCTGCCATCCCCGCTGGTCGATGGAGATCCTCACTCGGGTACGGGCGTTCCGAGAGCTCGCACGGATCGCCGCGCTTCACCACGAGCGCCTGGACGGGAGCGGGTACGTCGCCGGGCTCACCGCCGATGATCTGGATTTGCCCGCGCGGATTCTCGCCGTCGCGGATGTCGCCGAGGCGCTGGGCGCCGATCGGCCTTATCGGCGGGCGCTCGATGTCGACGAGGTGCTTGAAATCATGCGCGGCGACGCGGGACGGAAATTGGACGCCGACGCGTTCGGGGCCCTTGAAGACGTGCTGCCGGCGCTCCGCCTGGCCGATGCTGAGCGATCACGTCCTCGGCAGGGGTCGCGGCGCAGATCGGCCTCCTGAAAGCGCCTACGATGTCGCTATGGGCAAGCTCCTCCGTCGCACAGTCGATGGCGACGAACTGCTCGTCGAATGGACTCCGTCGGATCAGGCTTCCGTCGAGGCCGCCCAGGCCGAATATCGGCATTGGCGCGGGCAGGACTACGAGGCCGTGCAGAGCGACGGTGTCTATTACGAGCCGATCGTCGGGGATCGACTGCCGCTCAACGCCGAGGAGGTGATCCTCACCACCGCGATGGGCGGAGGCTAGGGCGAAACCTAGTCCCCCGATCAGCGAATCCGCCGGCCCATCTCAGCCGTGTCGTATCCGCCGAGCCGCTCCACGGAGGCGCGGAAATCGGATGACCGGAGCAGATCCCAGAGCGGCTGGAGCAGCGGGTCCTCGAGCGAATCCTGCTCCAGCACCAGGTCGTAGGGTTCGGAGGTCACCGGAGCGAAATCCAGCCCAAATGCGCGGGCGGCGGCTCGGATGCCCATTCCGCAGTCCGCGCGTCCGGCGGCGATCGCCGCGGCCACGGCCAGGTGGGTGGGCTCTTCCCGGCCATAGCCGGTGACCTGCCGGGGGTCGATCCCCTCGCGTCCGAGCTCGTAGTCCAAGAGCACCCGCGTTCCCGCGCCGCGCTGGCGGTTGACGTAGCGTACTCCCGGGCGGGTAAGGTCGGCTACGCCTCGGAGACCGAGCGGATTGCCCGCGGCCACCAGCAGCCCCTGCTCGCGATGAACGAGACGGACCACGGCGATCTCGCGCTCGGGGAGCAGCCGGTCGAGGTAGGGGAGGGTGTACTGGCCGGTATCGGGATCGAGCAGATGAGAGCCGGCGAGGTGGCAGAGGCCGTCTCGAATCGCGATCAAGCCGCCCATCGATCCAACGTTGCTCGAGGCAAGCGTGACTTCCGGGTGCGAGGCGCGCAGCGCCGAGGCCGCGAGGTCCAGGACTAGATCGTGCGATCCGATCGCCACGATCGTGTGGTCGATCTGCGAGATGCCGCGCAACAGCGTGATCTGCACCTGCTCGCCCGCCAGGTACCCCTCGACCCCTGAGGGCACGACCAGCAACCCGTCGGCGCGAACCAGCGAGGTCAGCACGCCGGCCCCGCGCGGCAGCGGCGAGGCGACCAGCGATCCATGGACCCGTCCCAGGCGCACCCGTACCCAGTCGTCCATGCCGATGGCCGAGGACAGCTTACGGGCCAGGCGAGCCTCGGTCGTTGGACGCGGCGACATGGGCGCGCCCTCGAGCGCGGCCAGCAGGGGCACCGCGAAGATGTCGAACGTGAGCGAGGCGGAGACCGGATACCCCGGCGCTCCCAGCACCGGCGTCGAACCAACCGCGCCCAGCACGACGGGATGGCCCGGTCGCACTGCGACGCCGTGCACGGCCAGGCTTCCCAGCTCATCGACGAGCGCGGCGGTGTGATCGTCGCGGCCAGCGCTCGACCCGGCGATCACGATCAACAGGTCGCAGCGCCGCACGGCATCGAGGATCACGTCGGTCAGACGCCCCGGATCGTCCGGCTCGATCGGCAGGAGCAGCGCTTCGCAGCCGAATTCGCGAGCCTGTCCGGCGAGCATCAGGGAGTTCGTGTCGAGTAGCTCGCCCGGAGCAACATCGGTCCCGATCGGCCGCATCTCATCGCCAGTGGGGAGGATCCCGACGACGGGAGCCCTGCGGACCGCTACCTCGGTGGCGCCGGCCGCGGCGGCGGCAGCCACGTCGACGGCGCGAAGCCGGTGCCCGGCCGGCAACAGCAGCTCGGTGGCGCTGACATCCTCGCCGATCGAGCGCACGTGCTGGTACGGCGCGACCGCCGCCCGCAGCTCTGCGCGGCCATCGGCCATATGAACGTCCTCGCGCATCACCACCGCATCGAAACCGTCGGGCATCGGGTCACCGGTGTCCACGACCACGAACGAACCGTCCTCGAGCCAAAGCGGCGTGCTCTCGCCGGCTCCGACCGTGTCCCCCGATCGCACCGCGATTCCATCCATGGCCGCCGCGTCGAACGGCGGCGAGGAGCGGGTTGCCCAGATCGGCTCGGCGGTGACCCGACCAATGGCCTGGTCGAGGCTTACCTGCGCCGACGGCACTCTCTCCGGACACCCTGCCGCGACGCAACAGCGGCGCCACGCCTCCTGTGCCTCGAGCAGCGGCACGTCGTGCAGGAACGGCGCGGCCGGCTTAGACATACAAAAAGACTTCGACCTCCGCGCCGGCGGCGAGCCCGGTCGCATCCTGCGCCACCACCATGTACCCGTCGGCGGCGGTCAGCACGGACAGCAGCGCCGACGGGCCGAACAGGGGCTCGGCTTCGCCCTCGTGCAGCCGGACCTGCACCACGTCGAGCCGCCCGGCGGCCGAGGCGAGATCGCGCGATAAGCGCGCACGCACCGACGCAGGATGTAACTCCACGGTCCAGCCGCCGACCCGGCGCACGACGGGCATCCCGATCAGCCGGAACACGACGAGGGCGGAGCGTGGGTTGCCGGGCAGCCCGATCACCGGGATACCGTCGATGAGCGCGAGCAGGGTCGGTTTGCCGGGCTTGATCGCGAGCCCGTGGCACCAAATCTCCGCGTGGTCGAGCGCCGCCACAGCGGCGGCCGTCTGGTCCCGGGCCCCGACCGAGGAGCCGGCGCAGATCACGATCACGTCACTGTCGCGCACGGCGAGCTCGAGCGCGTCCTGCAACGCACCGGGGTCGTCGGAGACGATCGCCGTGCCGTGCGGGTCACCGCCCGCCTCGCGTGCCAGCGCTCCGATCGAGACGGTCAGCGCGTCGCGCACGTGCCCGGGCGGGAGCTCGGCCTCGCCGGCGGGGCAGATCTCATCACCGGTGGGGATGATCGTCACGCGCGGAGCCGCGTGAACGTCCACGGCGCTCACCCCGGCGGCGGCGAGGAGCGCGAGGTCCTGCGCCCGTAGGGGCCGACCCGCGGACACGAGCCGCGCGCCGGGCGCGGCGTCCTCGTCGCGCCGGACGACGCCCTCCCCGGGCGCCACCGGGCGCACCACTTCGATGGTTCCCGGCATCGCCTCCTGGGTGTGCTCGACCATCACGACCGCATCGGCGCCGGGGGGCAGCATCCCGCCGGTGGGCACCGCCACGGCGGCGTCCGCCGTCACCTGGGCATCGGCGTCCTCGCCCATCCGCACCGCGGCGGTGACGCGCAGGTAGGCGGGGATCGCTTCCGAGGCCCCGAACGTGTCGGAGGCGCGCACGGCGTAACCGTCGACGCTCGAGCGGTCAAAGCCGGGAAGCGCTTCATGCGCAGCGATGTCGGCGGCGGGGACGCGGCCCCACGCTGAGTCGAGCCGGACGGTCTCAATCGTGCTGCGGTGACCGGGACGAAACTCGCGCAGCGCATCGGCGACCGTCCTTGCGGTGAAGAACTCCCTGCCGGCCGTGGCCATACGCGCTCAGCGTGAAGCCGCGGCGCGATGCATGCGCAGGACGCTTATGACCGGCCCGAGCGCGACCTGACCGAGCCCGCAGATCGATGTCAGGCGCATCGTCTCCTCGAGCTGGTCGACGCGCGCATCGACGCCGTCCGCGCCGGCGCCGCGCTCGAGCACGCCGGTCAGCATCTGGTGGGCCTTGTGCGAGCCCACCCGGCACGGTACGCACTTGCCGCACGACTCGTTGCGGAAGAAGCGCAAAACGTTCGTTGCGGCGGCGAGCAGATCCGTGCCTTCGGCGATGACCACGACAGCACCCGACCCGAGCATCGATCCCGCGTCCGCCAGGGGCTTGAAGTCCAGGGGGACGTCCAGTTGGTCGGGGCCGAGAAAGTTCGATGACGCGCCGCCTGGCTGGAAGGCCTGCAGGTCGAGGTCGTCGCGGACGCCGCCCGCCGCCTCGATCAGCTCCCGCGCCGTGGTGCCCATCGGCACGCAGTACACATCCGGCCGCGCGATGTCGCCGGAGATGGCGAAGAACTTCAACCCCACGCCGCCGCGCACGCCCTGATCCTGCCACCACTCCGCGCCGCGCTCCAGGATGATCGGCACGGCGGCGAACGTCTCCACCGAGTTCATCAGCGTTGGCTTGCCCCAGAGGCCGTGGGTCGCCGGGAACGGGGGCTTGTTGCGGGGCTCTCCGCGGTGGCCCTGCATGCACTCGAGCAGCGCCGATTCCTCGCCCAGGATGTATCCGCCGGGGGAGGTGAAGACCTCGATGTCCAGGAGTCGTCCCGATCCCAGCACATCGGGCCCCAGCAGTCCGTCCCCGCGGACGGCATCGAGTTCCGCCCGGATCGCGGCCTCCTCGGGACCGTATTCATGGCGGATGAAGATCCATCCCTGCTCCGCGCCGGTGGCGAGCATGCCGGCGAGCATGCCCTCGATCACCAGGTGGGGCTGCTCGGCCAGCATCTGGCGGTCCTTGAACGTCCCCGGCTCGGACTCATCGGCGTTGCAGATCACGTACTTGGGGTCGCGGGTTTGCGCGGCGACCATTTCCCACTTCGCGCCCGTCGGGAACCCGGCTCCACCCATGCCTCGCAGCCCGGACTCCTTCAGGGCCACAATCGCCTGATGGGCGCTCAGCTCGCCGGCGATCATGCGTCGGACGGTGGCGTAGCCGGGCCTCTCATCCGAATCCGGGTAGGGATCGTTCGGCCAGTGCCGCCGCCGCTTCGTCTCGGTGGGTCGCGCCGGCGGCGCCGCCGGATCGCGCCGCGCCGCCTCCACCAGCTCCGAGACGTCCGACGCCCGGGCGGGCTGTTCCTGGACGGCGGCGGCCGGAGCGATGTCGCAGCGCCCCAGGCACGACACCTCGCGGACCTCGATCTCCACGTCGTCGCCGTAACGCGCGCGAATCGCGGCGATCTGTTCGTCGGCCCCGTGCAGCCAGCAGCTGAGGTCGTGACAGACGGCGACCTCGACCTTGGTCGGAGGATCGACGCGGAAGTGCGGATAGAACGAGATCAGGCCCTCGATCTCGTACAGCGGCCGGCGCGTGTCACGCGAGAGCCGGACCAGCTCCTCGCGTGGGAGCCAGCCGTGCTCGCGCTGGATCGAGTTCAGCGAGGGGATCAGACTGGGCCCGGGGAAGCGCCCCGCACGCGCCTCCTGGCCCGGGATGCGTTCGGCGGCCGCCTCCTGGCGCGGGGTGCGTCCATTCGTGGCCGTCATGTACGGGCGCTCTCGCCGACGCGGGTTTCGTCGGCCGCGACCGCCGTCCGCGCCTCCGCGGGCTCGATCCGCACGGCGCAGAACTTGAACTCCGGGATCTTGCCGATTGGGTCGATCTCGTCGATCGTGAGCAGGTTTGCGGCCGCCTCCCGGAAATGGAATGGGATGAAGCAGCTGCCAGCGGTCTCGCGGTGCGAGATGCGGGCCTCGAGCTCGATCGATCCTCGCCGCGAGGTGACACGGGCAAAGTCGCCGTCGGCGATGCCCAGCCGCTCCGCGTCTCCTGGATGCAGGAAGACGATCGCCTTCGGAGCGATCGCGTCGAGCGCGAACGAGCGTCTGGTCATCGAGCCCGTGTGCCAGTGCTCGAGCAGTCGCCCGGTGTTGAGCACGAAGGGGAATTCCTCGTTGGGCAGCTCACGGGCCGGCATCCACTCCGCGGGCACCAGGTGAGCGAGACCGTCGTCGGTGTTAAACGATTCTTCGAACAGAACGACGGTGCCGTCGGAACCCTCGGGATCGGGATTTGGATACAGCTTCCCCGTGGGGCCGAGGTTGTCGTAGTGGAGGTTCGTGTAGTTGGGCATCAACGACACGAGCTCGTCAAAGATCTCGCCGGGCGACTCGTACGTCATCGGCAGGCCAACCCGGTTGGCGATGTCCTGCACGATCTCCCAGTCGACTCGCGCTTGGCCGGGCGGATCGAGCACCTTGCGCCCAAGCTGAACCCGGCGGTCCGTGTTCGTGTACGTCCCGTCCTTCTCCAGGTACGAGGACGCGGGCAGGACCACGTCGGCGAACTCGGCCGTCTCGGTCAGGAAGATGTCCTGCACCGCGAGGAACTCGAGGGCGCCAAGCGCCTTGCGCACCTTGTTGATGTTGGGATCCGAGAGGAACGGGTTCTCGCCCATCATGTACATGCCGCGAACACCGCCGGTCAGGGCGGAGGCGACGATCTCGGTGACGGTCAGGCCCCGTTGGGGATCGAGCGAACATCCCCACGCGGCCTCGAATCGCTCACGCACCGCCGGCCGGTCGACGGGCTGGTAGTCCGGATAGAACATCGGGATCAGTCCAACGTCCGAGGCGCCCTGAACGTTGTTCTGCCCACGAAGAGGATGCAGTCCGGTGCCGGCGCGGCCGACGTTGCCGGTTATCGCGCACAGGGCGATCAGGCAGCGTGCATTGTCGGTCCCCGTGGTGTGCTGGGAGATCCCCATGCCCCAGAAGACGATTCCCGCCTCGGCCTCGCCCCACAGACGTGCCACCTCGCGTATCACGGCCGGCGAGACTCCGCAGATCTGTCCCGCCCGCTCGGGCGGGTACTGCTTGACCATCTTCGCCAGCTCGCCGTAGCTGGTGGTCCGATGCGCGATGAACTCGCGGTCGATCAGGCCCCGCTCGATGATCTCGTGCATGATGCCGTTGTAGAACGCGACGTCCGTGCCGGGCTTGATCTGGCAGTAGATGTCCGCGTGCTCGGCCATCCGCTCGCGCCGCGGATCGACCACGATCAGCTTGGTCCCGCGGCGCTGGGCCTGCTTGAAGAACGATGACGCTACGGGGTGATTGGCCGCGGCGTTGCTGCCGGTCAGAATCGCGACGTCGGCGTTGACGATGTCACCGTACGTGGTGGACACCGCACCCGACCCAATACCCTCGAACAGGGCGGCCACGCTCGAGGCATGGCACAGGCGCGTGCAGTGATCGACGTTGTTCGTGCCAAAACCGGCGCGGATGAGCTTCTGGAACAGGTAAGCCTCTTCGTTTGAGCATTTCGCCGAGCCGAAGCCGGCGATCGCGCCGGGACCGTGTTCGTCTCGGATCGCCACGAGGCGCGTGGCGATCAGATCGAGGGCCTCCTCCCAGGTGGCCTCGCGGAAGTGGGGCATGACCTCGTCGTAATCGACCAGACCGCCGGGCTTGCGTTGACCGCGACCGTCGCCCTTGACGTCGCTCGACAGCGGTCCCTTCGGGTAGGAGTCATCGCGGCGGATCAGCGGGACGGTGAGCCGCTGGGGCGAGCGCGCGTAGTCCCACCCGTAGCGGCCCTTGACGCACAACCGCCCTTTTGACCCGGGCTGGTCGCGACCCTCCGCGAACGCGATTGCGTGACGCTCGTCGTCCACGTGGAACGTGAGCGCACAGCCCACGCCGCAGTAGGGGCAGACCGATTCGACCTGCCGCAGCTCCTCGCGGGGGCGGATCGGGACGCCGTGGAGCGGCTTGTTGGTCAGGGCGCCGGTCGGGCAGGCGGCGACGCACTCGCCGCACGTGACGCAGGAGGACTCGCCCATCGGGTCGTTTAGATCGAATGCGATCCGCGTCGTGTAGCCCTTGCCGCTGCGGCCGATCACATCGTTGCCCTGGATGTCGTCGCAGGCCCGGACGCAGCGGTCGCAGAGGATGCATGCGTCGTGGTTGACCGAGATCACGGGGTTCGAATCGTCGATGCCGCGCCCCTGCCCCTGCGGCAGGCCGTCCTGCCTGCTGAGGCCGTACTGGCGGACGAGCACGAGCAGCTCGTTGTCGCCGGTGGTCGTCTCCTTGGGATCTCGCTCCGGCTCGGGCTGGTCGGAGAGGAGCAACTCGGTCAGCATGGAGCGCTGGCGCTCGAGCTGCGCGTTCTTCGTCGAGACCTCCATGCCCTCCTCGCACGGGCGGACGCAGGCGGCGGCGTACACCCGGGCGCCGACGTCGACCACGCACATGCGGCATACGCCCACGGGGTCATAGCGGGGGTCGTGACACAGCGCCGGGATCTCGATCCCGAGCTGAGCGGCCGCCTCGAGAATCGTCGTGCCGTCGGCGACCGTGACCTCTCGCCCGTCGATCCGCAGCGTGACGTTCTTTGTCAGTTCGGTGGGGCTAGCTGAAGCGATCGCCACGGCTCCTCAATTCTCCCTTATTGCGGTTGATCCTCGGTCGAACTGGCTCATATTCTCGAGGTCCAACTCCCGGAGGGTACCGGGCTCGGGGACGCCGGTTGGCTCGAGCCCGCGGCCGCGGTAGTAGGCATTGACCATCCCGGTCAGGCGGTCGGGCGTCAGGGCCGCGGCGCGGCCGGAATCGAGCTCGAGCGACTGGGTGAGGAAGCGTTCCGGGAGCCAGTCCTCCTCGCGCGTCCATCCCTCGCGGAGGTTGAACAGGCGTTTCGCGATCACTATCCGTCGAGCGGTACGCGCGAGCTCAGCGGCGTCGACGTCCCAGCCGGTGACGGTCCGCAGCAGGGCGGCCCATTCGGCGAACGGATCCTCGAACACGCCTCGCAGGAACTTGCAGAGGATCAGCGAGTCCATGATCGCGGCGCGGTCCTCGGTCTCGATCGCGCCGGCGACCTGGGGCGCGCCGCCGGTCAGCCGATCGTGGCCGCCTGCGAGGTCGACCTCATAGGCGCCCGAGCGGTTGTGGTCGGCGCCGCGGGCGTTGACCGCCAGACCGAGGGCCATCGCCTGGAGCGTGCGAGGCTCATACCCCGGGAGCTCGAGGCCCTTCACGTGCGCGGCAAACGCCTCCGATCCCTGCCCGACCGCGCGTGACGCGCGGCGCGATCCCTCGGCCAGCAGTTCGCCGAGACCCTCGCGCGTGCCGATTTCCTCGATCGCCCGGATAAGCGCGTCGCCGTCACCGAATCGGAGCCAAGGGGCGTCGATCAGCCCCGCCTCGGCGCTCTCCATGGCCCAGGCGATCGTCCCGCCGGCGGAGATCGTGTCGATGCCGAGCTCGTCGCAGCGCCCACTCGCCGCGATCACCGCGTCGGGGTCGCTGACGCCGCAGAGCGGACCCAGGGCGAAAACGTTCTCGTACTCCATCCGGGTGTTCTTCCCGCCGGAGCCGCGGTAGATGTGCTCGCAGCCGATCGAGCAGGAGGCGCACGAGTTCCGGGCGACCTGGCGCAGCGTCGAGACTTCCTCGTCGCCGAGCGCCGGCGCCTCGTCGAACCTCGCCGCGGAGAAGTTGCGGGTCGGCAATGTGGAGATCGCGTTGAACGCGAGCAGGTTCGCCATCGTCCCGAGCTCGCGGTACTTGGCCGTGGCGGGCCCGAACGACCGGCCGCGTAGCTCCTTGGCGGCGGCCAGCACGGCGCCCGGATCGGCGGGGGCGACCTTGCGGCTGGCTCGCACCACCACCGCCTTGCACAGCTTGGAGCCGAGGACGGCGCCGAGCCCGCCTCGCCCCGCGTGGCGGCCATCGTGGGAGATCGTGGCGTACCGGACCTGCCGCTCCCCGGCCGGGCCGATCGCCGCCACCCTCCAGGCCGGTCCCATCCGCTCGCGCAGTCGCCTCTCGGCATCTGCGGCGGGCAGTCCCCAGAGATCGTCTGCCGGAGTGAGGGTCACGGAATCGCCGTCGATGACCGCGACCGACCGGTCGGCGCAGCGCCCGCGCAGCACGATCGCGTCGTGACCGGTGAGCTTGCCGGCGATCGCGAAGTGGCTCGAAGCCAGGGCGTCGGTGAGCCTCCCGGTGAGCGGTGATTTCGCGACCACGGCGAACTTCGCGCTCGTGGTCAGCGGCGTGCCGACCAGCGGTGAGAAAACGAACATCAACGGCGCCGGCGGCTCGAGAGGATCGATGCCCGGCGGGCACAGCTCGTGCATCAACCAGGCCCCCAATCCGGCACCGCCGATGAACGAACGGAGCACCGACTCGGGCAGGGGCTTGACCTCCGTCGCCGCGGTGTCCAGATCCACGATCAGCGCCCGGCCGAAATACCCGCCGGGAAAGGCTTTTGCCATGCCCTGAGCGTACCGCCGGAATGCTGTCGGCAAACTGACATGCGACTAGTGCCGCGAGTCAAAGGTTCGTGCGACACCGAGTGGGGCCCCTCGAATGCCGTCGTACTTCTGACTCGTGGCACTGGCAGGTCATCCGCCGGCGTCGGCGGCGAGAAACGCGACCGAGTCTCCAGCGGCCAGCGGCAACTCCGGGTCGCGGATGATCTGATCGCCGTTGAGCGCGGCGACGACGTGCTCGTCCAGGGTGAGACCGACCGCCGCCGCGGCGGCGCCGAGCGTGCACGCCGCAACCACCGTCCGCCGCGGACCCGATTCCGGCGCCAGCGTCCCGAACCGCTCGACGTTCACCTCCGGCGGCTCGAGCGCGCGTGCCTGCCGATAGTCGTCCGGATTATTGAGGTTCTCGACGGAGCTCAGGCCCGGATCGAGGCGCGCGAGCATCGGGTCTGTCAGAAGCGCAGTCTCGCTCAGGCGCAGGACGCGGCAGCGCTCGAACACGAACGCCGGCCGCAGGCGATCCGAGGCGATCAGCTCCTCGACGACGCCGAGCAGTCTCGTCCGATAGGCGGCGGCGAGCGGCTGCGGGTGCCCGCCAATCTCCGGCAGCACCACATCCTCATCCTGGCCGAGAGCACCCACGATCCGCCTCACGAACGCCGGGTGAAGGAGCGGCACGTCGGTCGAGGAAACGTACGCGCCCGCGGCGCGATCGCCTACCGCCCGCAGGCCGGCGGCGAGACCCTGGAGGGGGCCGCGACCCTCCCGCGCGTCCTCCACCACCTCGACGGCGGGGGCGAGCGCCGGCAGCTCCTGTCCAGGCGCTCGCACCACGATCACCGGCCCGCCCACAACTCGTCCCACGATCCCCGTGACTCGGCGAAGGAGCGTCGAGCCGTGCCATTCGAGTGCGGCCTTGGCCGTCCCCATCCGGGATGACTGCCCTCCGGCCAGAATGATTCCCGCCGCGTCATGCACGCGATCGATGGTAGATGCGAGCGTGCGCAGGTCCGGGGAACCTGCGGGGGTGCTCCAGGTCCGGGGAACCTGCCGGGCGTGCGCAGGTCCGGGGAACCTGCCGGGGGAGCGCCAGGTCTGGGGAATCCACCAGGGGGGCGCGAGGTCCTGGGAAACGGACCTAACTCGGCGCCGGGACGCCGGCGCTGCGATGATCCGGGCGTGGCTTCAACGTCCACCGCGCCGCGCGTCGTTGCCGACCAGGCCGGCGCGGTGGCGGCGGCGTGGTCGCCGCCCGGCGCGCCGAGCTCGTGGCGCCTCACAGCCGCTCAGTTCGAGGTGCTCCGCGACGACGAGGAGCTGCTCGCGCTCGCGGCCGCGATCCCGCCGGATCGCCTCCCGCCGCTGCTGTTTCAAGCGGCCGCGACGTTCCTCGTCCTCGAGCTCGAGCCGCATCCGCTCCGCGACTGGTTCCCGCGCGTGGGGGAGGCCCAGCCTCCGCTGCCCGCCGATTTCAACGCCCACTACCGCGCGTTCTGTCTGGATCATCGCGATCGGTTGCTCGAGGTCTCCTCACTCCACCGCTACCAAATGAACGAGGTGGGGCGGTGCGCCGACGTCCTGCCCGCACTCTCTCCGGCAGCGCAGGATCCACGGGGAATCGCGCTCGTCGATCTCGGAACCGGGGCGGGGCTGGCCCTACACCTCGATCGATACCGGTACGGATATCGCCGTGGCGGCAACACCGACTCGGTCGGGGATGCCGGCGCGGCGGTCGTGATCGAGACCGAGCTGCGAGGCGAGGTGGCACCGCCGATCCCGGCGGCGCTCCCGCGGGTGTCTCACCGCGTGGGTATCGACGTCGAGCCGCTCGATCTCACCGACCCCGATGTGCGGCGATGGCTTGCGGCATGCATTCCGCAGGAGATCGGCGCGGTGACCCGCTTCCACGATGCGGTTCAGGTGGCGCTCGCTCACCCCGCCGACACCGTCCGCGGCGATGCAGGCGAGGTGCTGCCGGCGGTGGTTGCCAGCATCCCTGAGGAGGCGCTGGTGTGTCTCATCGACACCTATGTCCACGTGTTCTTCTCAGCCGAGGAGCTCGAACGGTTCCGGACACTGGTCGACGCGCTCGGCGCCGAGCGGGACCTGGACTGGGTGTCGATCGACCCCCTGGTTCCGATGGGTGACGCCGCCACGAGCAGCGTGCTCGGGATCGACGTGCCGCCGGCGCTGCTGCGGCGCAATCGGCGCGAAGGGGTGTTCGGCGTCATCGGCCGGTTGTCGTATCGGGGCGGCCGGCGGTCTGGCGCGCTATTGGGGTTGGCACATCCGGGGGCGGCGTGGCTCGAGTGGCTCGGGCCGGGGGCAATCGTGTCGTCACCGCGCCACAGCTAGTCTGGGCACTACAAAGCTCCCAAACCCGGAGGAAGTAATGGCCGAGCTTCCGACACTTTACGTTTGCCACGGCGACGAGGGCGGCCCGAAGATGCATCCCTGCCGGCGGGTGCAGGAAGCCTTGCACGCCGCCGGGATCGAATACGACAAGGTCGTCGCCGGTCACGGCAGTCCAATCCCGTTTCTGCGCAAGGGCTCCCGCGACGAGCTCCGCGCGGCGACCGGGGATAACAAGCTGCCGGCGCTCAAGCTGCCCGACGGAACCGTGATCACGCATTCGCGCGCGATCCTGGCCTGGATCGGCGATCAGGAGAAGCCCCAGCCCTAGCCGCTCGGCGGCCGCCGGCCCGAGTTGCTAACCAACATACATGGGCAGGAGTGCGCCCAGCAGTGGTAATAACGATGGCGCGTTGGCATCTCTCTCCTCAACGCAGGAGCGGACGGGCAGGCAAGCTGACGAGGCGGAAGTAGAGCCTGTGGGCACGAGAGCCTGCCCGTCCGTCAAGCCGATATGCCCGGCGCCTACCCGCACTGCGTCTCTACCGGGGCGCGCCGGCGTAGCCCTGTAGCCCCGAGCGAGCGCCAGCTCTGTTACTCGTGGGCCTCAGCGTGGCGGGCCTGCGTCAGCGCCGCCCGTTCGTGGAGCTCGGCTGCCCGCCTGTGCGCCGCGGCCTCGCCGATGCGCAGCTGGCTCACCCGCTGATCGCCCGCGGCCTCCGCTTCGAGCTCCGCCTGACGCTGACGCTCGATCGCGCGAACCATGCGCTCTCGGGCACGGCGGGCCCGAACGACCGCGGCGTTGTGCTTGTCATGCTCGTCCGTGGGTTTAGTATTGCCGTGGGGCCTAATGGCCAATCATCGCCCGCATTCGATAGCCGCAAGTGGGACGGGCATTTTCCTGGCGGACCTCGACCGGGACTTGATGGAAGTCCTGACCGGATCCGAACAGGAGGAGGCCAGGCGCGTATCACTTCCCGTGCTCGAGGTCTCCGAACGCGGACCGGACCTCGAGGTGCTCCTCGGTCGGGCCAACGCATTCGGTGCGATCGTGCTCTCGGGGATGCTCCAGCACCAGATGCGGATCGGCGACCAACCCGGGTTGCGGGTGTTGGGTCCGGGGGAAATCGTCTCCGCGGGCCACGCTCCCACTTCGATGCTGCTGGTGAGTTCGGAATGGCGCGCCGCCGAGGGCACTCGTCTCGCACTGCTCGACGATGAGTTCCTGTTCGCCGTCCGGCGCTGGCCTCGGCTGCTCGCCGCCTTCGAGGTCCGGATGGCCGAACAGACCGAGCGCCTCGAGATGCAGCTCGCGATCTGCCAGCTGCCACGCGTGGAGGATCGGCTACTGGCGATGCTCTGGCTGCTCGCCGAATCGTGGGGCCGTGTCACCTCAGCGGGGACCACGCTACCCCTATCCCTCACGCACGAGGCGCTCGGCGCGCTGATCGGCGCTCGCCGTCCGACGGTGACGCTCGCGCTTGGCGAGCTGGCGCAACGCGGCGCGGTCGTGCATCAGGATCGTGGTTGGTTGCTACTCCAGAAGCTGCCGGAGACATCCGGCGAGGCTCGCAATATCGAGGCACCGCGCGTGCTCGACGACGGCCCCTCCGAGTGGACGGATGAGCCAGAGCCGGCTGACGGTGAGGGCCGCGCAGAGCTCCTGACCACGGTCAGGCGCCTGCGCATCGATCATCTACGCAACCGCGAGGACGTTCAGGAACGGCTGCGCCGGATCGCTACCGCCCGCGCACGCTCCAAGGCGCTACAGGAGCAGGTTCAGGAGCGGCGCCGGCTCAGACCGCGGCCACCTCGACGATCTCCATCATCATGATCACCCCGGACGCGGCCCCGTCCCCGCCGCCATGCAATGCCAGACACGTGACCTGACATGGGAAGGCCTTACCGCGACGGTTGGTCGCCTCGAGCACCAGCACCTCTCGCTGCGACTCGCCGGATAGGCAGGCGCGAAGCGCCGGCTTGAGCTTCTCGACCGGCAGCCCGAAATCGAGCGCCTGCAGGTGACGGTCCTCGACCTCTTCCGCGGTCAGCCCCCACATCTCGCGCGCCTGACCACTCCAGATCTGGACATGCTGCTGGCGATCGACCACCGTCAAGGCAAGCCCGATCGTCGTCAGTATCGTCTCGAGAAAAGTATTCAGATCGTTCAGCTCGCCGGTGCGATGGTGGAGCTCGTCGTTCATCGTCTCGAGCTCCTCGTTGGTCGAATGGAGCTCTTCGTTCATTGTCTCGAGCTCCTCGTTGGTCGACTGGAGCTCCTCGTTGGTCGTCTCGAGCTCCTCGTTGGTCGACTGGAGCTCCTCGTTGGTCGTCTCGAGCTCCTCGACCGTCGACTGCAGTTCCTCGTACGCCGTCTCGAGCTCACGCCTGGAGCTGATCAGCTGCTCCTGCAGCGCCTTGGTGTCGGTGACGTCGATGTAGGAGATGCTGGTGCCGACCAGCTCGCCGTCGCTGAGCAGCGGCGTCAGGCGGACATTGAGGAAGCGGTCCTGAGCTTGGGGGGAGCGCCAGGCAACAGCGCTGATCTCGATTCCACTGAGATCGGTAGCGACCGCGTCCAGGTGAGCGCGCAGCTCTAGCGGCCGGTAGGAGAGCTCCAGCTCCTCGATGGGTCGCCCCAGATCGTTCAGGCCGAGATTGAACATGCCACGTGCGGCCTCGTTTGCCATCACCACGACGCCCGCCGCGTTGACCACGACATGAGCGCCACCGATGTCGAACGCGGTGTCGCGCAGAATCTGGATGATGTTCTGAGATGTGCCTCCGCCACGGTCGTGCGTAAACAGGGCCGTGTGCTCGCGACCGCGCGAGCGCTGGCGCAGGACGCTGCGAAACACCCGCCGTTTCATGTCCACCGGGGTGAACAGGTCCGAGCGTGCGATCAACATCTCCGACTTGCCCAGCATCAGGATCCCGTTGTTGTCCAGTGCGAAGTGAAAGCGATCCAGGATGCGGGACTGGGTCTCGGCGGTGAAGTACATCAGCGTGTTGCGGCAGATCAGCAGGTCGATGCGGGATATCGGAGCGTCCTGGACGAGATCGTTTCGTCCGAAGATCACGGATCGCCGCAGGTCTTTGCGGAAGACGTAGCGCTGATCGGTGCGTTCGAAGAACCGCTCCAGCGCGTCGCGCGGGACGTCCTCGATCTGATGGGGTAGGTAGGCGCCGTGGCGGGCGTGATCGAGTGCGTCCTCGTCGATGTCGGTGGCGTAGATCTTGACGCGGTTCCGGAAGGCCTCGGGGCCGAGGTGCTCGGCGAGCGCGATCGCGAGGCTGTACGCCTCCTCCCCCGAGGCGCAGCCGGCGCT
>JAFASF010000238.1 GCA_019244745.1 Solirubrobacterales bacterium | reverse complement strand
CGGCCTCGTTCTCGGCACCTGAACCTCACTTTCCCCGGCTTACGACCGGAAGCGTTCAAGTGTCGCCGAAAACGGGGGAACTCCATGCGCTGACTGTCGCTTTTGTGGAGCCAAGCCGTCTAGTTGGGTGACGATGGCCGGTTGCTGCGCGGCGTTGAGGCTGAGCAAGCGACGTCGTCTCGGCTATCCCGCTGCTTCGCTTAACGGAGCACCGACCGTGCGTAAGGTAGCGTTTCGTACCCTGCATAGTCCGGCGTGTGACGCCTTGACGTGACGGGTCGTGTCATGGATCGTGATGGGGATGAGTCATTTGAGGGTGACTCGGCGCCCGCGCGGGTGTCGCGTCGGACTGTGTTGAAGGGATTTGGAGCGATGGGGTTGGCTGCCGGTCTCGGGGCAGGGCCGGCCGCTGGCGCTGTCGGCACCCGGGCTGGTGCGGTGGTTGGAGATTGGGGAAGTTTCGACGCTCAGGTTAGGGAGGGGTTCGCGGCGATGGGTTTGGTGGGTGCTGCGGTTGCTGTCGTCAGTGCCGATCGCGTGCTCTACACCCGTGCGTTCGGAGTTCGAGATTTGCGCAGCCGCAGGCCCGTGACGGGCGATACGCACTTCCTCATGGCGTCGACGACGAAGTCGATGTCCTCGCTGCTCCTCGCGACGTTCGTAGATGACGGGAAGCTCGGCTGGGATCAGCCGGTGGTTGAGGTGTGGCGTGGCTTTCGCGCGCCGACCGATGAGCTGACGCGGACTCTCCGGGTCCGCGACCTGATGGGCATGGCATCGGGGATCGGGCAGCCGCCCGCCTATAACTTGCACCAGGGCGACCCGACCGCGGCGCAGCTTCTGCAGTCGATCGTCAACCTGCCGGTGATCAACCAGCCGGGCAAGGAGTTCTTCTACAACAACACCGTGATGGCCGCAGGGGGTACCTTCCCGCGCTGGCGCTAGGTGTGGGCGAAGACCAGCTGGCGGCGGCCTACGCCAAGCAGATGTATAGCCGCTTGTACCGCCCTGCGGGAATGGCAGGCGCGCGCCTTGCGGACGATCCACGGGGGCTGGTCACGAACTATGCCAGGGGGAACGCGCGGGACTTGACGGGCACGTTCACGACGCTCCCGTATGCCTCGGTGGGCAGCTATGCGCCCATCGGCGGCGCGCTGACAACGCTCAATGACATGGCCGCCTATGTGCGCTTACAGCTACGCGCCGGGGTTTCTGTGAGTGGCCGTCGCGTGGTCTCCGCCGGCAACCTTGCTGAGTGCTGGAAGCCACACATCTCGGTGCCTGTGGACCACCCCAATCTCGACCCCGACGCGGCCAGTTCCGGGTACGGCATGGGCTGGTATTTGACCCGTTATCGGGACGGAACGTCTTTGATCTGGCATGACGGCGGCATCGACGGCTTCACCAGCTGGATCGGGTTCCTGCCAGAGCACGACATCGGTCTAGTGGTGCTCAACAGCATGAGCGGAAATCGCTTTCTTCCGAGGAAGCGACACTTTCGCCTCGGCGCTGAGTGCTCGTCGCGTGACGGAGCACCGGGTTCTGCGGCGCGGGGTGGTCGGGGTCACAGCCCCGGCCGACTTGGGCACCCCCGGCTGATGCACGGGTGAGGCCCGAGGGGCAAAACGGCTGTGTGTCGTCCAAAGGGCCGCCAGTGTTAGCCAGAATCGGGTGCGCACTCACTCTGACTGCTTGCCGCGAAAGCGAGCGTGTACGGCGGCTGCGCGAGTTCAATGCCGGCGCTCGTCAAGGATGCCGCCCAGGTGCGCCGAGACTGCTCCGGCGCCGAGCTAAAGTCAGCTGAGGCCGCAAGCGCCTCGAGCGGCTCGATCTCACAAATCCGGAGCGACCGACACATTCGACGGTGGAATCCACTTGCATATGCAAGTAGTCCGGTGAGCTAAAGATCGCTGCCCTCGCGGCGCCGGTGGTCTGCCTTCGCGCTATCGGTCAGCCGGCAAATGAGGACACCGAGTTGATCAGAGGGTAGGCGCGTCGCTGGGGGCTTGATGGGCCTTCGATGACGACAT
>JAFASF010000185.1 GCA_019244745.1 Solirubrobacterales bacterium | reverse complement strand
GCTCAAGCCCGGTGACTATGAGGTCGGCTTTCAGCGCACCAACGACATCCTCGACGAGGGATTGGAGGTCTTCCAGCGAGGATCGCGGAGCTCGATGGGGATCGCGGGCGACGTGATGATCGCGCTCTTCTCCGCCGGCGGTGATCTGGTCAACGCCGCCGCGGGCACGTACCTGCACGCGATCATCCAGCCGATCATCATCAAGTACATCCTCGAGCACTACGCCGAGAACCCGGGGATCAGGGACGGCGACATCTGGTTTGCCAACGACGCGCTCTACGGCGGCATTCACAACCCCGACCAGGTGATCGTGCTGCCGATCTTCCACCAGGGCAAGCTGATCGGGTGGGCCGGGGCCGCCAACCACACCACCGAGACCGGCGCGGTGGAGCCGGGGGGCATGCCGGTCTCGGCCACCGGACGGTTTCACGAGGGCCTGAACCTCCCGCCGGTGAAGATCGGGGAGAACCACAAGCTGCGCGAGGACTGGGTGGAGGTCTTCAACGCGTTCGGCATCCGGGCCCCGCAGATGATCACCACCGACCTCAAGGCCCGGGCGACCGCGGCCGATCGGGTGCGGACGCGAGTGCTCGAGGTCGTGGATAGCGAGGGCGTGGACTTCTTCATAGGCGTGATGCGCCGGATGCTCCAGGTGGGCGAGGAGGGCGCGCGCAAGCGGATCGCCTCGTGGCTCGACGGCAAGTACCGCTGTGTGAACTTCGCCGACGCGCTGGGCACCGAGCACGGACTGGTACGCACCGCCAGCCTGACGCTGATCAAGGAGGGCGATGAGGTGACCCTCGACTTCACCGGCACCTCGCCGGAGAACCCGTCCCCCTACCAGGCCCACGTCCAGGCGGTGGTCGGTCACATCGCGAACTACATCTACAGCTACGTGTTCTACGACCTGCCGATCTCGAGCGCGACGTTTGCGCCGTTTCGCTTCGTGATCCCCAAGGGAACGATCCTCAATCCGGACGACAAGGCCGCCACGAGCTGCTCGGTGATGGTGTGCACGGGCGCGATGAGCGCGTGCGCGAACGTGTTCGCGAAGATGATGTTCGCCAGCCACGAGCACGACCGGGTGGCGGCGTCGGCGAGCAACGCCGGCAACGCGATCGTCATCGCCGGGCAGACGCAGTGGGGCCTGCCGTTTGCCGACATGGTCGCCTACTCGATCAACACCGAGGGCATGGGCGGGCGGCCCGACAGCGCCGGGATGAACGCGTTCGGCTTTCCGTGGTGCCCGTTCGGTCGGGCTCCCGACGTCGAGCTGATGGAGAACGAGTTCCCGCTGCTGGTCCCGTTCTCCCAGCATTGGAAGGACAGCTGCGGCGCCGGCAAGCACCGAGGCGGTGTCGGCACCGTGCAGCTGTGGGTGGCCCACCAAGCCCCCCAGGTCCTGTTGATGGCGATCGCCGACAACTCCAAGCTGCAGACGCCGCAGCCGCTGTTCGGCGGCTACGCGCCGTGCACCGTCCCCGGCATCGCGATCCGCGCACCGAAGCTGATCGAGCGCCTGAAGGCCGGTGACGACCTCGATCTCGACCTCGGCGCGCTGCTGCGCGAGGGGGTGCTCGACGGCCAGACCGAGATCGAGTTCATGGGACGCTCGATCCGGCCGTACGCCGATGGCGACATCATGACCTTTGCCTTCTCGGCGGGCGGCGCCGGCTACGGCGATCCGCTCGAGGCGGATCCCGAGCTGGTGGCCCGCGACTTCCGCGAGGGGCTCATCTCCGCGTGGTCGATGAGCGAGATCTATCGCGTGGCCTACGACGAGCGCGAGGAGCGGGTGCTGCCGGCCGAGACCGAGGAGCTTCGCCGGGCCGAGCGCGAGGCGCGACGCCGGCGCGACCGGTCGTGGGAGGCGTTCGCGAGCGATTGGGAGCAGATGTCGCCGCCGGCCGAGTTGCTGACGTGGTTCGGATCCTGGCCCGACGGGATCGCGACGGTGCCGCTCATGCGGATGTGAGAGGTGGCGGGGGCCCCGCCGGCGCTCCAGGCCGCGATCGACGGGCGTGCCGTCGACCGGGCACTGCGGGCGCCGCTGCTCGCGGCGCTGGCGGCCGAGGTCGAGGAGCTGGACGTCCGCGCGTTCCTCGCCGACCCTGGGAAGCGCGCCCGGATCCTGGCTGACCTGGCGCGCTCGATGGACATCGACGTGCTCGTGCTCGACTCCGGAAGCGGGTGGGACGCGCGGGCAAACGGGCTCGTGACCGACTGGACCGATGGGTATCCGCCCGCGGTGCGCGCCGGCTCCGCTGCCGAGGTTCGCTTCGACGGTTCGAGGGGCGGGGCCCCCGTGATAGTCGACCTGTTGCGGCGAGCCGCTGCGGTGGTGCCGCAGACCACATCGCTCGGTGTGACCCTCACGGGTCCGGCCGCTCTCGCGGGGGCCGCCGGCGGGCGCCTCACACTGACCGAAGCGGTGCAGCAGGTGCTCGCCGCGGCGCGCCTGGTGGCCGAGGCCGGGGCCGGCATGGTCATCGTGCGCGAGGACGGAAGCGCCCGGGTTGACGCCGGCGGGTACGCGGCAGCGACGGCGCCGCTTTGGGGCTCGCTTCGGTTCTTTCGCTCCGCCGGCGTGCTACACGCACACGGTGCGGCAGACGGCTGGGCCGCTGTCCTCGCTCGTCCCGGGCCGTTCCTCCCCGTGTTCAATCCGCGCGCGTCCCCGGCGGTCGCCGACGCGATGGAGGGGACGAGTCGCGCCTTCGGCCTCGCCGTGACGGCGACTGCCACCACGCCCCTGGCAGACCTCATGGCCAGCAGACGCTGCGCCCTGCTGACCCACGACGTCGATCTTCTCGGACACGTTCGCATCCGCGACGCGCAAGGGGTCGTAGCCAAGATGGGTAGTAACTGAGTCCGCAGTCGACACGAGGAGGGTCATGCCCACACATAAGCCGACGCCCAGCCGATTCGTGTCCGAAGAAGGTGAGGGGGATGCGTACTGGTTCGGGAGCGCCGCGCAGGCCAACCTGGCGATCATTCGCGCCCGAGGAGGTGACTCCGGGGTAACGGTGACTGAGATCATCGCGCCCGTGGGGACGCTTCAGCCGTTGCATATTCACGAGACCCACGACGACAACTTTCTCGTCCTCGAGGGTCATATCACGATGTACTGCGGGGGAGAGGTGTTCGCGGTCGGACCGCGGATGTATGTCTCGCTCCCGAAGGGCGTTCCCCATAGCTGGCGAGTCGATGAGGGGCCCGCCCGGGTGCTTGGCTTCTACGACACCGAAGACTTCGCGCGGTTCATCGTGGAGGTGTGCGAGCCCGCCACCAGCCGTGATTTCGCGGCGGCGACCGGCCTCGATGAGCGGCGCGCCGCCGAGGCCGCGGAGCGGTTCGGTATGAAGCTGCTGGGTCCCCCGCCCGCCGAGTTGCTCGAGGGACTCGGTCCCCGCCCGGGCGAGCGCTAGCAGGCCGTCTTGGTCTAGGAGCCAGCCATGGCACCGCTGCGCCGCAGGAGCGACGGCGCGTCGCGCTCGTACCAGGAGACGATCCCGGCCGGCAGCAACCTCTCATCGGCCAGCCGGCGAGCGGCATCGGTCAGCCGGGCGCGGTAGAGCGAGATCGTGAATGGCTCGCCGGGTCCGAGCAGGCCCAGCCGGCGCCACGCATCCTCGACGGTGTCGCGGCCCTCGCGACCGTCGTAGGCCGTGAACCGGGTTTCGGGTCCGCCCCCGGGCGCGTTGTAGGAGCCGAGCGGGCAGGCCGCCTCGGGCAGAGCGATCGCGGGCTCGGATCCCGGCACGTCCTCCCGGGACGACGGCGGCGGCTCGCCGTGGGAGACCCAACGATCCAGCAAGTCGATCATCGCAGCCATGAACGGCCCGAGGTCGAGGAAGTCGATCGAGCCGGCGGCCCCGGCCATGCCGGCATCGAAGTGGCTCACGCCGCGGAGCTCGTAGGTGCGGTGAGCGTCGCCCA
>JAFASF010000421.1 GCA_019244745.1 Solirubrobacterales bacterium | reverse complement strand
GTCGGTCTCGTTTCCCACCGTGGTCGGAGGCCAGGTCGGGCCCGCAGCCCGATGTGCGATCGTCGGCCGGCGCCTAGCGTTGCCGGCATGATGAACACAGCCATCGAGGTCCACGACCTCCACAAGAACTACGGGCCTCAGCCCGTGCTGCGGGGCGTGTCGTTCGCGGTCGGAGTTGGCGAGATCTTCGGCATCGCCGGACGCAACGGCGCCGGCAAGACAACCACGGTCGAGATCCTCCAGGGCCTTCGCAGTCGTGACCACGGACAGGTTCGGGTGCTTGGCTTCGACCCCGGCCGCGACCGCCGGCGGTTGCGTCCGCTGTTGGGCGCACAGCTACAGACCTCCGCACTGCCCGAGCGTTTGCGGGTCGGGGAGGCGCTGAGGCTGTTCGCCCGGTTGGCCGGCGGCCGCGTCGACTGGCGGCAGCTGGCGCGAGCGTGGGGCCTTGAGCCGTTGGTCGGCAAGCAATTCGGCGGCCTGTCTGGCGGGCAGCGCCAGCGGCTGTTCCTGGCACTGGCGATGATCCACCGACCGCGCCTGGTGTTCCTCGACGAGCTCACACAGGGTCTCGACCCGCTCGCGCGGCGAGAGACCTGGCGGCTGGTCGAGCAGGCTCGCGACCACGGCACCACCGTCGTGCTCGTCACGCACGACATGGAAGAGGCCGAGCGGTTGTGCGACCGCGTCGCGGTCATGCACGAAGGCGAGCTGGTGACCTGCGGCCGGCCCGTCGAGCTGGCGACCGCGATGGGCACCGTGCGCGTGCGCTTCTCCTCGCCGAGCGCCGCCGGTCTCGAGGGACTCGCCCAGCTCCCCGGCGTCGCTGAGATCGGCTACGACGGCGCCAGCGCGGACATCGCGGTCGACCCCGAGTCGGTCGTCCACGTCGCGACCGAACTCGCGCGCCGCGATCTCGCTCCGCCCGATTTCACCGTAATCCGGCCCTCCCTCGAGGAGGCCGTCATGGCACTACTGAATGGAGATCAGCGATGACCTCACTGCTCGCGCTCACCCCCACCGAGCTGCGTCTGCTCACCCGCGACTGGACCGTGCTCGTGTTCGCGTTCGTCTTCCCGCCGCTGGTGATGCTGATCCTCGCAGGAGTGTTCGGCACCCACGCCACCGTCGGCTTCTTCTGGCAGAACCCTCAGAACTACTACGTTGCGGCGTCGGCCGGGGTGCCGATCATCGCGCTGGCACTCGTCGGCCTCCCGGTCACGCTCGCCTCATACCGCGAGCGGGGCGTGCTGCGCCGCCTCGAGGCGTTCGGTGTCACACCAGCGCAAACGATCGCCGCCCAAGCGATCGTGACCGCCGGTTTGGTTCTCATCGGGGTCGTGGCGGTGCTCGCGGCTGCCATACCGACCTACGGCATCCCCCACGTCGTCCATCCCGCGCAGGTGCTGCTCGGCCTCGGCGCCGGCACGCTGACCCTCATCCTGATCGGGGTCGCGATCGGACTCGCCGCCCCGAGCGCACGCGCGGCCCAAGCGATCGGACTGATCGCATTCTTCCCGCTTTACCTGCTCGGGGGTGGGGGCCCGCCCAAAGGCGCCATGACTGGTGTAATGCGCACGATCTCGGGTGCGTTGCCTTCGCCCATCCCGGGGATCGTCGACCCATGGCTCGGACTCCCGGGCCTCGCGGGCCAGCTCGCCGTGTTTGGCGCCTGGTCAGCCGCGGCGATCGGAGCCATCTGCTGGCTCGTGCGCCGTACCCCGGCGTGATCGGCCGGACGTCTTCCGCCGGATTCGCCCGCTCACGGGCGGCGACCGGCCGACCCCGGAGGCGTCCGGCAAGGGCCCACGCCGAGTCGTTGGCGCCGTGATGGGCGCGCCGGCGACGGGCGTGAGCCCGTCCGGCGGTTGTTAGCCGGTTACCGGACGCGCGGCGCGGCGGCGGCGCCAGGCGCGGACGAAGTAGCCGATCAGCGGCAGTACGAGAATCATGTTCGGACTCCTTGGTCTGGGTTTTCGGTCATGGCGCCAAGGTACGCCCCGGTCGGGAAGCCGTCATCGGCCTGGGGGCCGATCCTGACCGTCCACCCCTGGGTGGAGTCCGTAGGTCAGCGGCTGCTGTTCTCGCGGTGCGGCTATCGATGGGAGAGGCGGGTGCCGTCTCGGGCTATGGATTCGGGTCTGGCGCGTCTTCGCGCGTGTAGTCGATGTTGAAGTCGTGCTCCCATGTCGCGCCTTGGTCGGTGGATTTCTGCCAGCGTCCTCGGACGGTTCGGGTGTCGGGGTCGAGCTGTGCGTGGAAGCGTTGAGAGAACTCCGCGGTATCTCGCCACATCTGCCAGTCCGAGTCCTTGAAGCTCATCCGATAAATGCGCGAGACCCCGCGGTCGTCCGCGTAGAGAACGGCATACCCGGGTTCGCTCTCGTCGCGTCCGATGATCCAGACGGCGGCGGGAGGGTGCGCCGAATCGCCTTGTCGCATTCGCAGGGCACGGCCGTCATCGATCCAATCGATCTTCACCGATCCGGCGACCCGGGTAGCGCGGTCGGGCAGAAACGCCGCGTTGTACAGCTCCATCCGCCAGCGCCCCACGAGAGGCTGAAGGTCGGCCAGGGCCGGGTTGATGCTCATGTCTCCCTCCTTCTCCAGCCGCTTACGTTCGTCTACTAGGACCCGCGGAGGAGGGAGTTCTCATCGCCACGGTTGCACGAACACCGAGGAGACGCAGGGTCAGGCGAACGAGCGCTCGAGCACCTCGGGCGCCAGCCCGCCGCCGTGGTGGGCGCGCCCGGATTCGGTGCTGGTCAGCGTCACGACGGCCGGGCTGAACAGCATTGGATCGATGTCGTAGAAGTTCCAGTTGGCAGCGGCGAGCAGCTCCCCGAAGGGTGTGCCGAACGCATCCGATGCCGACGACGGCAGGCGCTGCGCGAGCTCGGCGGTCTCCTCGTCGGTGCCCTCGATCCACAGGTGCACGGTCCCGCCGTATAGCACCGCGTCGTTGGTGCGCCCGATCGCCGTCGGGTCGTCCGCGGCCACCGGTGCGATGGGGCAACATCCCCAGCCGCTCCGCACCCGGGCAGGGTCGACCCCGAGCTCGTGCAGCTTATGCAGCGCGGTCTCGACCACGCGGGCCGAGATCTGCACCGACCCGGACACCGAGGCGGTGCGGGCGATCAGAAATGTCACCTCCGAGGCTGGAACCCCACACCGCTGCGCCACCTTGTCCACGATCTCGGCCGGCGGATCCTGACGGGTCTCGAGGCAGAGGACCGCGCGCTCGGCCCGCTCGCGCCAGTCCAGCTCCTCAAATAGTTCTTCCGCGCGCGCCAGCGCGCGCCCCGGGCCGCTGGCCATCGCGAAGAAATCCTCGTGCTCGAGCTTCCAGCCCGCGTACTGCGCAGCCAGGCACGCGGCAGCCGGCTCGTCCACCGAGACCCCGACGCCGGGCCAGGTCCGCTGACCGACAGACACGGGCACCGGGTCGACCCTCCCCAGCCCCCCCATGCACACCGACGCGAAGAACAGACCGGCCTGAAGCCCGCCGCGGGCACGCGCTCCGCAGTCGACCAGCCGCGCGCCGGAGTCAAGGGTGCGCGCCTCGACCCGGAGCGCCGCGGCGTCCTCGACGACCGCGTCCACGAGAACGCCAGCACGTTCATTCATCGAGAGGCTCACGCTCACACTGATCGCCTCCGCTCGATATTCGGCCTCGCCTGTAAGTCAGCGGCGTGAGTCATCCGGCTTCCTCCCGTCAAAGATCAGGATCTCGCCCCGGCCGAGCTCGGTTCGGTCGCCGGACCACCTCGCCCAGGTTCCCTCGAGCAGCGCGTCGTCCACGCTCAGACCGAGCTCGCGCGCGCGGCGCAGCTGCATGCCGAGCGCCGGAGGGCGAAAGCGGGCGGCAAACCCGTAGCCGGGGAGCGGCTCGACCACCTCCGCCGACACCAGGCTTCCGCGTTTGTTGCCGAGGCCGGCCTCCGGGCCGATGCCGCCCAGCGCGATCACCGTGCCGGCCAGCATCCGCAACCCTGCACCGCTCTCCGTGCGCGCGCCAACCGCCACGAGTCCTCTGCGCATGCCCGCGCCGGCCTCCTCGCCGGCTTCCCCCGCAACAACGATCTCGCCGCCGGTCATGCCCGCGCGGGCGCCGGGATAGGCACCGCCGAGCCGCGCACCGGCGTTGCCGAAGATCCTCAAGAGTCCGCCGGCCATCTCGGCGCCCGCCCAGGCTCCGGCATCACCGCGTACCACGATCTCGCCCCCGCTCATGCGGGTGCCGGCATGATCGCCGCATGGCCCCTCGACGAGCACACGCCCTCTCGACATCGAGCCGCCGATCCCGTCCACGCGCCGCAGGTCACCGGCCAGCACCAGCTGCTCGTCACCCGTGCCAGAGACCTCGAACACATCGCCCAAGGTCAACGGCTGACGACCGCAGCGCACGGTCAGCCTGGCGACGTCGGACGCGGCGAGACCGTGCAGACGCTCGGGTATCAACCCGTCCGCGCGGACCCGGGCCGGCGGCTGCGTCTGGAGTGTTAGGGTCAGCGTCACGGCGGGTCGCGCAGCTCTGAGAGCGGGAAGTGAAATTCGCCGAGCTTGCCGCCGAAGTTCGCGGCGGTGAGGTGCGTCGCGCCGGCAACGGCGGCGGCGTGCAGTCCGCGGCGCATGGCTTCGCGCACCACCTCCTCGGAAACGCCGTCGATCACGATCTCATACATCGCGCCAACGGCCTCGGGGACCAGCGTGTCGTCGACCTGGGCACGGAGCGTAGGGGCCATTTGATGATTGGTCGAGGCGAGCATCGAGGATGAGGTGAGCGCGCCCACCTTGCTGCCGCTGCGGACGATCCCGCCCGGGAACGGCAGCGCGACGCCATCGCCGCGCATCGCCTCTGCGGCCGCCTGCGCAGCCGCCAGCGCAGCGGGATCGTCGGCCGCCCCGACCACCAGGTTCCCGCCGCCCACACCCCTGCCGACGCCGACCGACTCGGAGACCAGAAATTCACCCTCCATTACCGGGATCCGCCAGAAGCGCTGCCCCGCGATCACCTTGCTGGCCTGAAATCCGTCGCCGAAATAGCGCAGGGTCGCCCCGAGCGCCACCGTCCTCTCGGCGCCGGGCAGCCCGTCAAAGCACGCCGTGGTGGGACAGGTCATCACGCACTGGCCGACCCGGTCGATGACGCGCTTGCCGACACCCTCGCGGTCCATCGCGAACAGCAGAACGGCGACGCCCGGCCGGCCATCGGGAGTATCCCCCGCGTCGAGCCGGCGTTCGATGGCCGCCTCGCACTTACACCCGATCACCGAGGTGGCGAAGCCCGTCGCCGAGCGCGCCGCCTCGTACGCCCACGATTCGGTCTCGGCCGTGATCACCAGGCGCGCGTAGCGCATCGGGAACGCCTCGGCGAAAGTGTCGGCGACCTCGGTGGTTCCGAGCACATACCCGCTCATCGAGCCGTGGCCTCCACGATCCGCGCGGGCTCGCGGAGCGCCGCATCGCGCACCGGGTAGTGCTCGAACGCGACCGTGTAGCGCTCGCCGAACAATGGCGCCAGAACCCGGCTCACCTCGGGATCGAAGGCCGCGCGGCTCGAGAGCAGGAGCCCGTCGTCGCTGTGGCGCAGCTCGCCGTCCTCGACCGCGAGGTCACCGCCCTTGATCACGTACCGGGGGATGGCGAACATCTCCTCGCGGTCGGCGCGATCGTGGTAGATCGTCACGTCGGCGTCGGCGCCGACACCCAGGTGGCCCTTGTCGCGCAGGCCGAGGCGGCGCGCGGGGGCGGCGCGCGTGATGATCGCGATCTCGTTCAGGGTGTATTCGCGGTCCAGTCCGTCGGGCAAGGCTGTCCGCCCGATCGCCCGCTGGTTGGCGCGGCCCATCTGATCTTCCCGGAACGCCCGGTCCATCAGCAGGCGGATCAGTTTCGGGTAGGACAGGAAAGAGCCGCCATTCGGGTGGTCGGTGGACAGCATCACCTGCCACGGGTTCTGCCCCAGCAGGAACAGCTCGAGCCCGATCCCCCACTGCAAGGCGTGAACGTAGTTGCGCGCCCGATACGTATAGGGAACGATCCCGCAGCCGGTCTCGACCTCGGTGTCGTGGTTGATCCATTTGCCACCGCCGAGATCGCGGAGCACGGTCGACACGGGAGCGTCGGCCGTCATCGTTACCGCCGGCCCGAACATCACCTGCCCGACGTCGGCGGTGACCTCGGGATGCGATGACAAGTATTCGAGGAGCTCGGGCGCACGGGAGCGAATCTGACCGCCGGGTTTGCCCCCGTAGCAGTGGAACTGGAGGTGCGCGAAGTGCGCCTGGCGTCCCGAGAGCGTGCGCATCGTGTCCAGCGTCGTGTCGGCATTGCCGGGCACGCCCAGGTTGTTGGCATGGATGTGGACGGGATGCGCCAGCCCGAGCTCGTGCACGGCTCCACCGATCGCCTCCAGCACCTGGCGCGGGGTCACTCCGAAGCCCGCCACCGCCTGATCGAGCGAGTGGACGTTGCCGTTGTCCTGCTTGAAGGCCTCCACCCCTCCGGGGTTGACGAGCTTGACGCCGTAGCCGCCGGTCGCCTCGAGCCACCACGCGACGGCGTCTTTGATCCAGCGCCCGCCCGCCCCCACCGCGCCGCCGGATTGGCGCATCAGCTCGAACAGCACCTGGTTGTTGCCCATCAGGATCAGGAACGCCTTGTCGATCATTGGCGTGTCGCGTAGCTCGGATAGCACGTGGCGCGCGGCCAGCGGCGGGGCGGCCGCCTCCACGACCGTGGTGTAACCCAGCAGCGAGTAGCGGTAGCCGGTGACGAACGTCGAGGGGACCAATCCGCCGGTGCCCGAGCGCAGGAGATCGGTCCGATCCATCGGATCCTCCCGGCGCTCCTCGGGAGAGAGCTTGCGCGCGGCGTTGACTTTCGGACCCGCGATGTGGGCGTGGATATCCACCCCGCCGGGCATCACCACCATCCCGCGCGCGTCGATCCGGCCGGCGTCGGGCCCGACCTCGGCGACTACCTTGCCGTCCTGAAGGCACACGTCGCGGACCTCGCCGTCGACGCCGTTGGCGGGGTCGTGGACCTTGCCCCCGGTGATCCGGATCGCGGTCACGCTTCGATCTCCGCAAGCAGCCGCGTCAGGAGCGCGGCCGCTGTCGGACCGGCGCCGCGAAGCGGCGCCTGCAGCGCCAGTGGCACGCCGTCGAGCCGGTGCGCGGTCCCGTTCGCCTCAACGCCAGGGGCCGCGGTGCGAATCGACACCTCGGGCTCGGTCCCGGCCGATCCGCCGGGTAGGCTGCTGAGCGCGATCTCGGTCGCTGCGTCGGGCAGCTTCGTGAAGGCACCTTCGACGCGCAGCGAGACGTCGACGCCTTCGCCGGTCTCGAGGGGCCGGGTGGCGGTGACGAGTTCCGGGTGGCCGCTGAGGAGATCCACGCTCTGCGGGTACCCCGTCTGCCAAGCGAGTACGTCCTGCACGCTCCGCGTTCCCGTGGCGGGCGGCAGCTCCAGCGTGACCACATGACGATCGTGGCACAGGGCGCGCACGAGTTCGTGGAGCGCGAGGGCGCGCCGCTGACCGCCACGGCCGCTGACGAGGCCTGCTCCGTACACGAACGCGGCGTGGGGAACCACGTTGATGAGCTCCAGGAGCCCGTCGAGCTGGGCGGCGAGGTCGCTTGGGCGCAGAGCCAGCTTCCGGTGCCTGGCGTGCAGGCCGGTGAGCGCCTCGAGGTCGCGCTCGCGCGGCCACCGGAGCTGAAGTTCGGCGCGCTCCGCGGTGCTGGTATCGCGGTCGTCGACGACCACGAGCCTGCGCTCGGCGCCGAGCCGGGCGGTAGCGTCGGCGCCAACCCGGGGGGTGGCGCCGACGCCAAAGCCGAGGCGGTCGAGCAGCCGCGGATGGGTGCTCACGGGATCCTCGCGCCATATGACGACCAGCCGCGAGCGATCGCGGATCTCCCCCAGGGTGGCACTCGACGCGCCGCGCAAGGGGACCGCCGGGCTGCCGGGCCAGGGGCCGGACGCCCCGCCGGGCACGATCAGAGCGCCCAGCCGGTCAGCGAGCGCAACCGCAGCCCGCGCGTCCTCGACGGTTGCCCAGTCGAATCCGTGCACCAGCGGACGGCGCGCGCCCCGCAGCAGGTCCGCGGCGCGGCTCAGCGCGGCCTCGACGTCCGCCGGCTGACCGCGGATGCTCGCCGCGGGCGCGCCAGCCGACCGGCGAACGCGCTGCGAGAACCACTCGGCGCCGAGGGAACACTCGGGACGTAGGCGGACGGCGGCGCCCGAGGAATCGACGATCACGTCGTCGCAGAGGAGACCGCAGCCGGCGCACGTCACAGAAGCCAGGTCAGTCACGGACCAGAACCGCTTCGGGGAGCGCGGACAGGAGGTGAGTCCCCCGCGCGGCGAGCTCGGGCACGGTCGTGGTAGCCGAGATCAGCGTGCACAGGGGAGCGCCTCGTTTGATCATCTCCCCGGCGCGCGGGATGTCGCGCACCAGGTGTGCCGGCCACCAATCGGGATCGGGAGCCCGCACATCGCGGTTTGCGAACAGCACGAGCTTCACCCTCGCACCGCTCCCGGCCGGCGGAGCCCCGGCGGTAGGAACGCCGATACCGCGTGCTCCCCGGACATGCGCCTCAAAGCTGCCGGCTTCGAACAGCTCCAGCGCAGCCGGCGGTCGCGGGTTGACCTCCACCACCCAGGCGTCGCGCCCGTCCCAAACGGCGTCCACCCCGAACGCTCCGCGGACGCCAAAGCGCGTTGCTACCTCGGCGCAGACGGCGCGCAGCTGGTCCTCGAGCTCGGCCCGCTCCCGTTCAGGCAGACGCGGGGGCGCCACGTTGCCCGTCCAGCGAAAACCGGGTCGGCGGAGCAGCTGCTCGGTGATGCCGAGCACGACGGCGCGCCGGCCGTCGCCTATCGCCACCGCCGAGCACGCCAGCCCGGGGATGCGCCGCTGCACGATCTCGGTGGCCCGGAGCGCGCCGCCCGCCCACGGTCGCACGCCGCGCCCTCCGCCCCCACGCCGCGGCTTGCGCAGCCACGTCTCGGAATCCGCCACGCTCCGCCGGCCGCCGGAGGCCGCCAGGAGCTCGTCGACCGACCGAATCTCCGGGGCCCGCGCTCCCGCTGACCGCGCTGCCGCCCCTACCGCCCAGGGGTCGCGCACCTCGGCCAGGAGCTCGGGCGGTGTTCCCAGTAGCTCCCGTCCGCGTGCCAGCTTCGCCACGAGATCGGGCCGGTTCTCGAAGCCCGCGCCATAGAGGACCGCATCCGCGTCGACGTCGGCGCCGAGCGCAGCGAGAGCCTCATTGCTGCGCGCGGTCGCCACGCGGGCGACCGCGCGCAGGTCGACGTCGCCGAAGCGGTCCAGCGCGATCACCTCGTGGCCGTCAGCCACCGCCAGCTGGGCGAGCATGCGTGCGCTGACCGCGACCACGAGGATCCTCATGGAAGTCTGATTCCCGTCAGCAGGGCAGCGAGCAGAGTGGCCGCCACAAGGTCCGCCGTGGTTCCCGGATTCAGCCGATGGTCGGGTGCGCGCAGCGAGGCGTCGAAGTCCTGGAGCGTACGGGTGCCGTTGAGCACCTCGCGAGCGGCAGCGGTCACCGCCTGCGCCGCCGCGGCGCCCGCCTTGCGCTCGATCAGGGTATCGGGGTGGGAGGCGAGCAGGCCGATGTGGGTTGACGCGATCGCTTCGAGCGTGGGAATGCCTTCGCCCAGCGCGTCGGCCAACAACGGGAGGCCGGTGTCGAACACGATCGCGTAGCCAGTTGTGTACTCGGAGGCGATGCTGTCCCGGCCGGCGGCGGTCGCCATCGCCTCCCGTAGCGAGATCCGCGCCGGGTCCCGTACGTCGTGCTCGGGCGCCTCGCCCAAGCCTCCGGGACGAGCCTGGAGGATCGCCTCGAAGGCAGCAGCGGCGTCGGCGACGTCGAGCTGCGCGAGGATCCGCTCGGTGGCCGACCGCAACCCTTCGTCCTCGCCCCGCGTCACCTCGGCGCGGACCAGCGGCGAGAACAGGAGCACGATCCCCAGGTTGGGGTTGCCGCCGCCGACCCGTGACGTCGCCCGAACCCCGTCCGCGATCAGCTCGCCCACGCTCCGCCGGCGGACCCGCCGGCGCTCGAACACCGGCCCGAGCGCGAGCGCCGAGCGGACCATGTCGACGTACGTCGTGTCGGAGAAGTCGTGGGTCGGCGTGATGTTCCCGGGCTTGGCCGCCGAGACCTCCAGCAGGCACGCGAGCTGTACCTGATGCTCGAGTAGGTCCCCGCCCAGTTGCAAGTGAGCTAGGGTTGCGTTCACCCGCGTCACAATACGAGAGGGAGGTACACAAGCATGGCCATCACGCTGGCGACCGGAGAGGCTCTGGTCGGCGAAGGTAACGAGGTCGCCCACATCGACCTGCTACTCGGGTCAAAGAGCGGTCCGGTCGGTGATGCCTTCGCCAACGCCTTCGTCAACGAGAAGGAGGGTCACACCAACCTGCTGGCGGTGGTCACCCCCAACTTGCCGGCGAAGCCGGACACGGTGATCAGCAACAAGGTGACGATCAAAGGCGCGAAGCAGGCGGTGCAGCTGTTCGGTCCCGCTCAGGCGGCCGTCGCCCGGGCGGTCGTGGACTCGGTCTCGGAGGGCGTGATACCCAAGGACCAGGTCGACGACCTGGCCTTGGTCGTGGGCGTGTTCATCCACTGGGAGGCCGACGACGACAAGAAGATCTACGACTGGAACTACGAGGCTGTGAAGATGTCGATCTCGCGCGCGCTCAACCACGAGCCGAGCGTCGACAAGGTGCTCTCCGAGACGCCCGCCGCGCGTCACCCGTTCGCGGGCGGCGCCGAGGGGTAGCGGCGGTCAGTCGGGAGTCGTTGACTGCGCAGACCGGAGAGCCGCCGCTCGCCGGTCTGCGCACCGTCGTCACCGGAGCCAGCTCCGGGATCGGAAGAGCGATCGCCGTTGCCTTCGCCGCTGCGGGGGCCCGTGTCGGGCTCGGCTTCTGGCGCTCCTCGGAAGCGGCGCGAGAGCTGGCGAACGAGCTAGGTGCCCCCCACCCGCTGCTGCAGGCGGATCTCAGCACGGCGGACGGTTGCGCTTCGATCGTGAGGGACGCATTTGGTGCCCTCGAGCATGTCGACGTCTGGGTCAACAACGCGGGCGCGGATGTGCTCACAGGTGAGGCCGCTCGCTGGCCCGCAGAGCACAAGCTGCAGGCGCTGCTCGAGCTCGATCTGAAAGCGACGATCCGCTGCTCGCGGCTGGTCGCCGCACGCATGCGGCCCGGGGGCTGCATTCTCAACCTCGGCTGGGATCACGCCACCGTCGATGGGATGGCGGGCGACGATCCCGAGCTGTTTGCCGCTGTGAAGGCGGGAGTGCTCGGCTTCTCGAAATCATTCGCGCGCTCGGTCGCGCCCGACGTGCGGGTCAACGTCCTGTGCCCGGGCTGGATCGAGACCGCGTTCGGGGCGGGTGCCGACCGCGACTTCTACGACGAGGTCGCGGCGAGCACGCCGCTGCGGCGCTGGGGCCGCCCCGAGGACGTCGCCGGGGCCGCGGTCTGGCTGGCCTCGCCGGCCGCCGGCTTCGTCACCGGGCAGGCGATCAACCTCAACGGCGGCGTAGTTGGCTGACACGCTGTTCCTCACCGGCCGTCTGGCCGAGCCGGCGCTCCGTAACGTCGCCTCCGACCTGGGAGTCGACCACCAGGTCATCGTGATGAACATCGGCGTCGCGGCGTTGATGACCACGCGTTGGATCGCCAGGCGGCTCGAGGTGCCGCCGGGCGTGGACAACATCGTGATTCCGGGGTTGTGCGAGGGTGACGTCGACGCGCTGCAACAGGCCACCGGCCTGCCTGTGCGCAAGGGCCCGGCCGATGTTCGCGCTCTGCCCGAGTGGTATGGGCGGGAGGCAGTCCGGGCGGAACTCGGCCCGCGCGATGTGCGCGTGTTCGCCGAGGTCAACGACGTGCAGTCGTTGTCATGCGAGCAAGTGACCGATCGGGCGCAGGCGTACCGCGTGGAGGGAGCCGACGTGATCGACCTCGGCCTGTCGCTGGATCGCTCCTGGCTGACCGAGGGGCCGAAGGTGATCGCGGCGCTGCGCGAGCGCGGGCTGTCGCTCAGCATCGACACGCTCGACCCGGAACACATCCGGATGGCCGATGCTGCCGGTGTGGATTATGTGCTCAGCCTCACGCCCGACACGATCGACCTGGCGGAGGAGCTGCGCGCGACGCCCGTGCTGATTACCGAGGATCCGGACGACCTCGACGGCCTCGACCGCATGGCCGCCCGGATGGAGCAGCTGGACCGTCCTTACCTGCTCGATTCGATCCTGGCCCCGATCAACTCCGGCTTCGCCGCGTCGCTGGCCCGCTACGTCGAGGTCCGCCACCGCCATCCCGAGGCCGAGCTGCTGATGGGGATCGGCAACCTGACCGAGCTCACCGAGGCCGACTCGACCGGGGTGACGGCGCTGCTGATCGGCTTCTGCCAGGAGGTCGGCATCGGCGCGGTGCTGACGACCGAGGTGATCGGGTGGGCGCGCGGGGCGGTACGAGAGACCGTGCTGGCGGCTCAGATCATGCACCTCGCCCAGCGCCAGGCACGCCCTCCCAAGCACCTCGACTCCGGGCTGGTCACCTCTAAGGACGAGTCGATGCGCTCCCCCTCGGAGGAGGAGCTGCGGGCGATGCAGGCCCAGATCTCCGATCCGAACTACCGCCTCTTCGCCGACGCCGAGTGGCTGTACGCGCTCAACGGCGACCGGTTCGTGCGCGAAACCAACATGTACGCGGTGTTCGAGCAGCTGGGCGTCGAGGACGCCTCGCACGCCTTCTATCTCGGCAAGGAGCTGATGAAGGCGACCATCGCGCGCGGCCTGCACAAGAGCTACCGCCAGGAGGGGCCCCTGGACTGGGGCCTGCTCAGCTTTCCCGAACCTCGACGAGAGGATGTCTAGTGGTGCCTTTTGGAAATACGTTGACACCGAGAGGGGCCACCGGTGGATGATGGGCAAGGACGCAGGAGCCAGCCGGATGACTCGGGCGCGGCCCATTCAGGCGAGGCACGATGCCGAGCGGGCCGCAAGCCCGAGGCAGCAGCGCTGCGCGAGGCGACGAGGACGCGGCCCAGCGCCGCCGGGGGCGCCTCGAATGTCAATGCATTTCCGAAAGGTGCCACTTAATGAAGAAGATCCTGATCCAGCTGGACACCGACCAGCACCCGAGCTCCTTCGACGCGATCGCCGCCTACGACGCGGGCGTGGACGCCGTGCTGGGCTTCGGCCA
>JAFASF010000291.1 GCA_019244745.1 Solirubrobacterales bacterium | reverse complement strand
CAATTAGGGCACGTGTATCGCGGCCCCGGATGGCCGTCATGCTTCGTCCTCGGAGCCTCGCGCAGCGCTGCTGCCTCGTGCTTGCGGCCCGCTCGGCATCCAGCCTCGCCTTAATGGGCCGCGCCCGAGTCATCCGGCTGGCTCCTGTGTCCTTGCCTGCCGGTCCCCGGGTCTCGCGCTCCACGCACCCCAATTACCGGACGACACACTGATGAGCGCGACCGGCAAGGCGGAGCAGCGAGGCGCCGGCCTGAAAGGGCTCACCCGGACCGAGCGCGTGGTTCTCATCGCGGTTGGGCTGGCGACCGTCGCGGCGGGCATCGCGCGCTACGCCCACGGCGTCTCGCAGATCCTGGCGTTCGTGCTGGCGACGATTGCGCTTGCCGGCGTGGCGTGGGTGGTTTCGCTCGCGACCGAGGAGGTGGGTCTCCGCATTGGTCCAGCACAGGCCGGATTCCTGCAATCGACGGTCGGCAACCTCCCCGAGTTCTTCGTGGTCATCTTCGCGCTGAACGCGGGCGAGCTGGTCGTTGCCCAGACGGCGATTCTCGGCTCGATCTTTGTCAACGCGCTGCTCCTACTCGGACTGGTGATCATCGCCGGTGCCACGCGCTCGCGCGAGGGGGTCATGCGCTTCAGCCCCCGCCTCCCGAACGACACGGCGACCTTGATGTTGGTGGCGACGTTCATCATCGTCCTCGACGGGCTCGCGACTGCGGTGCACGATCCGGCGAGCCACCACATCAAGACCATCTCGATCATCGGCGCCGTGGCCATCCTGATCGTCTACGGAGCTTGGGCGCGCCAGTACCTGACCTCTGAGCAGCCCCCGAGCGAGGGAGGCGGGCGGCCCCGGTTGTCGATGACGTTCAGCATCGGGCTGCTGGTGGCCGCCGGAACCGCGGCGGCGTTCGTCTCGGACTGGTTCGTCCACGCTCTCGAGCCGACGATCCACACGCTTCACATATCGCGGGCGTTCGCCGGGTTGGTCATCGTGGCGATCGCCGGCAACGCCGTCGAGCACGCCGCCGCCATCGTGCTCGCCGGCAAGGGCCGCGCCGAGCTCGCGATCTCGGTGGTCAAGAACTCCGTCGCGCAGATAGCTGCCTTTCTGTACCCGCTGCTCGTGCTCGTGTCGCTGCTGACGACCACGCAGCTGACGTTCTCGCTGGCGCCCGTGTACATCGGGGCGCTGTTCGGGACAGCGGTGATCGTCTGGCAGATCACCGGAGACGGAGAGGCCACGATGTTCGAGGGCGCGGCGCTGGTGGCGTCGTTCGTGATCCTGGCCACCGTAGCGGCGTTCGAGAGCTGATCCTCGGCCTCTCGCCGGGTGGGTCAGCTCCCTGAATCTCGCCGCGTTGTGGGGTTTGAAGCACCGGACGGCGGGGCGCCGAGCGGATGCTGGGCACGCTGAGCTCGCTGCTATACCCGCCGCGGAGATGTGCTATCTTACGTTTACGTAAGATTCCTTTTTGAGACGGACGGTCGAACTGCCAGCGATCAAGACCAAGCCGGCCCGGAGGATCGGCGTCCACGCCGATCACGACTCGTACAAGTGGTGGGCACTCTCGTGCACCAGCCTGGGCATGCTGCTCGCCACGATCAACTCGGGCACGCTGATCATCGCGCTGCCCGACCTCGAGCGGAGCCTGCACACGAGCCTGCTCGAGCTGGTGTGGGTAATCCTGGTCTACATGATCGCCTCGACCGTGCTCGTGTTGAGCGCGGGACGGCTGTCTGACCAGTTCGGCCGCAAGCAGGCGTACATCGGCGGGTTCCTGGTGTTCGCGGTCGCCTCGTTGGGGGCCGGCTTCGCCGGCAACGGCACACAGCTGATCCTCTGGCGGATCCTCCAGGGGATCGGAGGGTCGTTCCTGTTCGCCAACGCCGCCGCGATCGTCACCGACGCCTTCCCCCGCAACCAGCTCGGGCTGGCGATGGGGACCAACACGATGGTGGCCGCGGTGGGGCTCGTGATCGGTCCGGTGCTGGGTGGCGCGCTGGTGGCCCTCTCCTGGCACTGGGTGTTCTGGTTCAACGTCCCGTTCGCACTGGGCGGGAGCCTGTGGGCGTGGCTGGTGCTCCGGGAGCTCACCGGCCGCTCGGATGACCGCGGCTTCGACGCGATCGGCACGTTCACTTTCCTCGTCGGGCTGACCGGCCTGGTGCTCGGCATTTCGAAGGGCGGCATCTCGGGCTGGAACTCACCGCTGGTGATCGGAGGTTTGATCGCCGCCGTGGTGCTGCTCCCGGCGTTCGTCGTAATCGAGCGCCATCAGCGCGCGCCGATGCTCGACCTCTCGATCTTCTCCAACCGCCTGTTCTCGGCCGCTGCGGCCGCCGCGTTCATCAACGGCCTCGCCCGGTTCGCGCTCATGTTCGTTTTCGTCTTCTACTTCCAGGGCGTCCAGGGCGACTCACCGATCCTCGCCGGCGTCAAGCTCGCGCCGCTGGCCGTCGGAATGCTCGTGTCCTCGCCGCTGGCGGGCGTCTGGGCGGACCGCCGCGGGTCGCGGCTGATGGCGGTGCTCGGCATGCTGACCACGGCGTCCGGGCTCGCGCTGATGACGACCCTCGGACGGGAGTCGAGCTACCTCGCCAGCGGTGCCTTTCTGTTCATCGTCGGGATTGGCTCGGGCATGTTCAACTCCCCCAACACCGCCGCGATGATGGGCACGGTCGCCGCTCACCGCCGCGGGATCGCCGCGGGCGCGCGGGTGCTGGTGCAGAACACGGGAGCGGTCATCTCGATCGCGTTCGTGCTCGCGATCGTGACATCCTCGGTGCCGACGCACATCCTGTTCGCGGTGTTCTCCGGGTTGGCCAATCACATCTCGACTGCCCAGCTGGACCCGTTCATCTCCAACATGCACACGGCGCTGTGGTGTCTGGCGGCGGTTTCCATACTCGGCGCCTTCGTGGCCGCCGCGAGGCCGTCCCACGCTCGCTCGCAAACCGAGCCGGTCACCGGTGACGTTTCGCCGGCCCCGTCGACGGCAAGGCAGGCGGCATGAGCGCGGTCTCCGACAGGACGCTGCGGATCGGCGAAGTCTCCGAGCTCACCGGGACCACGCCGCGAACAATCCGCTACTACGAGGAGATCGGGCTGCTGCCCGGCGCGGCCGACCGGACGCAGGGCAAGCATCGCTCGTACACGCAGGCCGACGTCGACCGTGTCCGGGAGATCATCCGCCTGCGCGACCTGCTGGGGCTGTCGCTGGAGCGGCTCTCGCAGCTGGTGGAGGCGGAGACTGCTCGCGCCGAGCTTCGGCGCGAGTACCACGAGACCGATGACCCGGACACGCACCGGCGGATCCTCAGTCAGTCGCTGGGCCACATCGCCAACCAGCTCCAGCTGGTCAGGGAGCGGCGCGGCGAGCTCGACCAGCTCGAGCGCGAGCTGGTCGAGAAGCGACGGTCGATTCACAAGCGGCTCGCCGAGCTCGCGTAGCCAATGCTGTCGCGCACGGGCACAGGGGGCGTCGACCGCCGCGCGATGGCCACACTCTCCGCCGGTCACCTGTTCACGGATATCGCCCAGGGCTCCATTCCCGCGCTGCTGCCGTTCCTGATCGCCAGGGATCACCTGAGCTACGCGGCGGCCTCCGCGCTCGTGCTCGGAGCGACGATCTCGAGCAGCGTCATCCAGCCGGTCTTCGGCCACGTCTCCGACCGGCTTTCGCTGCCGTGGCTGATGCCCCTGGGCCCGGCCCTGGGAGGACTCGGTGTGGCACTCGCGGGGCTCGCGCCGAGCTATGGCCTCACGTTCGCGGCGATCGTGCTCAGCGGGCTCGGCGTGGCCGCATTCCATCCCGAAGGGTCGCGTTTTGCCAACTACGTATCGGGCGCCCGCCGGGCCAGCGGCATGAGCCTGTTCAGTGTTGGCGGCAACGTCGGCTTCGCGCTCGGGCCGGTGCTGGTCACGCCGCTGGTCCTGGCTTTCGGCCTGCACGGGACGGTGTTCGTTCTGATTCCGACGTGGCTGATGGCCGCGGTCCTAGTGCGGGAACTGCCGCGGCTCAGGCTGTTCCGGACCGACGTGGAGTCCGGGCGCGTGAGGAGCTCGGCGGAACACGAGGCGTGGGGTCCGTTTGCTCTGCTGGCGGGGGTGATCGCGCTCCGCTCGTTCGTGTACTTCGGCTTGGTGACGTTCATCCCGCTCTACTTCGTCGATGTTCTCCACACCAGTAAGGCGTTCGGCAACTCGGCGCTGACCGCGATGCTGCTGGGCGGCGCGCTGGGGACGCTGGTCGGCGGCCCGCTCGCCGACCGCTTCGGGCGCCGCACGGTGCTGATCGGCTCGATGCTCATCCTGCCGCCGCTGATCGTGGGCTTCCTCCTTTCGGGGCCGGTGCTCGCCCTCGTGTTCGCGAGCCTCGCCGGAGCGGCGACGATCGCGACCTTCGCGGTGACGATCGTGATGGGCCAGGAGTTCCTTCCCGGCCGGCTCGGGGTGTCGGCCGGTGTCACGATCGGCTTGTCGATCGGGCTGGGCGGTGTAGGCGCGCCGCTCCTCGGGCTGCTGGGGGACGCGAGCGGGCTATCCGCGGTTTTCGAAGCGATTGCCATCCTGCCGCTGCTCGCGCTGGTGTTGACGCTCGCGCTCCCACAAGGTAGGTCGGCGCCTCGTGCCGGCGCCACCGCACGCGCGACGGCACGCAGGCGCGAAACCGCCACGAGCCGTTAGCGAACGCCGAGGGCGGCGAGCCCCGCCGCGGCGCGTCTAAAGGGTCTTAACACGCTACCCTTGGGATCCTCGCCGACCTCCCGTCGACGGGCTGTCCTTTCGGCCGCTCACAGCTGACCGCTCGCATTGCCGCACGGGTAGCCTAGTGGCCGTCCGTCTGTGCTCTCCTTGAACAGCTTCCACATAAACGATGACGAACCGCCGTCCCCCGATCAGGGGGCGGGACGTAGCTGGTGCCGGCGCCCTGCTGCTGTCGGTCAACGTGGTATGCGCCGGTATCGGGACTGGGGTCGGGGCGCGGGTGGGCGTGCCGATTCCCCTGCTGCTGGTGGGGTTCTTCGTCGGCTTCTTCCCCGGGATCCACATTGTCGCTAGGCGCTTCCATGACATCTGAGCCGCTTCTGTTGCAGTACCTGGACGTCGTGGTCGTCGTGCTCGCCGCGCCGATTGCACTGCTGATCGGTGTCCCGGCCGCCGGATACGGCATCGCCGCCGCCGCGTGGATGGCCCTTCGCGCTCTGGGAGTGGCCGTGGAACGTGCCGCGGGCGCCTCCGGCGACCTGAGGCGCCAGGTCAGCCTCCGACTGGGCTACATGCTCGGCCGCCTGTTCGCGCTCGCCCTGGTGATCATCCTCGTGCGCCAAGACGTTGGCCGGGACGACGGTCTGGCCGCGCTGGGCGTGATCCTGGCGGCGTTCACGATCCAGTTGGCCTTATCGGCCTTGATCCGTCCGGGAGCGCGATGAGCACCACCCGCAAGGTACTCCTCGGGATCGCGGGCTTCTATGTGTTCGGGGTCGTGCTGCTGCTCGTGATCTACGGGTTCAGCTCCCACAAGAACAACGAGTTCCAGATCCAGAACGAGTTCAAGCTCGTCAACTGGGTCAGCCTCGGCGTGCTCAGCATCAACCGGGCGGTGCTGTACCTGTTCCTGGCGGCCGTGCTGACGGTCGTCACGATGGTCTATATCTCGCGGCGCATGCAGGCCCGCCCGAACAGAGTGCAGACTGCGGTCGAGGTCATCTTCTCGCTCATGCGCGACAACATCACGCGCGGAAACATGCCCGACGCCATGGCCCGCAAGTGGTTTCCGTTCCTGGGCTCTCTGTTCCTGTTCATCTGGTACTCCAACCTGATCGGCTACATCCCCCTTCCCACGAACACGGAGGAGAAGTTCAACCTGTTCGGCGTTCACATCCCCTCGTTTGCGCTTTACGCGGCGACGGCGAACATCTCGGTGCCGCTCGTGCTCGCGCTGGTGGTGTTCGTGTCCTTCATTTGGGAGGGCATCAGGGCGCAGGGGCCGATCGGCTACGTGAAGAGCCTGGTCCCGAGGGGGGTCCACGGACCAATGCTGCTGCTGATCGGACCACTGGAGGTCATCTCGACGTTCATGCGGCTCATATCGCTGACCGTCCGACTGTTCGCGAACATCCTGGCCGGGCACTTGATCATCCTGTTCATGTCCGGCGGGCTCGCGGTGATCCTCGGGCTTCAGGTGCTGGGATGGTTCACGCTGCCGGCCGGGATCCTCGTCTACCTGTTCGAGCTGGGCCTCGTGGCCACGCTCCAGGCCTTCATCTTCGCCACCCTTTCCGCCATCTACCTCGGTGGCTCTGTCACCACTCACTAAAGGAGCTCTCAAGTGTTAGTGCACATATTCTCGTTGGCGGCCTCGTCCGGGGTGGGGGCTGGGCTCGGCATCGGCATCGGCGGCGGGCTCGGGGCCGTGGGCGCCGGCGTCGGAATCGGGATCATCTTCGGGAAGGTGATCGAGTCCGTCACCCGCCAACCTGAGATGCGAGACGAGATCACCAGCATCCAGTGGCTCGGGTTCGCCTTGACCGAGGCCGTCTTCTTCTACGGCTTGGTCGCCGGGCTCCTCTCCTACGTGCTCAAGTGATGACCGTGACGGCCGCGCTCACGCCCGCTGCCTCGAGCGGATCTTTCCTGATCACCCCGAATGTCGGGATCATGATCTGGACCCTCGTGCTGTTCGGGGTCTCGATGTACATCCTGTGGCGGCTTGCCTTCCCGCGGATCTCGGAGGCGCTGGACCGCCGTCAGAAGGCGATCGAGGAATCGATCGACGCCGCCGAGCGGACGCGCCACGAGGCCGACGAGCTGCTGTCCGAGTACCGCGAGCGTCTGGGCGAGGCGCGCGGCCAGGCTCAGGAGATCATCGACCGCGCGCGCAGGGCCGCCGAGACCCACGAGCGCAACGCCCAGGCGGAGGCCGTCACCAGGCGCGAGCAGCTGATGGAGCAGACGCGCCGCGACATCGAGTCCGAGACCCGGCGCGCGATCGAGGAGATCCGTCGCGAGGTCGCCGACCTGACCGTGATGGCAACCGAGAAGGTCACGCGCAAGACGCTCACGACCGAGGACCAGCAGCGGCTCGTCGAGGAGGCGCTCGGCGAGCTCGACTTCGCCGCCCTTACGCCGGGAGGCGAGTCTTAGTGGAGGAGATTGCCCAGGTCTACGCGCGCGCGCTGTTCGAGGTGGCTCAGGAGCGCGGGGTGCTCGACGTGGTCCGCGAGCAGCTCGGGCAGTTCGTCGAGGCGCTCGACGCCAACCGCGAGCTCGCCGTGTTCCTGTTCTCGCCCTACTTCTCCACCGAGGAGAAGAAGGAGGGCTTGAGGCGCGCGGTCCTCGACGCCGAACCGAGCTTCATGAACTTTCTCGAGGCCCTGCTCGAGCGGCACCGGATGCCTGCCATCTTTCGCATCCGGGCGCGTTACGAGGAGCTCTGGGACGAGGAGAACCGGCTGCTGCCCGTCTCAGTGACGAGCGCGATCGAGCTCGACGAGGGCACGGTTGCGAGCATCGGTGAGAGGATCGGTGAGAGCACCGGGCGCCAGGTCGAGCTTTCGAGCGCTGTGGACCCCGACATTCTGGGTGGAATCGTGCTGCGTGTGGGCAACCTGATCCTGGATGCCTCGATCAGAAACCGTCTCGAACAACTTCGCAAGCAAGTAGCGCAGGCGTAGCGCACTGCGCCTGTCAAGGAGCCAAACCTAATGGAGATCAAGCCCGACGAGATCACGTCAATCCTCAAGAGCCGGATCGAGGGCCTGGACACCACCAGCGCCGATCTGACCGAGGTCGGAACCGTGCTGTCGGTGGCGGACGGCATCTGCCGCATCCACGGTCTGGAGAACTGCATGTCGTTCGAGATGCTCGAGCTGCCCCACGACGTGACCGGGCTGGCGCTGAACCTCGAGTCCGACAACGTCGGCGCAGTGCTGTTCGGCGAATGGGAGAAGATCGTCGAGGGCGACACCGTCAAGCGCACCAAGCATCTGCTGGACATCCCGGTCGGCGAGGACCTCCTCGGCAGGATCGTCGATCCGCTCGGTAACCCTCTCGACGGCAAGGGAGAGATCCGGACGACCGAGACCCGTCCCGCGGAGCACAAGGCACCCGGTGTCGTTCAGCGACAGCCGGTGAAGGAGCCGATGCTCACGGGACTCAAGGCGATCGATTCGATGATCCCGATCGGGCGCGGCCAGCGGGAGCTGATCATCGGCGACCGCCAGACCGGCAAGACGGCGATCGCGACGGACACCATCATCAACAACCAGGACCGGGATCTGGTCTGCGTCTACGTGGCGATCGGTCAGCGCAAGGCGACGGTGGTCCAGCTGGCTCAGACGCTCGAGGAGTACGGCGCGCTCGAGAACACCATCATCGTGATGGCGGCGGCCGACGAGGCCGCGCCGATCAAGTTCCTTGCACCGTACGCGGGCTGTGCCATGGGCGAGTACTTCCTCTACAACGGCAAGGCCGCGCTGGCGATCTACGACGACCTTTCGAAGCACGCCGTCGCCTACCGGCAGATGTCGCTGCTGTTGCGCCGCCCGCCGGGGCGCGAGGCGTACCCAGGGGACGTCTTCTATCTGCATTCGCGGCTGCTCGAACGGGCGGTCAAGCTGGCCGACGACCTCGTCGATCCGCAAAGCGGGGAGAAAATTCCCGGCGGGGGCTCGCTCACGGCGTTGCCGATCATCGAGACACAAGCGGGCGACGTGTCCGCGTATATCCCGACGAACGTGATCTCGATCACCGACGGGCAGATCTTCCTCGAGCCCGGGCTGTTCTACTCCGGCGTTCGCCCCGCGATCAACGTCGGGATATCGGTCTCGCGGGTCGGCGGTAACGCTCAGATCACCCCGATGAGGAGAGTTGCCGGCCGGCTCAAGCTGGAGCTCTCCCAGTACCGAGAGCTCGAGGCGTTCTCCCAGTTCGGCTCCGAGCTCGATCCCGAGACCCAGAGGACGCTGGCGCGCGGCGAGCGCATGGTTGCGACGCTCAATCAGTCCGAGCGCCATCCGATGCCGATCGAGGATCAGGTCGTCCAGATCTACGCCGCGACCAATGGGTACCTCGACCGCATCACTGTGGAGAAAGTCGAGCGGTTCCTCGGCGATCTGACCGAGTCGGTGCGCGGCAATGAGCCCGATCTGTTGAAGCAGATCGCGGAAGGCGATTGGAGCGATGAGACGCAGTCCCAGGTCGACGCCGTGGTGTCGCGGTTCGCCGAGGACTTCGGCTTCGACCTCGATGAGGAGGGCCATCCGCTGGAGGAGGGGGAGGAGGAGCCTCCCCGCGGGGAGCGGCAGCGCGACGAGGGTGGGGAGCAGGCGGAGGAAAAGGAGGAAGAGGAGGAAGAGGCCGTTCCCGCGTAGCGGCCGGGGCGGCTCTCCACGGCCATGGCGCAATCGCAGCGCGACGTGCGCAACCGCATCAACGCGGTCAAGAACATCCAGAAGATCACGCGGGCGATGGAGATGGTCGCCGCCGCGCGGCTGCGGCGCGCGGAGCAGCGGATCGAGGCGCTACGCCCCTATGCGAGTGCGATTCGCCGAATGACCCGACAGGCGGCCGAGGCAGCGGGGAACGTGCCCCAGCTACCGATCCTCGTAGAGCACGAGAATGTCCGGTCCGTGGGCTTGTTGCTGGTCGCCGGCGACCGTGGCCTGGCGGGCGCGTTCAACTCCAACATCGTCCGCGCCGGCGTCGCCGCGGGCCGCCAGCACGATGGAGAAGGGCACGCGCCGATCTACTTCGCGTCCGGTCGGCGGCCGGCGTCCTCGCTGACGTTCCGCGGCGTCGAGCCGGCCGAGAGTTTCACCGGCTTCACCGACCGGCCCGCGTACGCCGACGCCCGCAGGATCGCGGAACGGCTCATGGCGGCATACGTCGACGAGGAAGTCGATCGGGTCGAGATCTTCTACAACGGCTACATCTCTCCGCTTTCCCAGGTTGTGCGCCGCGAGACGCTGCTGCCGCTCCAGCAGGCCACCATCCTCGAGGAGGAGCGCGACGAGGGCGAGTCGGAATCGAGCGATCACCCCGAGCACCGGGCGCTGGTCGAGTACGAGCCCGATCCGGAGGAGATCCTAGGCCGGCTCGTCCCGGATTACGTCGAGATCTCCATCTTCCGGGCGCTGCTCGAGTCCACCGCCTCCGAGCACGGTGCGAGGATGACCGCGATGCGCAACGCGTCCGATAACGCCGGGGAGCTGATCACCGACCTTACACTCGAGATGAACCGCGCCCGCCAGGCCGAGATCACGCAGGAGATCATGGAAGTCGTGGCCGGCGCCGAGGGGCTTTCGGGATAAGCCGATCCCCACCAGACCCAGACTGGAGACCTGATGGCAGTCGACACCGAAACGCAGGGGACTGAAACCAAGACCGACAATGTCGGCCGGATCGAGGAGATCCAGGGCGTCGTGATCGAGGTGGTTTTTCCCGACAAGCTGCCCGAGATCAACCACGCGCTACGGATCCAACGTCCCGACATCACGCGCGCCGAGGAAGAGCTCGATATCGCGGCCGAGAAGGACGCCTGGCTCGTGTGTGAGGTGGAGCAGCACCTGGGCGACGACCGGGTCCGTGCCGTCGCCATGGACACCACCGACGGATTGGCGCGCGGAAGCGAGGTCGTCGACACCGGCGCCCCGATCACGGTGCCGGTCGGGGACGTCACCCGCGGGCGGATCTTCAACCTCCTGGGCGAGCCGATCGACCTCGGGGAGGACCTTCCCGAAGACGTCGAGCGCTGGCCGATTCACCGCGAGGCGCCGAGCGTCGAGGCGCTGACGCCGACCACCGAGATGTTCGAGACTGGCATCAAGGTGATCGATCTGCTCGCGCCGTACGCCCGCGGCGGCAAGGTCGGGCTGTTCGGCGGCGCGGGGGTCGGGAAGACCGTGATCATCCAGGAGCTGATCCACAACCTCGCTCAGGAGCACGGCGGTCTGTCGGCGTTCTGCGGCGTCGGCGAACGCTCGCGCGAGGGGAACGACCTGTGGCTCGAGATGAAGGAATCGGGGGTGCTCGACAAGACAATCCTGGTCTTCGGTCAGATGAACGAACCACCGGGCGCCCGCATGCGCGTGGCCCTGTCCGGCCTGACCATGGCGGAGTATTTCCGCGATCAGGAAGGGCAGGACGTGCTCCTGTTCATCGACAACATCTTCCGCTTCGTCCAGGCGGGCTCGGAAGTGTCGGCTCTGCTCGGCCGGATGCCCTCGCAGGTGGGCTACCAGCCCACCTTGGAGTCCGAGATGGGTGAGCTCCAGGAGCGGATCACCTCAACCAGGAAGGGGTCGGTGACCTCAATCCAGGCGATCTACGTACCGGCCGACGATCTCACCGACCCCGCCCCGGCCTCCGTGTTCGCGCATCTGAACGCCACCACCACGCTCTCGCGAGCGATTTCGGAGCGGGGGATCTACCCCGCCGTCGACCCGCTCGACTCGACCTCGACGATCCTCAAGGCCGAGATCCTCGGCGAAGATCACTTTCGCGTGGCCAACGAGGTCAAGCAGGTACTCCAGCGCTACAAGGAGCTGCAGGACATCATCGCGATCCTCGGGATCGACGAGCTCTCCGACGAGGATCGGCTGACGGTCAATCGGGCGCGCAAGCTCGAGCGTTTCCTGTCGCAGCCGTTCTTCGTCGCCGAGCAGTTCACGGGCACGCCCGGCGTGTACGTGCCGATCGCGGAGTCGATCCGTGGGTTCGACGAGATCCTCCAGGGCCAGCACGACGACCTGCCCGAGCGCGCGTTCTTCATGAAGGGGACGATCGACCAGGTCGTCGAGGACGCCCCCTCTCGCGACTAAGCCAGCGACCGCTCCGATGGCTCACGACAAGTTCCGCGCCGAGATCCTCACGCCGGAGGGCGAGGTGTTCAGCGATGAGGTCGAGATGATTTCGACCCGCACGACAGCGGGGTCGATCGGCGTGCTCGCACACCACGCTCCGATCCTCGCGATGCTCGAGCCGACCGAGCTCCGCCTCTACAAGACCGAGTCCGAGGTGGTCCGCTACGCCCAGGCTGAGGGCTACATGCAGGTCGCCGAGAATCGAGCGCTGCTGTTGGTCGAGGAGGCTCATTCGCCCAATGAGCTCGGCGGCCTGAACCTGCGCGAGCGCCTGAACCAGGCCGAGCGCGAGCTCGAGTCGGCCGGCGAGGACACCGAGCGACGGCGAGTCGCCGAGCGCGACAAACGGCGCCTCGAGGTGTTCCTCGGGATCTCGGAGGGGTGAGCCACCGCCCCGCCCGTTTACTGCGCCCGCATTTACCTATTCTCTGGACGTGGTCGACGAGCGGATACTCGCCGAGAGGCTGATCTCCTACGACACGTCGCGGGCGGAGGAGCTGGTCGCGGCCGCAGGATTTGTGAAGGGATGGCTCGAATCCCGCGACATCGAGGTCTTCCACCACGATCACAATGGGCTGCCCGTGCTCATCGCCGAGGTCGGACCGTCCGACGCCGACGTGCCGTGCGTGGTCTTCCACGGCCACCTGGACGTGGTGCCCGCCCGCGCGCTGCAGTTCCAGCCCATCGTCGAGGGCGACCGGCTGAGCGGCCGCGGGGCGTACGACATGAAGGGCGGACTCGCGAGCATGATGTGCGCGCTCAAGGACGTCGAAGGCCAGGAACGGGTCCGTGTGCGCTTCGTGTGCGTTCCCGACGAGGAATCCGAGGAGCTCGACGAGCGAGCGACCGACGGAGTGGTCAAACGTGGCCTCGGCGGCGACTTCGCGATCACCGGTGAACCGACCAACCTGCACATCGGGGTTGAGGCCAAGGGCGTGCTGGCGATGCGAATCGAGGTTCATGGCCGCTCGGCTCACAGCTCGAGGCCCTGGCTCGGCGACAACGCGGTGCTGAAGGCGATCGACGCGTTCCGAGCGATCGAGTCGCTTCCGTTCTCGCGGGAGTCCTCCGAGATGTTCGACCGCCCGTCGATCAACCTGGGACGGATTCACGGCGGCGACGCAGTCAACAAAGTCCCCGACGAGTGCACCATGGTGGTCGACATCCGCTACCTGCCGGGACAGGACCCGGATGAGATCCTCGCCCAGATGCAGGCGATCCCGGGCATCGAGGTGACCCGGAGCTTCATCTGGCCGCCGGTGGCGGTGGGACGAAGCGATCCGTACGTTCGCGCGCTGCGAGACGCCGTGGCGCGCTCGATCCGGGGCGAGGTGATGAGCGTGGGGCGCGATGGCGCCTCCGACGCGGCGTCGTTTCTCGAAGCCGGAATCCCGGCGGTGGAGTTCGGACCGGTTGGCGACGGCCACCACGGACCGGAAGAGTGGGTATCGCTCTCCTCGCTGGCTCGCTACCGCCGGGCTCTCGGGGACTTCGTCCGGGGTCTGCCGATGTCGCTGGAACAGTCGGGGGCCGGCGAGCGCGGCCTCAAGGCCATCGAGGGCGGGCTGGCGTGAGGTTGATCCCGCGGTCCCGGGGCGGCGCGCTGGTCCGGTTCGGGGTCGGAGCGCTGCTCGTGATCCTGTTCACCGCGGCCACGACCGCGGTGGCGGGTCTACTCCAGTTCAAGACGTTCGTCGCCGATTTCAACCAGACCCCGCCGATCAGCCACGCTCAGGTCACGATCGCGAACCCCGGCCACCCGCAAACGCTGCTCCTGATCGGATCCGACCACCGGGCGGGTGAGCCGTTCAGCCAGGCCAATACCGACACGATGATGCTCGTCCGGATCGACCCGAACTCATCGACGATCAACCTGCTCTCCGTGCCGCGTGACCTCAAGGTGTTGCTCCCCGAGGGCGGGGGGCTGGCGACCGACAAGCTCAACGCGGCGTATTCGATCGGCGGGCCGAACCTCCTGGTCCGGACGCTCCGCCAGCAGGTGTTCCCCGGGCTCAGGATCAACCACATCATCGACATCAACTTCGGAGGGTTCGAAGCGCTCGTGAACACGGTCGGGTGCGTCTACACCGACGTCGATCACCGCTATTACAACAACACCGCCTTGACCGACTACTCGAGCATCGACATACAGCCCGGTTACCAGAAGCTTTGTGGCTCCGATGCGCTGGCGTTCGTGCGCTTCCGCCACACCGACACGGACATCGTCCGCAACGCCCGCCAGCAGGATTTCCTGCGCTGGGCCAAGGCGCAGTTCTCGGAGTCGGAGTTGCTCTCCAACCGCAACGCGCTCGTGAAGGTCTTTGGGGCTCACGCCGAGACCGACGCCGACCTGCACAGCCTCGACGGCTTGATCAACCTGTTCGACCTTGTGGCGTTCTCGGCCGGTCATCAGATCAAGCAGGTTCCGTTCCCGGCGATCCTGCTTCCGTGTGCGCCCGTCCCGACCACCGCGAGTCCCGCCGTTCAGCAGACGCCTTGTTACGTGACCGCCGATCCGGGGGCCGAGCAGGCAGCCTTCCACGCGTTCATGACGCCCACGAAGCCGGCGCCGGCGGCGAGGGGCTCGGGCTCGGGCGGCCATCCCGGATCCGGCGGTTCGCCTGGCGGTCCGCGTGGCGGCCCTGGTTCGGCTCAGGCCCCGGGTCTGACGGCGGACGTGAGCGACGGCAAGGCGCAGGCCGCGAAGCTCGGGAATATCGGGATGCCCGTTTACTACCCCCGTTTGATCATGGCCGGCTCGACTTACTGCACCGATGGGACCTGCGCAGAAGGCCCGGTCCCGAACTCATATCCCCGGGCGTATCTGATCCACGACCAGAGCGGCAAGGCTCACGTCGCCTACCGGCTTACGCTGGTCATGAACCCCGGGGCCGGCCAGTACTACGGCATCCAGGGCACGACCTGGCAGACACCGCCGATTCTGGGCAGCCCGACCCAGAGCCGGACCGTCAACGGAAGAAGGCTGCTGCTCTATTTCAACGCGCACAACCTGAACCAGGTCGCGTGGCGGTCCCAGGGCGCCGTCTACTGGATCTCGAACACGTTGACCAGCGACCTGTCCAGCCAGCAGATGATCGCAGTCGCGGCGTCGCTGGCGCGCAGCTGAGGCGGCCGGCGCAATGGGCGCGGTGAGGGCGCGGCGATGGGCGCGGTAATGGGGGCGGAGCGCGAGCCGATCGCCGTGATCGGCACGGGATACGTGGGCCTGGTCACTGCGGCCGGATTCGCCCAGCTTGGGAGCGATGTCTGGTGCGTGGACGTTGATACCGAGAAGATCGCTCGCCTGCAGCGAGGCGAGGTGCCGATCTACGAGCCCGGCCTCGCCGAGTGCGTCGCATCGAACCGCGAGCGGCTTCACTTCGGCACCGATCTGGCGCCGGCATTGGAAAACGCGCGCCTTCTGTTCGTCGCGGTTGGTACCCCACCTACCTACTCGGGGGACGCGGATCTCTCGTCCGTGAACGCGGTGGTGGACGCGATGCCCGCCTCAGAGCACCACGCCCTCGTGATGAAGTCGACCGTTCCGGTCGGTACCGGCGCTGCGATCAGGCGGATCTTCCGGGAGCAGGGCAAGGAGGCGTTCGGGTACGTCTCGTGTCCCGAATTCCTCAAGGAAGGAGCCGCGCTCGAGGACTTCCTGGCGCCCGATCGTGTCGTGGTCGGTGACAGCGGCGACTGGGCGGGGGATGCGGTCATCGATTTGTACGCGCCGCTGGAGGCGCCCTTGATCCGCACCGACATCGCCAGCGCCGAGATGATCAAGCTCGCGGCCAACGCCTTCCTCGCGACCAAGATCTCGTTCATCAACGAGATTGCCAATGTGTGCGAGGAGACCGGGGCGGATGTGTTGGAGGTCGCGCGGGGGATGGGGTTGGACCACCGGATCGGCACCCACTTCCTGAAGCCGGGGATCGGATTCGGTGGAAGTTGTTTTCCGAAAGATGTGTCGGCTCTGAAGCAACTCGCCGGGAACTCCGGCTACCACTTCCAGCTGCTGACGGCCGTGATCGAGGTCAACGAACTGCAGAAGCGCCGCGTCATGGGCAAGCTCCAGAAGCACCTCGGCTCGCTGGTGGGCAGGACGGTGGCGCTGCTCGGCCTGGCGTTCAAGGCGAACACGGACGACATGCGCGAGGCGTCGTCGTTGGTACTCGCGGCGCGGCTCCAAGCCGACGGAGCTCAGGTCCGCGCGTACGACCCGGTCGCGGAGAAGGAGGCCCGCAAGCTGATGGTCGGCGTCGAGTTCGCCGACTCGGCGCTCGAGGCGGTGGCGGGGGCGGACGCCTGCATCATCGTCACGGAGTGGCCGGAGTTCTCGGAGCTCAATTGGACCGAGGTGGCTCGGCGGATGCCCGGTCGGCTGGTGGTCGACGGCCGCAACTTCCTCGATCCCGACGCCGTCAGGGCAGCCGGGTTCGCGTACGAGGGCATCGGAAGGTAGCTACGTGCAGGCGCTGATCCTGGCGGGGGGCGAGGGCACTCGGCTGCGCCCGCTGACCTCCACCATTCCCAAGCCCGTCGTACCGCTGGCCGATCGGCCCTTGATCTCCTACATGCTCGAGTGGCTGCACGGTCACGGCGTCGACGACGTGATCCTGTCGTGCGGCTTCCTGGCCGACGGAATCAGGGCGGTACTCGGCGACGGCTCGGCGCTGGGCATGCGACTTCGGTATCTGGAAGAGCCGCGACCGCTCGGGACCGGCGGTGCCCTCAAGTTCGCCGAAGAGCTTCTCGACGAGCGGTTCTTCATGCTCAACGGGGACGTCCTGACCGACATGGATCTGACCGCTCAGCTGCGCCAGCACGAGCAGACCGGCGCGCGAGTCACGCTCGCGCTGATCCAGGTCGAGGATCCCTCGGCATATGGCCTGGTCCGCCGAAATCCCGACTGCTCGGTAAGGGAGTTCGTGGAGAAGCCCGGTCCCGAGCAGATCGAAAACGATCTGATCAGTGCCGGCGCCTACGTCGTTGAGCGGGAAGTGCTCGAGGGGATGGGGCCCGCCGGGACCAATATCTCGATCGAGCGCCAGGTGTTCCCGGAGCTGGTCAACAACGGGTTGTTCGGGTACGCGGCCAGTGGCTACTGGCTCGACATCGGCACGCCAGAGCGTTATCTCGAGGCCACGTACGACATCCTCGAGGGCAACGTCACCACCGACGTCGGTCGACGACTGAGCGAAACGCGCCTGGCGCTCGTCGACGGCGCCGAGGTTAGCGGCAGGGTCGTGGCCCCTGCGATGATCGGACCCGGATCCTCGATCGCCCGAGGAGCGATCGTCGGCGGCCGGGCGGTGCTCGGTCGAGGGGTCACGGTCGGCGAGGACGCGCACGTGGAGAGCTCGGTGCTGTTCGACAATGTCATGGTGGGGCCACGGGCCAGCATTCGCTCGTCGATCGTCGGGCCAGGAGCGGCGATCGGCGATCAGTGCCACGTGGACGGCGGCGTCGTGATCGGCGAAGGGGTCAGCCTTGGACCGCACAACGTGCTCACCGCCGGGGCGCGTATCTTCCCGGGCGTCGTGCTCCCGGAAGGAGCGATCAGGTTTTGACCGCGACAGGAACGTTCACCCGCGAGGCGATCGCCTCGGTCGACCGGGCTGGCCAGCTCAACGACATCCTTTCGATGCCCGACCAGCTGCGCGACGCGGTGTGGCGAGTCGAGTCGTCAAATCTGGAGCCCCGCGACTCCCCGGGAGGGCTGGTGGTGGCAGGGATGGGTGGTTCGGCGATCGGCGGCGCGCTCGCCCGCGCCGCCCTGGCAGACCGCGCCTCGCGTCCGATCGTGCTCGTCCGCGGCTATGGGCTACCGGTGTGGACCACGCCGGACACGACCGTCCTCTGCTCGAGCTATTCGGGCAACACGGAGGAGACCCTGGGCGTCTACGAGGCCGCCGGCGCGCTTGGGGCGCGCCGAATCGTGGCCACCACGGGCGGCAAGCTTGCCGCCGCCGCTCGCGCCGAATCGGTGCCCGTGATCCCCCTGCCCGGCGGATTCCAGCCTCGGTCCGCGGTCGCGTACTCGCTGGTGGTGGCGCTGGAGGTCGCGTCCCTCTGCGGAGCGGGTGAGGGCCTGCGGGCTGAAATCGACGTCGCTTCCGCGCACGCCAGCCGGCTCGTGTCGGAGTGGGGTCCGGATGGGCCCGATGACGCGCTGCCGAAGCAGCTCGCCCGGGGCCTGCACGGGACCGTCCCGTTGATCGCCGGCGCGGAGCTGACTGCGGCAATCGCATACCGGTGGAAGACCCAGATCAACGAGAACGCAAAGACGCCGTGCTTCTCGAACGAGCTTCCCGAGCTTGACCACAACGAGATCGCCGGGTGGGCTGGCGCGAGGGAGCTCGGCCGGTTCACCGCTGTTTTCCTCGATGACTGCGATCTGCATCCGCGGATTCGCCAGCGGATAGAGCTGACGCGCGGATTGATTGAAGCCGAGGCGGAGGGCACCTATCGGGTTGAAAGCATCGGCGGCAACGGCATCGAGCGGCTGGTGTCGCTCGTGCTGCTCGGGGATCTGGTGTCGCTGTACCTCGCGGTGCTCCGGGGCGTCGATCCCACACCGGTCCTGATGCTCGAGCGGGTCAAGAGCGCGCTGGCGCACGGATAGCGCGACGCCCGCCTTTCCGGGGCTCGGGCTCGGCGTCAGTGTGTCGCCTACTCCCGCCAGGTGTTCGTTCTTCGCCGCGGTCAGAGCCTGTCGCACAGCCGCGGTGCTGGCTATCGATTTCGGTCCCCCTGCCTGTGCTCGGGGCGATCGGGCGTGCGCGCCTGAACGCGGCCGACCCCGGATTGTGAGGAGATGCCAACGGCGAACACCTGCGAGGGCACCCCGGGGTGACCTGGTCGCTCTAGTACGCCATACACGGCGTACTGGAGCGTCCAGGTCTGTGGCTCCTCGTTCCCGGGCGCGCGAGCTTGTGATCCACCCACTGCTTCCGGGGGCAGCAACGAGGCGGATGGCGGCCGGCCCGCGTCCGCGCGAGGCTCCCGATCATCGGCGAATCCGCAGGATCGCCGGCTGGCTCGCGATCGGGGGAGCGAAGTGGATACCCAGACGCGCTGATTGTCGTGCGGGACGGCCAGGAGTCAAGTGCGAGCGAGCTTGATGCCACGCGCGCCGCGCCCGCCGAGCGCCGCTGTTCCATCGCATCAATCCCTGGCCGGGGCGTCGCTTGCACCGATTCGCTTGAGCTGTTCGTCGCGGCTCGGCGCCTCGGCGGCGGGCTCGCGGCGCCGGAGGGTGAGGATCACGGTCTCGCCGGCCGGCCTTGAGCTGACGATTCGCAGCGCGGCCGCCTCGGCGTTGTCAGCGAACAGCCGCTTGCCGGTGCCCAGGACAATAGGGAAGATCATCAGGCGTAGCTCGTCTACAAGGTCGGCCGCGAGTAGCGAGCGCGCAAGGTCGATGCTGCCCGAGACCAGGATGTCACGGTCGTGGCGCTGGCGAAGCTGGGCGATCTCGGCTGAGGGTTCACCGCGCAGAATGGTTGTGTCGCCCCAGTCCCCCTTGTCGAGGGTCTTGGAGACGACGTACTTGGGCAGCGCGTTGAAACGGTCGGCGAAGTCGCCCGTGCGCGACGGCCACGCCTCGCCGAAGCCCTGGTAGGTCTTGCGTCCGAGCAGGTGGGCGTCGCTTGCGAACAGCTCGTCGTGTTTGAACTGGTCGCCGTCCTTGCCTCGGTCGAAGTGGAATGACCAGCCGCCGCCGGCCAAGCCCTCAGAGCCGCCGGGGTCCTCGGCTACGCCGTCAAGGGTGATGAATTCGGTCACAACTACTTGTCCCATGCGTTGCTCCTTGTTCGTCGGTGACGCCAGATGTCCGCGGCGGGTACCCGGCCACGGCGGGGCGGCGCTGGCATCCGGTTGGGCCTATATTGTTAGCAAACCAATTGGTTTGATAGCAACCATGCCTGTCGACCAGCTCAGCGCGACGTTCGCCGCGCTCGCCGATCCCACCCGGCGGGCGATCCTCGCGCGCCTCGTGGAACGCGAGGCCACGGTCAACGAGCTCGCCGCGCCGTTTCCCATGAGCGCCCAGGCGGTCGGCAAGCACCTGCGCGTGCTCGAACACGCGGGCCTGATCGAACGGCGGCGCACCGCGCAACAGCGCCCGTCGCGGCTCCGCGCGGTGGCGCTGAAGGACGCTGCGGACTGGTTCGATACTTACCGCGCGTTCTGGGAGACTGGGTTCGACCGCATGGACCAGCGCCTGCGAGAGCATGGCTGAACCAGAGCCGTTGGGCACCAGCGGCTTCACGACCACGCGCGTGTTCGCCTCCGCGCGCGAGCGCGTGTGGCGGGAATGGACCGAGCCCGAGAGCTTCGCCGACTGGTTCGGAGGCATGGAATGCGAGGTGCCGCTCTCGACCGTCTCGATGGACGTCCGCCCCGGTGGCGCCTGGCGGGCGACGATGTTTTGCGGCCCAGAGCGCCGCATGATCCGGTGGACGGGCGAGTACCGCGAGGTGACCGCGCCCGAGCGGCTGGTCTTCACGATCTCCGACCAGCCCCAGGACGACCGCTACGAGCTAATCACCGTCCAGCTCATCGACCTCGGCGACGGCCGCACCGAGATGCTTTTCGAGCAGCGCGGGCACCAGCGTCCCGACGAATACGATCGCGCACAGCAGGGCTGGGGCACCTTCTTTGCGCGGATCGACGAGCGACTAGCGACAGCCCCCTAACGTCGCCGGCCTCCCGCCAACTGGATCTGCTCGAGCTGCGGCGCCAGCGGGCCGGCAATCGACGGCTCCCGGCGATTGCAGACGGCGTCCGCGTGCTTCTCGCCTCCCGGCTGGCGTTCTCCCTACACGATGTATCCGGCTAGATGAGTGATTCCATGTCGAGTGATTCGATGTCGAGAAGCGCTGACCGGCTCCGCTCACCACGTGAAGGGCCGCGACAGGCGCGGCCTACGACACCAGGAGAGCACCATGCCGAAGTATCTGCTCCTCAAGCACTACCGCGGCGGCCCGGAGCCGCACCATCCGTTCCCGCCGATGGACCAGTGGGCGCCCGAGGACGTGGAGGCCCACATGGCCTTCCTCAAGCACGTCCGCGAGCTGCTCGAGGAGAACGGCGAGTACGTAGACGCGCAGGCGCTCACGCCCGCGCGCACATGGGTGCGCTACGGCGGCCCGGACGCCGCGCCGGTCACCACCGACGGTCCTTTGCCCGAGACCAGCGATCTCGTGGCGGGCTGGTACATGATCGATGTCGAGTCGTACGAGCGCGCGCTCGAGCTCGCGGCCTACGTCTCCTCGGAGCCCGGCCCGGGCGGGGAGCCGCTGTATGAGTGGATCGACGTGCGGGAGGTCATGTCCGAGGCGCCCTCGGGCGACTGACCCGGCGTGATCGACGAGCCGACGCGGCGGCTGGACGAGGGCGCGCTGCGCGGCGTCGTCCCTCGGGTGCTCGCCGGCCTGGTCCGTGGGGGCGAGGACTTCGATGCCGCCGAGGACGCGCTGCAGGAGGCGCTGCTGGAGGCGCTGCGGGTGTGGCCCGAGCACCCGCCGCGCGATCCGCGAGCGTGGCTGGCGACGGTGGCTACTCGGCGGCTCGTCGACGCTCGCCGCAGCGAGGCTGCCCGTCACCGCCGCGAGGAGGCGACGTACGCCGAAGCGCGGCCCGCCGCCACCGAGGAGGGTGACGACACCCTCTTCCTGCTCTTCTGCTGCTGCCACCCCGGCCTCGCGCCCGCCTCCCAGGTGGCGCTGACCCTGCGCGCTGTTGGCGGCCTCACCACCCGGGAGATCGCTGACGCCTTCTATGTGCCGGAGGCGACGATGGCGCAGCGGATCAGCCGGGCCAAGCGCGCCCTGCGGGGGCGCCGCCTGGACCAGCCTGGCGACCTCGCGGTGGTGCTGCGCGTGCTCTACCTCGTCTACACGGCCGGCCACGCCGGCCGGGTGGACCTGGCCGGCGAGGCGATCCGGCTCGCCCGCCAACTCACCCTCGCCACCGAGGAACCGGAGGCGCGCGGGCTACTCGCGCTGATGCTCCTCAGCCACGCCCGTCTCCCGGCGCGACTGGACTCAGAGGGTCGCATCGTCACGCTCCACCGGCAGGACCGCGGCCTGTGGGACACCCGCGAGATCGCCGAAGGCGTGCGCGTCCTGCAGTCGGCGCTGGCCACCCAGCGCCCCGGCCGCTACCAGCTCGAGGCCGCCATCGCCGCCCTGCACGATGACGCGCCAAGCGCCGAGGAGACCGACTGGCCGCAGATCCTCGCGTGGTACGACGACCTCGTCGCCCTCACCGACGACCCGGTGCGCCAGGACCCCGCCGCGGTGCTCGGGCGCGCGGTCGCGGTCGGCCACGTCCTCGGCGCCGCCGCGGGGCTGCGCGAGACCGACCGGCTGCGCGAGGTGCTCGGCGAGCGGCACCGGTGGCACGCCGTCCGCGCCCACCTGCACGAGCTCGACGGCGACCTCGCTGCCGCCGCCACCGCGTACGCGAACGCCGCCCGTCGGGCCACGGACGTCGCCGAGCGCGACCACCTGGTCCGTCAGGCGGCGCGCGCGCGGGCCGCCGAGCAAAGCAGGAACGGTCGTCTCACTGAGCGTCCTCCATAGGAGGCTGGCGTACCAGCTAAGACCCGACGCCGCCGAGCAACTCATCTTGTCTCTTCGGAGCAA
>JAFASF010000264.1 GCA_019244745.1 Solirubrobacterales bacterium | reverse complement strand
GAGGACCTCCTCGACGATCTGCGCGCGGTGATCGCGCGCGGCGACTTGCCGCCGATGGACGCCGACTACATGGCGGGGGCCATGGCCGGCGTGGCACTCGAGCTCGGGATCCGCATGGCCGAACGCAAGCCGGCGGACGTGGATGGCGCGGCGGGGTTCGCGACCGAGCTGTTTCTGGGCGGGATCCAGCGGCTGGGGGCGGGCGCTGTGGCTACGCGAGCTGGGAGGCGCGGAGCCTGAGCAGCTCGACCAGCTCCGGGCCGCGGTGGTATGGGTCGGCGATCGGAGGTCCTCCGTCGAGCGGGAGCGCGGCCCGCAGCCGGCCATCGACCTCGGCGACAAGCGACGGCCCGTGCGGGACCCTCGCGGAGTCGAGCGACGGCCCGTCCGGAACCCTCGCGGGGTCGAGCGACGGGCCGTCCGGCACCCGCCCGGATGGGTCGAGCGACGGGCCGGCCGGCACCCGCCCGGATGAGTGCAGCGCGGCGAGGGCTCGAAGCCGGTCCGCGTCGGCCGCCGACGCGTAGCGCAGCGTGACTCGGGTCACTGGCGTGTAATCGGCGTCCGCGAAGCGCTGACGGTCGGCCTCGGCCAGGAGGTCGCGGGTGTGCTCGCGCGCGGCACGGAGGTTGAGATCACCAGAAAACACGCATAGCTCCAGGGAGTTTCAGTTCCGTAACCGTCTAAACGATATAGATGGTTAGGGCAGTCGTCAAGCTTACGGTCGCTGGGCTGCTGAGGGCGCGCCGGCGTTGAATGCTGGCGCCGCGATCCTCGTCCGGGGTGATCGCAGGGTGAGCGCGTCTTCGCCCGAGGTGATCGCTGGGCGAGGGCGTGACGTGCGACGATTGAAGGCCGGAGCGCGCTGACGATGCCGACCTTCTGCCGCCATAACCGCCTGATCCAGAACTGCCCGATCTGCTCGCGCGAGCAGTCGATCGAGCTTCGCCCGATAATCTCCTCGAGCGCCCCCAAGACGAGCCAGCCGCGCGAGCGGAGCCCAAGCGCGACGCGGCCTCGCGCCACGCAGGCGAGGACCGGCGGCGCGACGGGAATGAAGGTGCGCCGGCTCGCACGCGGACGCGACGACGGCTTCCGATCGACCCTGCTGCCGGGGCTGAAATCAAGCGCGGATGTCGAGCGCCTGTCCGAGGAGCTGGCGTTCGCAGCGGCTCGCCTGAAGGCGCTCGCCGACGATCCGCCCGGTCTCTACTCCGAGGTCTCCGATCGAACCTCGGACATCGAGGAACGGAGCTGGCTGGCTTTTCTGATCGCGTACATCTGCCCGCTCGATGGCGAGGATCCGTTTGCCTCGATCAGGCAGGCGCGCAGGTCGTGGGCCTCCGGTGAAGCTCCGGAGCTCGACGAGCTCGCGCCCGGCCCCCGCACCGCCGATGACCCGACCCGGGGCACGCGGACAATCGACGCCTACCGCGCGTGGGCACAGCGCGCCGGATCGCAGGAGGCGGCTTTCACCGGTGAGCAGGCATGGTCGGCGGAGCGGCGGTTCGCTCGAGCGTTCGAGCGGCTCGCGCTTCCCGGCCTTCATCGTGACGCCCGCTTCGACCTGCTCGTGACGCTCGGGCAGCTCGGGGTCTACGACCTGCGGGCGGGAACGCTGGCACTCGGAGGCGACAACCAGGTCACGGTCGCCGCCAAGCGCGCGTTTGGCATCGGAGATCCGTTGCTCCTTGAGCGCCGCGCGCTCGCGCTCGCGGACGCGTGCGGGCTCCCGCTGGCTGCACTCGACGTGGGGCTCTACAACTGGGAAGCGGGGGAACGCGCGACGCTCGGGCTGGGGAGCTCCGCGGAGCTCGACCCGGATGCGCTCGGGGCCGTGCGAGACGCGCTCGACGTACAGGTGCCGCCGCGTTAGCCTTGCAGCCGATGCGCCGAGCGCTCGTGGGATTGCTTTCGGTCGCGGTGATCGCGGTCGTCGCTCAGCCTGCGGTCGTCAGCTCGTTCGCGGCCCCGCGGGCCGCCGAGATCGTCTGTCCGCTCGAGCCCGCCGGGATCATTGCGTGCTGTGAGGGACCGATCGTCCACGCTTCGCTGTTCCCGCCGATCTGTTGCCCGGTTCCGACCGGCGCGGCGCTCATCGCGTGTCCCGTTCAGCGGATCACGATCACGACCACGCCCAACCCCTCCAGCGCCGGCCAGCGTGTGACGATCAGCGGCACGGCTCGCGTGTTCCCGTCGACCGCGACGGTGGAGCTGTGGCAGGAGCTCCCGAACCAGCGGAGCTTTCACCAGGTGGCGAGCACCAACGCCGACAGCTCCGGCGCGTACAAGTTCGTGCGCGGTTCCATCGAGACGAACCGGCGGTGGTACGTGGTCGCCGGCGGGACTCGGAGCTCCACGGTCGATCAGCAGGTGACGGCAATCCTGACTCTCTCGAGCTCAGCGAGGACGGCTAAGGCGGGCAAGCCCATGCTGCTCGCCGGACACGTAACGCCCACACACGTCGGAGAGCGTCTCCTGCTCCAGCAACGGACCAGCCAGGGCTGGCGGACCGTGCAGTCGACGAAGATCGGCCACAACTCCGCGTATGCCTTCCGAGCGGTCTTCACTCGCACCGGCCGCGTGAAGCTGCACGTGCTCCTACCCGCCGACCGCCGCAACGCGCGCTCCACGTCCGCCGTCCTCAATCTGACGATCGCGTAGCGTCGGCAGTGCTGAACGGCGGCCCAGGACGGTCCGTCCGGCCGATCTCTTACCTTCTCCCGCGTTCGGGCGTTCTCGTGCGTCCGCGTCACCGAGCCGGAGCTGCAATGACACTCTGCTTCATCGAACCGCAGAACGCCATCCGGGTCATCGCGGATTCGGTGGGGCGCGAGGCGCGCCGCCAGATCCTGGGCGAGGTCGTGCGGGCCTGGGTTGACGAGATCCCCGAATCCGAGCTCGAGTCCCACTACGCGAAAGCGGTCGCCGATCTGGACGAGCACGACCTGTCGCTGCTGGCAGCCTGGCACGCGTCGCTCGAGGTCGGGCATCCCCTGCCCAACAAGGAGTTCCTGGTCAACGTGTTCTCTTCGCTAGGGGAGAACCGGCGCGAGGCGCTCAAGATCGCGGCCGGCTTTCGGGGTGAGGAGGCGTTCGAGGCCGGCGTGGGCGAAGACCAGGCGCTCGACACCGTCCTGCCGTGGCTATCCGAGGACCGCTGCGTCCAGCTGGCGCGGGAGTGCGTGGAGCTTTACTGCTGGGATCGGTTGGGCGCCGAGAACTAGGATCCAGCAGGGGCGTCCGAACTAGGATCCAGCAGGGCGTCCGAACTAGGATCCAGCAGGGCGTCCGAGATAAAGCCCGCTCCTGGTGCCTTATCTCGGACACCACACGGGGTAGTCGCTGGAAGGGAGCGTCAGCCCGCGGCCAGAGCCCGCTCGATCTCCTCGATCGCCTGCTCGGTCGACCGGAACCAGACCACCGCGATCCCCAGCTCCCGCGCGGCATTGCAGTTGAGCTCGACGTCGTCCACGAACAGCGAAGAATGCGGCGCCACGCCGAGGCGCTCGAGCGTGATCTCGTAGATCCGAGGTTCGGGCTTGCGGGTGCCGACGAACGCCGAGTCGACGACAACGTCGAAGATTTCGTCGACCGGAAGCTTGGCCCGCCAGAGCTGCTCCCATTCGCGGACGTTGTTCGTGCAGATCGCCAACCTGATCCCCCGACCGTGCAACTCCCGCATGTACTCGATCATGCGTTCATTGGGATCGAGGTGCGCGAAGTAGCGCTCGCCGAACCCGTGTAGCTCGGTCCTACGCCCCAGCTGCGCGGTGAGCTCGTCGCTGAGGGCGGCCAGGAACTCGGCCTCGGTCATCCGCCCCGTCTCGAGCTCGAACAGTGGATGGGCGTCATTGCGCTTCCAGATGGCCGCCATCGCATTGCCCAGCGCCTCGAGCGAGATGCCGGAGGAATCCTGGAGCGCCGCGAACGAATCGAGTAGCGGGGAGGTGAGAACCCCGCCGAAGTCGCTGATGACCGCCTCAACCGGACTCATCCGCGACGCGCCAGCAAGTAGACGCCGGCGCCATCGTGCCCCCGGCTGTGCCAGCGAAACAGCGCTGCCTGCACGTCGAGCGCGCCGACGGTTGCGGCCGCGTACGGCCCCACCGCTTCCCCGGCGGCGCGTCGCGGGTACTGCGGCTCTTGCGCCTCATCGCCTTCGTCGCGGGCGAGCCACAGCTCGAGGCCCGCGCGCTCCGGCCTTCCGTGGGCCGCGTACGTCGTCGAGAAGCGGGGCTCGGCCACCGCCCGGGAACCTTCGGGATCGAGCACCGCCGCCGTGATCACGTCCGACTCCTGGCCCCGCGCCTTCCCCGGTCGCAATGCCACGAGCGCAAAGCCGGCGCCGGGCTCAAACCACGCGGACATGTCGCGAACCGAGGTGAACCGGCCGAGATCAAGCCCCTTCGTGCGAGCGCCCCGACGGCCGAGGCAGTCGACCTTCTGCTCGACGCCCGCGAGCACGAACGTCCCGCTCACGCGACAGAGCTGATCGAAGCCGGCGCTGACGCCATCGGGCCCCGTCGCCGGGACCGCGTCACCCGCGGGGCGGGCGGTCAGCCGCACCCCATCCGGCTCCAATCGCCACTCCTCATCGGCCTGCTCCCCGACTAACGAGGCGGACAAAGGCACGGCACGATCCGCGTCACCGAGGCACACGAACCCGGGTTCTCGCGGGTCGGGCACCCACGCAATCCCCCACACAGGCTGGTCGACGTCGCCGAACGCAACCGTTCGCACGGCTGGTGGCGCATCTGCGGTCATCGAGGAAGCGGAGGGGGGTCGACGTCGGTGGCGGTTGAATCGACGTCGTACGACGGGCGGGTGCGGGGGAGCCCGGCGGCCCACGCAACGAGCCGGGCCTGGACATTGCGCATCGCCACGCTGCGGGCGAGTGCGCGCGTGGGCGCCAGAAGCAAAAGGGCGCCGAGGACGTCGGTGATGAAGCCCGGGAGGATCATCAGAACACCTCCGGTCAGGATCAGCGCGCCGTCGAGCACCTCGCGCCCCGGGGGCCTGCCGCCGGCGACGGCCTCGCGCAGACGCCGCCACGCCGCACCTCCCTGCGAGCGCACGGCCCAGGTGCCGATCGGCCAGCTGGCGATCAGCAGCAGGATCGTGGGCAATGCGCCGATCGCTCCGCCGACCTTGATGGCCACGAACACCTCAGCGAACGCCCAGCAGATGAAGAGCAAAAAGCCGATCAGCATCACCATCAAGGCTAGTGGGGGGATGGCGAGTTGTCGGGCGATGCCGGCGCCAGTCGCCGTGCGATGCCGGCGCCGTTACGCGAGCGCCGGCGAGGGACCCTGGAGCCTGACGCCCGGCAAGCGGTGAAGGCCGACCTGCTCGATCAGCGCCATGATCTGCGGCTGGGCGCCGACGAGGAGGATCTTTCGCCCACGGACCCGCAGGCGCCGAGCCAGGGCCGCGAGATCCAGCATCAGCGAGGGATCGGCGAACACCAGCTCGGTGAGGTCGACGATCACATCGGTCTTGGACCGCAGGGCGCGGACCATGGCCCGTCGACGACCTCCCTGGGTCGACTGGTCCTCATCCCCGCTACAACGCAGCGTCGCTGGCTGTTCATCGAAATCGACGATGGCGGAAACCTATCTAACCTTCGCCGCCGCTCGCAAGCTCGTATTCGCCACGGCCTACACTGAGGGCATGGTCACCGTTGACGACGTGACGGATGCGCTGCGCGACGTCATCGATCCCGAGCTCGGGCTGGACTTCGTGGAGCTGGGCCTGATCTACAACGTCGAGATCGAGGACGGCACCGTGCGCATCCTGTATACGCTGACGAGCCCCGGATGCCCGATCGGACCACAGGTGTCCGAACAGATCATGGAGTTCGTCGCCGAGCTCGACGGCGTGACGGACGTGCAGCCGACGATGACGTTCTCGCCGCCGTGGACTCCGGATCGGATGAGCGAGGACGCGAAGTTCGCGCTCGGGTTCTGAGCGCGCCCTCCGCGCTCAGCCTTTCGCGGTCCGGCGAAGCTCCCGGTTCAGGTCGATGGCCCGGATCTCGTGCTCGTTAGGCAGCTTGTCCAGCACCGCGGCGACGACCTCTTTGACGTCCCGCTCTTCGTGACCGAGATCGTCGAACAGTGACTTCAGCGCGGTGTGCACGATCTTCAGCTGGGCGGCCGTGAGGTCGAGCCGAAACGCGATCTCGCCGGGACAGATGAGGTCGTCGGTCATCGGAGACCGAACGGTATATGGCGCCTCGGCAGAGGGCAACCGCGGGTGCCGCGGCCCGGCAAGCCGCGCGGCCACGCGGGCCGCGCGGCCCATGGAATCAGCCGTCGCTGTCCTTGGGACCGGACCGAGCTCGCTCGCCCCGCTTGGCGCGCATGTCGGCTGCCGGGCCCACCTTCGACCGGCCGCTGGACAGGGGGATGATCGGGGTTGGCCCGCCGTTCGGACCGGCAGCCGATTCGCGGCCGGGCCCGGCATCCGAGGACTCATTCTCCCCCCGTTCCGGCTGCTCGGCGCGCCGCTCGTCATCTCGCGCGGTCTCGGTTCCCACGGCCTCGGCGCGCCGCTCGTCATCTCGCGCGGTATCGGTTCCCGCGGCCTCGCCGCGCCGGCGCGCATCTCGCTTACGAGCGGCGTCGAGAAGCTCGCGCAGGGAGGAATCGACCCCGTCCGCGACCACGTCGATGTCGGCGAGCGCGTCATAGTCTCCGAGCAGGCCGTAATCGACGCCCCCGTTGTAGGACATGATCGCGATCGCGAGCGCGTGATTGTTGGGCAGGAACGCCACCGGGAAAAGATCTTCCAGCTGGCGCCCGAGCACGTACAGGGGCATCTGCGGCCCGGGGATGTTCGTGACGAGGAGGTTAAACAGGCGCGTCGAGAAGTTCAGCCGGGAGGCCTGGGCCAGGATCGTCGGCGGCGCGAGGTTGTTGACCGCGACGAGGGTCGCGGCCCCGACGGCCTGCTTTGACTCCTTGAGACCGTCCATGGCCCGTCGAACGAAGCGCAGGCGAGCCACCGGATCGTCGATGTAGATCGGTAGCGGGCCCCGCATCACGGTCAGCTGGTTGCCGAGCGAGCCCCGCTGCTCGCGAGTCCGGACGGACACCGGGACGAGCGCGCGCATCTCGAGCCCCTCGGTGCGCATGCCCCGCGAGCGCAGCCACCTGGCCAGCGCGCCGGAGACCACGGTCAGCACGACGTCGTTGACCGTGCCGCCGAAGGCATTCTTCACCCGCTTGTAGTCGTCGAGCTGCTGGCGTACCACCGCGTAGCGCCGGTGCGGGCCGATCTCGACATTCAGCGGCGTCTCCGGTGCCGGGTTCAGGCCCGCCCACGCGATCTCGCCCACTCCCTCGACGGCGTCGCGGGCGATCTTCAGCGTTCCGAGGGGGTGCGAACCCGCGTACACGCCGCGCGTCAGGAGACTCGCTGAGGTGTTGACCAACCCACGGACGCCGGCCAACACCAGGTCGGCGCCGGAGGGCTCCGGTTTGGGGTGCCATGGCTCGAGGTCCGCCGGCGGCGTCGTGACCTCGGGCCGCACGTCGAACAGGACCGTCGCAAGATCCACCCCTGAGACGCCGTCGACGAGTGCGTGGTGGGTCTTGGAGATGATCGCGAAGCGGTCGCCCTCGAGTCCCTCGACCAGCCAGTTCTCCCATAACGGCTTTGAACGGTCCAGCGGCTGGGAGGCGATCCGCCCGGTGAGTAGAAACAGCTGGCGCTCGGTGCCGGGAGCGGGCAGCGCCGAATGGCGGACGTGGTACTCGAGGTTGAAGCTTGGATCGTCGACCCACATGGGGCGACCGGTATCGAGCGGGGGGGTGGCGAGCTTCTGGCGGTAGCGAGGAACGAGGTGCAGGCGACCGCGGATGTGGTCGAGGTAGTCGGCGAACTCGGGCGGCGGGCCCTCGAAGATGAGCACGCCTCCGATGTGCATGTGCGCGTTCGGGCCTTCCTGGTGAAGGAAGGAGGCGTCGGTGGAGGTGAGGCGATCGAGGTGTTGCTGCTGCGCCAATGCGCTCTCCGATTGCAGGGTCGTCTTGGAAAGCCAAGAGTACGCTTCCGTGCCGGCCGTAGCTCCTAGACTGTCGGCCATGGCTTCGGTTCCCGAGACAGTGCTGCTGGCCGCCCCGCGCGGCTATTGCGCAGGCGTCGACCGCGCCGTTCAGACGGTGGAGCGTGCGCTCGAGCGCCACGGCGCACCGGTCTACGTGCGCAAGGAGATCGTCCACAACAAGCACGTGGTCGAGCAGCTGCGCGATCGCGGGGCGGTGTTCGTCGACTCCGAGGCCGAGGTCCCCGAGGGCGAGACCGTCGTGTTCTCGGCGCATGGCGTATCCCCCGCTGTTCACGCCCGGGCGGCTGCGCGACGGCTGCAGACGATCGACGCCACGTGTCCGCTCGTGACCAAGGTCCACGTGGAGGCGAAGAAGTTCGCGGCCGACGACTACACGATCGTGCTGATCGGCCACGCCGGCCACGAGGAGGTGGAGGGCACGATGGGCGAGGCCCCGGACCACATCGTGTTGATCGAGAACGAGGCCGACGTGGACGCACTCGAGGTCAGGGATCCGGCCAAGGTCGCGTACATCTCCCAGACCACGCTCTCGGTCGATGAGACGCGGGCGATCATCAACCGCCTGCGCGAGCGTTTCCCGGCGATCATCGGACCCCGAACCGACGACATCTGCTACGCCACGACGAACCGCCAGGCCGCCGTCAAGCAACTCGCGCGGCAGTGCGACCTCGTCCTCGTGATCGGCTCCCGTAACTCCTCCAACTCCAACCGGTTGGTCGAAGTCGCCCGGGAGCACGGCGCCGACTCGCACTTGATCGACAACGAGCTGCAGGTAGACGAGGAGTGGCTGTCGAGCAAGCGCGTGGTCGGGATCACCTCGGGCGCGAGCGCCCCCGAGGAGCTCGTGCAGCGCCTGGTCGAGTTCTTCCGCGCGCGTGGAGCGACCGACGTGCGCGAGCTCGAGGTGGTCCAGGAGGACGTGCGGTTCATGCTGCCCAAGGCGATCCGCCAGCCGACGGCGGCCGCCTCCGCATAGACGGGCCCGGCCGCTGCGCACCCTGGTCGTCTCCGACCTCCACCTCGGGGCGAGGGCCGGACACGATGTGTTGCGCACGGGAAGGGCGCTCCCGCCCCTGCTCGAGGCACTGCCGCAGTTCGATCGCCTGGTGCTGCTCGGGGATGTGATCGAGCTCCGTCAGGGTCCGCTCCACGCCGCCATGGCCGCCGCCGCCCCCGTCCTCCAGAAGATCGGCGCCGCGCTCGGCCCCGAGCGCCAGGTCGTGATCGCTCCGGGGAATCACGACCACCGGCTTGCGGCTCCCTGGCTGGAGCGACGCGCGGGCCGCGACCCGCCGCCCGCGCTCGGCCTGGAGTCGGCCATCGCATGGCGCCCCGATGACCCGATCGCGGCGGTGGCGCGCGCGCTTGAGCCGGCCACCGTCCGCGGCGCCTACCCGGGCGTATGGCTCCGCGACGACGTATACGCGATTCACGGCCATTACGCCGACCGCCACACCACCGTTCCCATGTTCGAGCGCCTGGCGGCCGGCGCGATGGCTCGGATCACCCGCGAGCCGCAGTCCGGCCCACGCAGTGCCGAGGAATACGAGGCCACGCTCGCTCCGATCTACGCCTGGATCCACGAGGTCGCCCAGACCGGCGGCCCCAAGCTCGGGGAGAGCTCCCACGGGGCATCGGCGCGGGCCTGGCGCGTGCTCGCCGCGACCGACGCACAGCACACCCTCAAGCAGCGCGCGCTCGCCGCCGCGTTTCCAGTGGCGGTGGCGGGACTGAACCTCGCGAGGATTGGTCCTCTACGCGCGGACATCTCCGGGCCCGAGCTGCGCCGCGCCGCGCTGCGCGCGTTCGATGAGACGCTCAGCCGGCTGGGCGTGAAGACCGCCTACGCCATCTTCGGCCACACCCACCGAGCCGGCCCGCTCGCCCGCGACGACCCGGCGGAGTGGCAAGCACTCAGCGGCTCGGAGATGCTCAACAGCGGCAGCTGGGTCTACGAGCGCGCGTTCCTCGGCCGCTCGCCCGGCCAGAGCGCCTACCGGCCGGGGTTTGCGGCGATCGTCGAGGATGTGGGACGGCCCCGGCTGGTCAACCTGCTCGAGCAGGCGCCGATCGACGCCGAATCGCTCACGCCAGTCCCGGCGTGAAGCAGGTGGCGTAGCAACGGACCTGGTCTGAGACGAGGAGGCGGAGCTCGCCCGCCGTGCTGCGCGGGTGCGAGATCAGCTCGTAGCAGCCGGGATGCTCGACGGCGAGCGTCCGCTCGTTCGCGGTCACCGATCCGTGTCCATCGAGCACCGCCCACACGCCGCCGGCCTCGTACCTCCCGCAGTAGGGACCGTCGACGTCGTCGGTCTGGATGGCCAGCACCGCGCCCGGCGCGTCCTCGGGGCGGAGGGGGCGCAGCAGCGGCCGTTCGACCCCCAGCAGCTCCTGGATGGCCCGCTCCGTCTCGTCGTAGGCGCCCTCTCCATAGTGATATTCGAACAGGCGTCCGTCCTGGCGCCAGAGATACCGCGCCGGCCAGCCGAGGTTCCCGTAAAGGCCCCAGATCTCGTGCTCGACGTCGACGACCACGGGATAGCGCACGCCGAGGCGCTCCACGGCGGCCCTCACCGCGGCGGGGTCGCGGGAGGGGTCGAACCCGGACGCGTGCACGCCGATCACGCGCAGCCCGGAGCCCTCGTAGCGCTCGTGCCAGGCCTTTATGTACGGCAACGTTCGGATCGAGTTCGCTCGGCAGAAGTCCCAGAACTCGATCAGAACGGGACGTCCCAGGTCCTGCTCCATGCGCAGCCTCGGGGTGTTGATCCAGGGCAGACGAGGAGGGAAGGCAGGGGCGGTGATGTGATCCACCGGGGCTCGCACGGGTATCGATGGTACGAGTGGAACGCGCCGCTCTGGCGCTGCAAAATATTCGCCGCGGCGTAACCAATCGAACGTGCATCCACCGCTATACTCCCTGAAGTATTGAATGCATACCGCCTTTTAGGAGTTTTCCCATGAGCCCGTCCGGAACCGAGGTTCTCCGCCAGATAAAGAGCAGGATCGGTGAAGTCGATCCCGCCGTCGTGCGTGAGCAGGTATCGAACGGCGCGGTCGTGGTCGACGTACGCGAGCCCGAGGAGTGGTCGGCCGGTCACATCCCGGGCGCCATCCACGTGCCGAAGAGCTATCTGGAGTCCCGGTTCGAGGGCGCCGTCCCGGACCGCAGCGAGCACGTCATCCTCTACTGCGCGTCCGGCAACCGGTCGGCGTGGGCGGCGCGGACGTTGCTGGACGACCTCGGCTACGAGCACGTCGAGTCGATGGTCGGCGGCTTCACGCTCTGGAAGGACCGCGGGTATGAGGTGGAGACGCCACGCACGCTCACCGCGGAGCAGCGCGAGCGTTACTCCCGCCATCTGCTGCTCCCGGAGGTCGGAAGCGACGGGCAGCAGAAGCTGCTCGACGCCAAGGTGCTCCTCCTCGGCGCCGGCGGACTGGGGTCGCCGGCCGCCCTGTACCTGGCGGCGGCAGGCGTGGGGACACTCGGGATCGTCGACGACGATGACGTCGACCTCTCCAACCTGCAGCGCCAGGTCATACATTCGAGCGAGCGGATCGGGGTGCCGAAGGTCGATTCCGCCGAGCAGACCATCGAGGCGCTGAACCCCGACGTGAAGGTGGAGAAGTACCCGGTCAGGCTGGGTGCGGACAACATCGTGGAGATCATCTCGGGATACGACGTCGTCGTCGACGGACTCGACAACTTCCCGACGCGATACCTGCTCAACGATGCCTCCGTACGGCTCGGAATTCCGGTCGTCTCGGCGGCCATCCTCGGGTTCGAGGGCCAGCTGTCGGTGTTCAAGCCGTATGACGGGCCGTGCTACCGGTGCCTGTTCCCGGTGCCCCCGCCGGCCGAGCTGGCGCCCTCGTGCGGCGCGAACGGCGTCCTCGGAGTGCTGCCGGGCACCATGGGTCTGCTTCAGGCGACCGAGGTGGTCAAGCTGATTCTCGACCAGGGCGAGCCGCTGATCGGCCGGTTGCTCATGTACGACGCGCTATCGGCTCGGTTCACCGAGGTCAAGGTGCGTAGGGATCCGGACTGCCCGATCTGCTCTCGCGATCCTCAGTCGATTTCCGACGAGGAGATGGGCGTGTTCCCCGACTACGAGGCGTTCTGCGCCGGGGCGCACTAG
>JAFASF010000207.1 GCA_019244745.1 Solirubrobacterales bacterium | reverse complement strand
CGATGCGCATCCGGGCCGCCATGCATGCGGCGACCATTTGAACTACCTCGGCCGAATATTCGCCGAGCACGTGGGCGCCGACGATCTCCCGTCGTGCGCGTTCGACGATCAGCTTGCAAAAACCTTCCGGTTGGTTGTCGGCGACGGGCCGCAGGAGATCCTCGTAACGGGCGATGGCCACCACGCAGTCGTGGCGAGCGCGCGCTTGAGCCTCCGTGAGCCCGACGCTGCCGTACTCGGGATCGGTGAAGCTTCCGGCCGGGACCACATCGCGGACGATCCTCCGACGCGGCCCCAGTACCGCGTTCTCGGCCGCGATGCGGCCCTCGAGGCGGGCGCTGGAGACGAGCAGGCTGTGCCCGTCCACGTCGCCTGCGGCGAAGATGTGCGGCTGGCTTGTCCGCAGGTGGTCGTCCACGGTCACGTAGCCATGCTCTACCGACACGCCGGCCGCGCCAGGATCGATACGGTCGGCGTTGCCGGGCCAGCCCACGGCGAAGAAGGCCGCGTCGACCTCGACCTCCATGACCCGCCTGTCCTCGGCCATCCGGTGGTACACGCGTAAGCCCTGACCGCGCGACTCGAGTTGCTCAACCGTCGTGCTCGTCACGACCTCGATCCCGCGAGCGCGGAAGGCATGCTCAAGCTCGACTGAGACCGCCTCGTCGGCGCCGGGCACGATCCGCGGCGCCAGCTCGAGCAGCCACACCCGACAGTCGAAGTCAGCCAGGATCGACGCGAGCTGGCAACCGGTGTCGGCCGCCCCGATGACGCACACCCGCGCCGGCAGGGCGCTCAGTCTCCGCACGTCCTCGTAGGTCAGGGCCAGTTCTCCGCCCGGGATCGAGAGCCTGCCCGCTCGCCCCCCAACGGCGATGATCGTCCGGTCCGCGGTCCATGTGCCGCCGTCCGCCGCCCGGATCGTGCCCGGGTCGAGGAACCGCGCGTCGCCGGCTTCCTCCACCACATCCACGCCCATGGCGCGAATGTGGTCCGCCATGTGCTTGCGATCGTGGGCGTATCTGCTCACCCGCTCCGCGTTGGCGAGGGTCGCGGCCAGGTCCACCTGGGGCTTCGGACCTCGGAGGCCGAACGCCTCCCAGGAGCCCCAGTCCCTCACCAGGCGCGCGGCACGCGCGAGTGTCCGCACCGGCGCCGGCCCCTCGTTGAGGCTCGTCCCGCCAACCTGCTGTCGCTCCACCAGCGTGACCTCGGCCCCCAGTTCGGCGGCTTGTAGCGCGGCGGTCACCCCAGCGGGACCGCCTCCGAGGACAAGGACGCGCACCGGTCGGCTCAATTGCGCCTACCAGTTCGCCATGGACGCCGTGATGATGTGGCGCAGGTCGTCCTCGCGGACCTCCTTGGGGGCGATCGCCAAGAGCCGCTGCTGCTTCATCGCACCGTCGACGAGCGCGGGGATATCGTCCTCGGCGTAGCCGAGCGCGGCCACCCCGCTTGGCGCTTGGACGTCTTTCATGAGCTGGCGCAGGACGTCCGGTAGCGAATCGGGAGAGGGGTCGCCGATCGGCTCGCTGGCGAGCCACTCGGCGACTTGGTGGTGGCGCTCGGGCAGCGCGTCGTAGGTGAAGCGGAATGCCGCTGGCGCAGTGACGATCACCGAGTGCCCATGCGGGACGAAGGGATGGTCGTCGGGATAGCCGGGGGGCTGGTATGAGTGCTTGACCGAGGCGATCGGGTACGCGCAGGAGTGCGGGATGTGCACGCCGGCCGAGCCGAAGCCGACGCCGGCCATGGTCGCGGCGAGCATCATGAAGCCACGAGCCTCGACATCCTCCCCGTCAGCCACCGCGCGGCGCAGATAGCGACCGCCGAACTCGAGCGCCTTGGCCGACCACACGTCGGCGATGGGGTTGGAGCCCTGGTAAGGCGGTCGGTCGTCAGGTGACTCGGGGCGCGGACGCGCGCCAAACGGCTTGGACAGAAATGACTCCGCGGCGTGGCAGACCACGTCGAGGCCGGTCGACGAAGTCACCTCCGCGGGAAGCGAGCGCGTCAGATCGGGGTCGACGATCGCCTGCGTCGGGCGGAGGTAGCGGTGCGAGATGCCGGACTTGACCTTGCTGTCCGGAAGGTCGAGCACGGCCACCGTGGTGGCCTCCGAGCCGGTCCCGGAAGTGGTCGGGATCGCGAGGTGCGGCTTGAGCGTTGAGGGCGGCTTCTTCCCCTCGCCAATCGGCGGGTTGACGTATTCCATCACGGGGGCGGGATGGGTCGAGATGAGGTTGGCGACCTTGGCGGTGTCCATGCTGGAGCCGCCACCGACCGACACGAAGCCGTCCACGTCGTTCTCGAGGGCGAAGTCCGCGGCGTCCTGCATCGAGTCGATCGTCGGCTCGACGCGCGCGCGGTCGTAGAAGACCACCTCGATGCCTTCCGCCTCGATCAGCCGCGCGATGCGCTCGGGCTGGCCGAGCGCGGCGACGCGGGGATCGGTCACCAGCATCACCCGCTTGACCCCTAGCCGCGCGAGCTCCCAACCGGCGTCGGCCGAGGCCCCGGTGCCGAACTTCACCGGCGTGGCCTCCATCGTGAAGATCGTTTCGTGCTCGGATGCCATCTCTGTACCTACTCTTCCCTCTCACGCCAAGGGGGCACCGACGCGATCCTTGAGGGCATTCATCGCAGCCGTGGCCTCGATGACCAACTGTCGCCGATCGAGCCCGATCAGTTCGCGATCCCGTTTGCGCGGCTCACCGTCGATGAACACCGTGTCGACGTTGGCGGGCTGGGCGCACAGCACCACCTGACCGTCGGGGACGTTGAGGGGAGCCATGTTGAGATCGGTGGCCCGGAGCAGGATCACGTCGGCCAGCGCACCCTTGCGCAGGACCCCCGTCGCCTGGCCCAATCCCAGGTAGGCGGCGCCGGCAGCTGTGGCCTGGTGGAGCACTTCGGCCGGCTGGAACGCTGACCCGTCGTCGGCCTTGGCGCGCTCGATCCCGAGCGTGACGCGCATCGCCGCGAACATGTCGGAGTTATCGCTGGCGCCCATCGTGTCCATCGACAACGCCACGGCGACGCCGGCGCGGGTCATCGCGAGCACCGGCGGCAGGCCCATGCCGCAGCGCAGATTGGAAAGGATCGAGATCGACACGTGGGTGCCCGATTCGGCCAGCCACCCGATTTCTTCCTCGTTGACGCGAATGCAGTGCACGAGCTGGAGGTCGGGCCCGAGGGCATCGTTCTCCCGGTAGATCCGGATCGCTCGTCGCTCCTCGACGTCGTGCGCGGTCATCATGGAGTGCGCGGTGATCGGCAGGC
>JAFASF010000187.1 GCA_019244745.1 Solirubrobacterales bacterium | reverse complement strand
TGTGCTTCCCGCCGACCTGGGTATCCACTTCGCTCCCCCGATCGCGAGCCAGCCGGCGATCCTGCGGATTCGCCGATGGTGGGGACCCTCGCGCGGCGGGCCGGCCGCCATCCGCCTCGTTGCTGCCCCCGGAAGCAGTGGGTGGATCACAAGCTCGCGCGCCTGGGAACGGGGAGCCACAGATCTGGACGCTCCAGTACGCGTATATGGCGTACTCAAGCGACCAGGTCACCCCGGGGTGACCCCGCAGGTATTCGCCGTTGGCATCTCCTCACAAATCCGGGGTCGGCCGCGTTCAGGCGCGCACGCCCGATAGCCCGATCGCCCCGAGCACAGGCAGGGGGACCGAAATGGATGCCAGCTCAGCGCATACCCCCAACCGGATCCGAACCGGTGCGTGAAAGGTCGGGCGAGCGGTGGGTGGATGCGGGTCCGATGGGGTGGATGCTTGTTTTCCGAGCATGCGATCCCGAGGGACCCCGGGGGGTACGCATCTCAAGTGCTGGGTGAAGGTGTACGTGCCGACCCGCCGGCGCGGGTTCTTGGCACAAGGGCTAGGGGCCGCCGCCGGCGAGAGACGCGGTCGAAGCGTCGCCCACGGAGGGGCCTGCTTGGCGAGTGATTGCCGTCGCCTCGAAGGCAGAGTCGCTGGCGGGTCAAAGCTAATGTGACTCGGCGTGGTTCGCCTCATCACGTGGAATGTTGCTGGTCGCAGTAAACGACTGGGCGAGCAGGCCATGGCGATAGCGGCGCGGGCGCCGGACATCGTCGCCTTACAAGAGGTCACCCGGCGCACGCGGCCGCTGTGGGAGCGCGCATTTGAGTTGATGGGGCTCACGCACGTTTGTGCTTCCTCGCGCGGCAGCGGGCAGTCTGGCGGGGCCGTCGGTCGGCGAACACTCGTGATGATCGCGGCGCGCGTCGCGCTTGAGGAGGTGCAGGAGCCATTGGCGGTTCCCCGACCCGAGAGCGCGCTCAGCGTGCTCGCGCGGTCCTCCCCGGGGCCGCTGGAGGTTCACTGTGTTCATGTTCCCAACGCTGCCAACGGGTGGGTGAAAGTCGAGACCCTCCAGGCGCTACGGCGCCGGCTTGAGACCCCCAGCCGCGCGCCGCGCGTGCTGTGCGGTGACCTGAACACTCCACGGCGCGAGTTGCCCGACGGCACGACGATCTCCTTCGCGCGCGACTCGCGCGGGCGGCTGCGTGCCGAGCGCGGGCCCGAGTGGGACGCCGCCGAGCTCGGCATCGTCCCGGGACTCCGCGAGGTCGGCTATCGCGACGCGTTCCGAACACGCCATGGGTACGCGTCACGGTCGCCGAGCTGGACCTGGAAGACGATCGCAGGCCACGACGGCGGGTGGCGTTTGGACCACACCTTCCTCTCCGCGGAGCTGCTCCCGCTCGCCTGCCAATACCACCACCAATGGCGGGAGCAAGGGCTAAGCGACCATTCCGCGCTCGAGACCGACCTGGAGTACAACCCCGGCTGACAGCGGCAGACGGCGCCGCCGGCTGGCGAGCCCCCAGCGACGAGCGAAACGTGCCCGAGGCGGACCGCTTGGCTGCGGTCCGCCGAGTTTGCGACGCCAGTGGGCGTTCGCGCGGCGCCGATGTCCGCCGGTTCGTGCGTCTACCTGAATGCATCGGCCTCGCCCAACGCGCGGACGGCGGCAGTGGTCCCCACTCGCAGAATGCTTTCCGAGGCCGTGGTTTGGACGGTTGGCCGAGTTCAGTGTTTGAGTTCGATCTCGATGAAGGTCGCGGTGCGGCCGCTGCGGTTGATGACGTCGTGTGTAGTGCCTGCGTGCCCTAGATAGGGGACCGCGGCCTCCTGGATCAGGTCGTTGGTTGAGCCGTCGCTCTCGAGGACTGCGAAGGTGCCGCCGGTGATGGGGACGATGACGTAGTCGAATTCGTGGCGGTGATGTCCGGTGGCGTCACCATCGTGGAAGGTCCAGGTGGTCACGCGCACGTTCTCGGTGTCGAAGTTGGTGGTCGATCGGCCACTGGGCACTATCGCTCTCCTTAGTTCTCCTTAGTTCCGGCTCACGCGGATCGTTCTGCCGTTGCGCTCGGGTCTACTGCACTCGAGTATGCCGCGACGGCACCCCTCGCCGGCCCTAACGCCGTGAAGATCCCACAGCGTCGCGATGAGCCGATCGTAAGCGGGGCCCCGCAAGCGGTCGGGTCGGTCAACACGGCGAATACCCGGTCCGGCGAGGCGCTGATGGCTCGGACGACGGTGTCAGTCAGACTCATCGCGGGCGCGCTCGTAGCGCTCGTAGATCACCCGCGAGCCGAACGTCCTGATCTCGATCAAATCCAGCGGAATGTCTTCGGTGACCGGCGGCAGGAACGGCGTGCCGCCACCGACGATGACCGGATTGCGGAACATGCGCAGCTCGTCGACGAGGCCGAGCTCGATCGCCGCCGCGGCCAGGCCGGCGCCGCCGATCGAGACGTTCTTGTCAGTCGCCTCGAGCGCGGCAGCGGCCTCCTCGGCCACCGATGCCTGGGCGAGCCAGGCAGTGCCCTGGACGCTGTCGAGTGTGCGGCTGAAGACGACCTTCGGGATCGCGCACCAGACGTCGGCGAACGCGGCCCCGAGCTCGTTGTCGCGCATCGACGGATCCATCTCCCACGGCAGCATCGTCTCGTAAAGCCTGCGACCCAACAGATAGCCGCCGAGCTCGCGCGTCTGCGCGATGTGGAAACGAAACTGCTCCTCGTTAGGGGCCGTCCACCCGAACGCGCCCTCGCGGTCGGCGATAAAGCCGTCCACCGAGACGCTCATCGAGTAGATCAGCATGGCTTCAAGCTCATCGCACCGGAGCGACGGACGATGATCGTGATGAAGTTCACCATTGAGCTTGGGATCGGGCTCTCCTTCCTTCTGCAGTCTGCTCTGCCAGGAGCTGAGCTGCTTATAGACGTTGTGACCGGCTGAGACGTGCGGGCCTCCCCTGAGTCTGTGGATCTGCTCAAGGACTCACGGCTCAAAGGAGGGCCCGGATGATCGTGCACGGTAATGCCGAGGAGCTTAGGTCGGGGGCGTGGCTGGTTGCTCGCTCGACCCGGCCACGACGGAGCCCACGGCTGTTGGATCACGGCCCCTCGCGACGGCTTCGGCAGCCACGCGACGCTGCCGAGCGCTGTGAGTGGCTGAGTCCCGCGGTTCAGAGCTACTAGTACTTCGTCTTCACGGCAACTCTCAGCGGTCGCGCTGCGAGGGGATGCTCGCTGGCTGGGCTGTGCGGCTGCGTCATGCCGGAGGTCGTCTTTGGGTCGGTGCCAGTGGGGTATATCCAAGTTGAAGAAGCAAGGGCACGCGTGAGGGGCGCGTGACCGCCTAAGGAGACCAGCATATGTCCGATCGCCTGCCCTACCGCGCCGTGCTGCTTGTGGCGGCCTTGGCGGCGGCAGGCCTGCTGTTCGAGCAGCTCGTGACGTTGTTGCTCCTGGTGGTGATCGCCATCATCATCGCGCTTCCCCTCGCTGCCGGCGGGACGTGGCTTCAGCGCTTTGGCGTCCCACGGGTGATTGGCGTGGTGGTGTGTCTGCTTGCTGGGTTCGCGATCGTGGCGCTGCTGGCGTTCTTGATCGTGCCGCCGTTCGTCGATCAAGTGAAGGCGTTCGTGAACGAGCTTCCGGGCCTGGTAACTCGCGCCGAGCACCACTTCCATCTCAAGCCGGGGACGGTGTCGAGGACCGCTGAGCAGCTCGCCAGCCGCTATACCCAGCACCCCGCCAAGCTACTCGGCCCGCTGTCATCGATCGCGCTCGGCGCGGCGAGCGTGATCGGGGCAGCCATCGTCGTGCTGATCAGTGCGCTTTACGCCGCGATCAATCCGGATCCACTGGTCCGGGGCCTGGTCCGTCTAGCACCGTTTGAGCACCGCGGCGAGCTGCTACGCGTCCTGGGCCGGATCCGGGCGGCATGGCTGGGATGGCTGCGGGGGATCGCGCTTGACATGCTCGTGCTCGGCAGCCTGCTGTTCATCGGGCTGAAACTGATCGGGCTGCCGTTCGCGGTCGGGTTCGCGGTCTTCTCGGCACTGCTGACCGTGATCCCTAACTACGGCTCGGTGATCAGTGCGATCCCTCCGATCCTGTTGGGACTGTCGCAGTCGCTCCACGAGGCGGTACTCGTCACGATCGTCTACGTGGTCGTCAATCAGGTGGAGGGCAACCTCGTGCTGCCCTTGATCATGGGGCGGTCGGTCAGCGTGCACCCCGCGGCGGTCGCGATCGCCGTGCTAATCGCCGGTTCGCTATTCGGCGTCATCGGCCTGTTCATCGCAATCCCCCTGCTGTCGCTGACCATGATCGCGATCGAGGAGATCTGGATCTTTCCGACGGAACGCCGCGCAGGCCCCGCCGGCGTGGTGGCGAGACCCCTACGACCGCCGATGCCCGAGCGCCCGTCCGGCCCGGCCCGCACACAGCGGGCAGTGTATGGCGCGATCTTCCTGGGAGCGATCCTGATCGTGGTTGGCTTGCTCGTCCAGCAGCTGTTAACGCTGCTGCTGGCGGTGATGGTGACGATCATCCTCAGCCTGCCGCTCGCGTGGTGCGGAGCCGCGCTGAGACGCTGGGCAATTCCGCAGCCGCTCGGAGCGTTGATCGGCCTGGTCACTGGGCTAGCCGCCGCGGGCGGGCTCATCGCGTTGCTCGTGCCGACGATCGCCTCGCAGGCCAAAACGCTGGTCAAGGCCGCGCCCGCGCTCGTGTACTCCGCCGAGGTGCGGCTCGGCCACCTCACCGGGGTCAAGCCAGGGCGCGTCGCCGCCCGGGTCCAGCACGCTGTCGCCACCTACGTCCATCACCCCACCCACTACCTCGGCGCGCTCGAGTCCGTCGGGGTCACCGCGACCAGCATCGTCGCAGGCATTGTGATCGCGGTGATGACCGCGTATTTCATCGCCGCCCAGCCGCAGCCCCTGATCGACGGCGTGGTTCGGTTGTTCACCCCCTCACAGCGCCCCGCGGCCGTGCGAGTGCTGATGCGCTTGCGCACCGCGATGCTCGGGTGGATGAGAGGCTTGCTGATCGCAATGGTGCTGGTAGCGCTACTGCTCTACCTCTCCCTGGGCCTGATCGTCGGGCTTCCTTTTGCCCTCTTCTTCGCCGTATTGAGCGGCCTGGCGGAGGTCGTCCCGTACCTTGGCTCGATTACGACCGCGATCCCGCCGGTCGGCTACGCGCTAACCATCTCTCCGACAAAAGCGCTGGTGGTGCTTGCGATCTATGTCGCGGTACACCAGATCGAGGCGAACGTGATCGGCCCGGTCGTCATGGCACGCACCGTGCATCTGCACCCAGCGGTGATCGCACTCGGGGTCGTCGCGGTCGGCGCGCTCTTCGGGTTCTTCGGCCTGCTCATCGCCATCCCGATCCTCGCGAGCGCGATCATCCTCGTCGAGGAGATCTGGGTGCGTCCCCGCGAGTCCCGCGAGCTGCCGATCGCCACAGCGTCCTCCGAACGCCAACCGCGCTGGAAAAGCGGCGGCCCGTGAGGTTCCGCTCGACCGTCCGGAGGGGGGATCATGTCCTCGCGCAGATTCCCTGTCGGGACCGGCAGTTCGTGCCGAAGGCTCAGGATCGCGGCGGTGGCGCGATCAGCGCGGTCACCGGAGTGGTGGGAGGGCCGGATTTGCCAACGCCCGCGGGATGCAATGATCGCTTGAAATTCACGGAGGTGCCTCATGGTCGACGTGTCCGAAAGGCAGGACCTGACGGGAAAGATCGCTGTCGTGACGGGCGCCGCGCGAGGGATTGGCCGTGCTAGCGCGGTAGCGCTGGCGGGCGCTGGGGCTGACGTGGTGGGAGTCGACATCGCCGCGCGCGTGAGCCAGAGCCTCGACTACGCGCCGGCCACCGCCGAGGACCTGGTCGAGACAGGTCGTCAGGTGCAGGCGAGCGGCCGTCGCTGGCTGGAGAAGACGCTCGATCAGCGCGATAGCGCTGCTGTGAGGAAGGCGGCACAAGAGATCGAGCGTGAATGGGGCGGCGTGGACGTCGTGTTCGCCAACGCCGGGATTCAGGCGTTCAAGCCGCTGTTGGAGATGCGGGACGCCGACTGGTATGACCAGATCGAGGTCAACCTAAACGGCACGGCGAACGTGGTGCGGGCGTTCGCGGCGGTGCTAGTGCGTCGGGGCGGAGGGAGGATCATCATCACCTCCTCCACCCAGGGGCAGCACGGCACCAAGTTCGGCTCGTCGTATTCGGCGTCGAAGTGGGGGCTACTGGGGCTGATGAAGTCGGCTGCGCTTGAGTTCGGGGAGCATGGGATCACGGTCAACGCGGTAATCCCAGGGCTGATCGACACGGCGCTGACTCGCCACGAGGATCGCTACGCCCAAGCGCTCGCGGAAGCCGGTCAGACGCCCAGCAGGGATCCGGAGAAGGACGAGCAGGCGGCGATCGAGGCGCTGAAGACCAAGACGCCGCTCGGGGTGCCCTGGCTTGAGCCGGAGGACGTCGCGCCGCTTGTGGTGTTCCTCGCCTCGGATGCCGCGAGGATGGTCAGCGGCGCGGCGTTTGCGGCCACGGGGGGCGACAGCGCCCACGTCACAAGCTAACCCGGGCAAAGCAATCGGGTTGGCTCGAAGCGAGCCAGCATCGGCTACTTCGGTGGGAATGCAAGCACGGATTGCGGTGCTCGATCGGTATGGCACCCCCGCGGGGCTGGGCTCCTACCGTCTCATTTCAGGCGCCGCTGCAGTTCTGGGGGTAGCCTGCCAGTGACAAGCATGCGGATGACGTTGGCGAGGCCGAGCGCGACCAGCACGATCGACGCGATGCGGAGCCTCCTTTCGCCCACGGGCGTGAGCGGCTTGGGCGGTGGATAGCCGATCCGGGCAATGGTGGCCGACGTCCATCCCATCCACCATCCGCTGCACACGACCCGAAGCGTGTTCCAGGCCTGAGAATCTAACCGGCGCCGCGCGAGGAGGAGGATGGCGCCCCATACGCTGGCGCATCCGATGCTGTACGCCGTATAGGTGTTGGGCTGTGTCCTCATCGGGGGATTTTGACCGAGCATCCGTTGCGGTCACGAGCTGACGTCGCGTTGGCGAACGATTATGGTGCCGGCGATGACGAGCAACAGGGCGTAGCCGAGCAGCAGCAGCCCGGCGGGGACCTGGCCGATTCTGCTCGCATGGCTGGCGGTGCGGGCTAGCGAGCTGCCGACGCCGCTGAGCCCGTACTTCTTGATCGCGTCCCCGAACCCGCCGGGGATGATCCCCAGGAGGTTCTCGATTACGAAGACCCACGCCAGGACGACCACGATCGCGCCGACCTGGTTGCGCAACAGCGCGCCGACCCCGAGTCCCAGCGCGGCGTAGAGCATGCTGGCGACCGCACCGCCGATGACCGCTCCGATCCAGTGTGAGGTGCTCATCCCGGTGGCGATCCCGCGTCCCGACAGGAGCACCGACACGATCGCCGCACACGCCGCGTAGCACACCGCCCCGAGCGCCAGGCCGGCGATCAGCTGCGCGGCGAGCTTCGCCGCCATCAGCCGGGTGCGCACCGGTTCCACGAGCAGGCTGGGGGTGATCGTGCCGTGGCGAAATTCGCTGGTCACCCCAGTCACCCCGATGACGAGCGCGAATAGCGGCGCCAGCCCCGCGACCGACAGCACGTCACGGCCCGGCGTTCCCGTCGTCTTGAACTTTCCCAGAGCGGCGGCGAGCACCGCGATGATCACGATCAACGCGACCGCGGCGCCCGTTAGCGCGTAGAATGTGCGCGTGGTGCGCAGCTTGAGCAGCTCCGAGCTGAGCAGGCGCGTCACGACGGTCCTCGCTCGTAGCCGGTGAGCTCGAAGAACACGTCCTCAAGCGACTCACCGTGGGCGGCGAGCTCGGAGACGACGATCCCGTTGGCGGCGATCATCCGGCCGATCTGCTCGCCGGTGCGGTCGGACACCACGATTGCGCCGTGGCCGGCTCCCTCGACCTGCGCGCCGTCCGCGCGCAGCAGTTCGGCCAGCCGCGCGACATCCGGTCCCGCGACACGCATGCCGCCGTTGCCCTGGGCCATCAGCTCGGCCAGCGGCGCCTGCAGCACCGATCGTCCGTGGTTGATGACTACCACCTCATCGGCGAGCTGGGAGATCTCGGCCAGTACGTGGCTTGAGACCAGAATCGCGCACCCCTCGCCGGCCCGTGAGCGCAGGAAGTTGCGCAACCAGCGGATCCCCTGGGGGTCCAGCCCGTTCGCGGGCTCGTCGAGCACGAGCACCTGCGGGTCGCCCAGCAGCGCGGCGGCCAGACCGAGGCGCTGGCGCATGCCCATCGAGTAGCCGCCGGACCTCCGGTCGGCCGCATTCGTCAGGTCGACGAGCTCGAGCAGCTCATCGACGCGCGCGGGCGCCACCCCGGCCGCCCGGGCGAGCACGTGCAGGTGGTTGCGGCCCGAACGCCCCGGGTGCAGATCGTCGCCGTCGAGCAGGGCCCCAACCGTTTGCACCGGATGCTCGAGCTCTGAGTAGCGTCGGCCCTCGATCGTCGCAGTGCCCGCCGTCGGGCGCACGAGCCCGACCAGCGCGCGCATCGTCGTCGTCTTGCCCGCCCCGTTGGGACCGAGGAAACCGACGATCCGCCCCGCGGCCACCGAAAAGGACAGGCGCTCCACGGCCACGGTCTTGCCGAAGCGCTTGGTCAGCCCGGTCACCCTGATCGCCACGCTTATGTCCGTGTGCCCGCCGCCTGCGGTGGCTGGCCGAACCCGAGGGCCCACCTGGCCCGCGCCCGCGGCGGCGGGTTGGTGGCCGCCCTCGACGGTCTGCGCTTCGTGCTGGTGGTCCTGTTGATCTATCCCCGGCCCGGCTGCGAGTAGTTCGGCCCGGAGCGCGGTGTCAGATGGCTGCTCGGGACGGTAGTCCCGACGGCCGGTAGCCATGTCATACCACACCCGCATTCGACGGCCGCTCTCGGTGTCTACAAACACCTCTCCGGTCGGCTCGGCGTGGCTGCCGTTGCCCGATGCCTCGCGACCGCCCCGATAGCGATCCCAGCCGAACACGGCGATGACGATCCCCGCGACGACCACGACTGCGACAACCACCCACAACATTGAGCCCTCAGCCCGCGCCAGTCACGTCGGACGGCGCCGCGTCCCACTCGACCACCCGGGCAGTCCCATAGGCCACGATCTCGCTCATGCCCCTGCCCATCTCGGTGGCGTCGAACCGCATCATGCAGATGGCGTTGGCCCCCATCGCGGCGGCGTTCTCGACCATACGGTCGACCGCTTGGCGGCGTGCATCCTCGCTGAGCTTGACATAGGAGCGGATCTCGCCACCGACGAGACTCTTCAAGCCAGCGGCGATATTGCCGCCGAGGCTTCGTGACCGGACCGTCAGTCCGAATACCTGGCCGATGGTGTTCATCACGACCGTGCCGGGGATGTTCTCCGTCGTGGCGACGATCATGGATCGCGACGGCGCGATGCTCTCGGGTGATGCCGCCATCCGTCCTCCCTCATACCAGTCATTGGTTTCTTTCATGATGTCATGATGATATCAGATTGATGTTGCTGGCGCAAGACCATGAGCCTGACATCTGAAATCACGACAACCTGGTGTTCGCCACCTGGGACCGCCGGCTGTACGCTGCCGCCAGCGCTGAGTGCCTCCAGCTGCTCCCCGATCACCTCGAGTGACCGCCCACCG
>JAFASF010000032.1 GCA_019244745.1 Solirubrobacterales bacterium | reverse complement strand
CCCGCCCAACGCGCCCTCGGGATCGACCCGATCCGGCGCGTTTACGATCTGAGGCACACTTTTGCCACATTCGCGCTGCGTGCCGGCATCTCCACCTTCGACCTCTCCCGCTATATGGGCGCCAGCCTGACGATGATCGACCGCCAGTACGGGCACCTCGCCAAAGACGGCCGGCAGCACGCGATCGACCTCCTCGACAGGTTCAACGGCAGCTGCGTCCACACGGTGGACGCGAAGTGGACGCGCAAGAAGGGGTCACGCCCGACGGCCGGCCACAAAAACCGCCTCTAAGCAGGACATCCGCCAGAGCCCTCTGTCGGACTCGAACCGACGACCCCTTCCTTACCATGGAAGTGCTCTACCAGCTGAGCTAAGAGGGCGCTCCGCGTGAGCGTAGCGGCTCGGGCCAGGGGTGAAGTAGTCGAGACTAGCCGCCGTACGCCGCGTGGAGTAGCGACATCATGGTGCCGGCGCTCGAGGGGCCGATCGGGCCTCCGCTGGAATCGGCAAAGCCGATCTCGAGATGCGGCCCGGTCGAGATTCCGACGATGCCGGGTCCGATCGAGCTCATCACCTGACCCGCCCCCACGTGGGTGCCCACGGGCAACTGGTTCTCCGGACCGGCGTGGCCGTAGTAGACGTAGCTGTAGCCGTCGATCGGACTGTCGCAGTGCAGCACCGGTGCCCACGGGCCGAAGCCGCCGATTCCATGCAGGACTATCGTGCCCGAGCAGACGGCGTACTCGGGGGTATCGCCCACGGCGGCGATGTCCACGCCGTCGTCCGGCGACCAGCTGCTCGGTGGCGACGCCGCGTCCTTCGGGAGGGGAAACACGAAGCCGCCGGCGCTGGCCGCCGATGTGGAGGAGACGGGCGTGGAGGAGCCAGGAGCGCTGCCCGACGGAGTCGTGGACTGGGCGGCCCGAGCCGCCGCAGCGGCCTGGGCCGCTTCGATCTGCGACAGCTGGTGCTGCAGACTCGCGACGTGGGCTCGCGCACCGGTCAGCTGCGCCGCCTTTGCGTCCCGCGACTGCGCCGCGGCCAGCCGCTGGCGCTCGAGACTCAGACGCGTGCGCGCGAGAGCGTTGCGTTCTTGGAGCACCTCCGCGGTGATCGCTTGCTGTCGAACCTCCAGCGAGCCCAGCCGTGTGGCCTGCGCCGCCACCGCCCGTCTTGCGGCGCGCACGGCTCTGATGATCCGGACGTCCTGCTTTTGAATGCGCTGTGCGAACGCGAGCCGCTCCAGGAGATCCTGGAACCCGGTCGCGTTGAGCACAACGCTGACGATGTCGGGGCGGTCGGATTCGTAGGAGCTCACCAGTTGCCGGGCCAGGAGGGCTTCGGCGTGTCCCTCGAACACCTCGAGCCGGGCGAGCCGGATGCGCGCGGCGGACAGCTCGTCACGGATCTTGATCAGCTCGCTGCGCTTCGCATCGAGGTCGGCCTGGATGGGATCTATCCGTCGCTCGAGGACGGCAATACTCGATTCAAGCTGCGCCAGGCGATTTGAAGCGGATTGGACGGCGATCGACAGCTCGGAGATCGTGCCCCGGCCGGCATCGATCTGTTGCTGCAGGCTGCCCACGCCCGCCGCGCGGGCCGGTGGGGCCGGGGAGCCGGGCCAGACCACCAAGGTCAGCAGCAGAAGCCCGGCAACGGTCGCAGTGACGGCAGGGGTGATCGGCCTTCGGTGGCTGCGCATGGGTCATCAGAGCCGCACCGGAACTCACAACCGGCTCCGCGCTCTGGCTGTGCCTGTGGGCTCTAGGCGGCGGCACGCTAACACGCGCCCGCGCCTCACGAGCACCGTGAGCGCCGTCTGCAACGAAACGTGCAGACGCAGGATTCCGTCAAAGCGGCGGGAGGAACGCGCACTCCGGCGAGTCGGGCGTGCCGAGTGGCGGGACCAGGATTCGAACCTGGGAAGGCAGAGCCAATGCGTTTACAGCGCATCCCCTTTGACCGCTCGGGAATCCCGCCAGGGTCCTCTCTGAGTCTATTCGCTGCTCGCCTCGCGGGACAGCAGCGGCGTCCCACGCTCCACCTCGAACTCGGCGTACTTCGGCCCACCCAACGCTATCGCGGAGCCACCGCCTAGCGCCCGAGCGGGGATGAACCATCGGCGTCCGTCGCCCACGTGCACAAAGAGGTAATCGCAGCGAGTTGCATCCAGACGCTTGACGACGCCGTTCCAGCTCTGGTTTCCGCCGCGAGTGCAGAGCGCGACCACAAACCGTCCCCTCGACCAGCATGTTGACGTCTTCACCTGCACCCGATGCAGGCATGCATCTCGCTCCACGACGAGGTCGTAGTCGGGGCTGTGGCCAAGCGGGACGAAGATGTGTGCGCCAACTGACCCGAGCCACTGGATCGCGGATAACTCGCCGACATCACCCTGCGCGGTTGGACTCCAGAGCCGTTCCATGGCTCGAACATACATTCGGCCCCGGACGGAAAGTCCCTGGAAACAGGGACCTTTGGCCGAGCGAGCCTTACGAAGCGTCGCGCAGCCGCTGCGCCTCGGGCAGCGCCTCGAGCTTCTTCAGCGTGTGGTTCTCGATCTGCCGGATGCGCTCCCGCGTCACGTTGAACGCGCGGCCGACCTCCTCGAGCGTGTACGGCCGCTCGCCGGTCAGCCCGAAGCGCATCTCGATCACCTCGCGCTCGCGCTCGGGCAGAGCCGCGAGCGCGCGTCTAAGATTCTCGCGGCGCAGCCGCTCCGCGGCCAGCTCGAACGGCGACTCCGCGGTCTGGTCCTCCACGAAGTCGCCGAGCTCCGACTCCTCCTCCTCCCCGATCGGCTTCTCGAGCGAGATCGGCTGCTGGGCCATGCGGAGAACGTCGCGAACCTCGCGCACGGTGGTGTCAAGCTCCTGCGCGATCTCCTCGGGAGTCGGTTCCCTGCCCAGCTGCTGAACCAATTGCCTTTCCACGTGGACGACCTTGTTCAGCTTCTCGACCATGTGGACCGGGATCCGGATCGTTCGGCCCTTGTCGGCGATCGCTCGCGTGACGGCCTGACGGATCCACCACGTGGCGTACGTGGAGAACTTGTAGCCGCGGCGGTAGTCGAACTTCTCCACCGCCCGGATCAGCCCCATCGACCCCTCCTGGATCAGGTCCAGGAATGTGAGGCCGCGACCGAGATAGCTCTTCGCTATCGACACGACCAACCGCAGATTGGCCTCGATCATCTGCTGCTTGGCGAGCATGTCGCCCCGCTCGATCCGTCGCGCCAGGGCCACTTCCTGCTCGGCGGTCAACAGATCGACCCGCCCGATCGAACGTAGATACAGACGCAAGGAGTCAAGGCTCGGCTCGACCGTCAAATCGATCTCGAGCTTTTTTCGCTCCTCAGAGGACGGCGTGTCGCCCCGGACGCCGTTCGTCTCCCCGCTGCTGACCTCCGAGGCCTTCACCGGCCGCCCGTCGGCGTCGACGACCTCGATTCCGTGCTCGTCGAGGTAGGCGTGCAGCTCCTGCACCTGCTCCTTGGTGACCTCGACCTCCTCGAGGCAGGCCCCGATCTGCTCGATCGTGAGAACCCCCCGCTCTTGACCTTCGCCGATCAGCGGACGCAGCTCTTCGAGCTCCGTGATCGGAGTCTCGTCGCTTAGAAGGGCAACCGATTCTTCGCTCACAGCCCCTGAGCTCCTATCAATTGTGCGTTGAGCCGCCCCGGCCGGGTTGACTCCCTCTCGACTCTCCCAATGGACGGCGAGTGATACCACAATCGGGGCCGTTGTCCAACGCGGACGACTGCCCCAAGGCTTGGCGGTCTACCCTTCCTAGTGAAGGCATGGCCGACAACCGTTCTACAAGCATCTCGGTGGCCGACGTTCAGGCCCAAGTCCCGACCCTGCAGGTGAGCCTTTCTCGGGTTGGCGTCACCGGCGTCGAGAAGGTGATCCGCATCCGCCAGAACGGGAGCGAGCAGGTGTTCTCGGCTCAATTCGAATGCGTGGTCGAGCTCGGCGCCAACCAGAAGGGTGCGCACATGTCGCGCTTCGAGGAGGTCGTCAACGACGCCATCGGCGAGGTGGTGCTCGGCGAGTCGACCTTCAAGGTGGAAACCCTGGCAGAACACATTGCGCAGCTGGTCCGGGGGCGTCAAGGCGCGCGGCGCGCCGAGGTCACGGTCGAGGCCCGCTTTCCCGAGCACAAGCCCGCGCCGGTCTCGGGGATCCGGACCCAGGAGCTGTACACCCTCCACGGCTCGGCGATGTGCAGCGAAATTGGAACCCGCAGGCTCATCGGCGTCACCGCGCAGGGAATGACCGCCTGCCCATGCGCCCAGCAGCTGGTCGCCACATCGGCTCGCGAGCGCCTCGAAGCCGAAGGCTTCGAGCCCGAGGAGATCGCCCGGATCTTCGAAGCGGTCCCCGTGGCCACGCACAACCAGCGTGGCCTCGGAACGCTCCACATCGGCTGCACCGAGCTGTGCGATGACGAGATCGACGCCGCGACCCTGCTGGAGATCGTCGAGCAATCGATGTCCTCGGAGATCTACGAGCTGATGAAGCGCGAAGACGAGGCCAGGGTCGTGGAGAAAGCCCACAACCGGCCGCGGTTCGTCGAGGACTGCGTTCGGGAGATGGTCCGGGGCGTGGTGGACCAGTTCCCGGGGCTCGACGACAAGGCGTTCATGTCGGCGCGGCAGGTCAACCTCGAGACCATCCATCAGCACAACGTCGTCGCTGAGCGCTTCGGAACGCTCGGGGAGATCCGCCTAGAGCTCGAGACGGGGGTTCCCCCGGCCGTGCACACCAGCCGCCGGCGCTGGCTGGACGCCGTTCCGTAGCCGGCGGCAGCCGTGCGCGCCGTCGTTCTCGAGCAACAGCAACAGCCGGTGACGCCGACGACCCTCCCCGACCCCGTGCCCAGGCCAAATCAGCTGCTGCTTCGCGTATCGGCCTGCGCGGTGTGCCGCACCGACCTTCACCTCCGGGATGCCGAGATCCCCGCGACCAAGCTCCCGGTGGTGCTCGGCCACCAGATCGTCGGCAGGACCGACGACGGCCGGAGAGTCGGGGTGCCGTGGCTCGGCTGGACCGACGGAACCTGCCGCTACTGCCGCGGCGGACGGGAGAACCTGTGCGAACACGGCCGCTTCACGGGCCGCGACATCGACGGTGGGTTCGCCGAGCTAACGGTCGCCGACGAGCGGTTCTGCCTGCCGCTGCCAGACGGTCCGCCCGACGACCAGCTGGCCCCCCTACTCTGCGGCGGGCTGATCGGCTTCCGCGCCCTGACGCTCGCGGGCGACGCGCCTCGCCTCGGTCTGTATGGCTTCGGGTCGGCCGCGCACCAGATCGCCCAGGTCGCGATCTTTCAGGGCCGGAAGGTGTTTGCGTTCACCCGCCCAGGGGATCTCCGCACGCAGGAGTTCGCCAAACAGCTGGGCGCAACCTGGGCTGGTGGCAGCGACGAACGGCCCCCCGAGCCGCTCGACGCCGCGATCATCTTCGCTTCGGCGGGGGAGCTCGTGCCTAACGCGCTCAAAGTGCTGGCCCCTGGCGGGACCGTCGTGTGCGCTGGTATCCACATGAGCGACATACCGTCGTTCCCGTACGAGGATCTCTACCACGAGCGCACGATCCGTTCCGTCGCCAACCTGACTCGAGATGACGGCTATGAGCTCCTGGCCCTCGCGCCGGAGGTGCCGATCCGCACGACGATCACGACCTACCCGCTCGAGCAGACCGAGCAAGCGCTCGCCGACCTCCGCGCGGGCCGGTTCGAGGGGACGGCGGTCGTGGTCCCTTAAAGAAGAGCGCAGCGCCACTATCGTAGGGTTCAGTCATGCCCCTCATCCCGATGGTCATAGAGCGGACCGCGCGCGGCGAGCGCGAGTTCGACATCTACAGCCGGCTGCTCAACGAGCGCATCATCTTCCTCGGCACCCCGATCGACGACTTGATCGCGAACCTCGTGGTCGCACAGCTATTGCACCTGGAGTCCCAGGACCCAGACAAGGACATCTCGCTGTACATCAACTGCCCCGGCGGCTCGATCTACTCGGGCCTGGCGATCTACGACACGATGCAGTTCATCAAGCCGGACATCCAGACGATCTGCGTGGGGATCGCCATGTCGATGGGATCGCTGCTGCTCACCGGCGGCGCCAAGGGCAAGCGCTTCGCGTTGCCCAACAGCCGCTTGCTGATCCACCAGCCCTCCGCGGGATTCGAAGGACAGTCCAGCGACATCGAGATCCATGCCCGCGAGATCCTCAACGTTCGACAGCGGATCGACGAGATCTACGCCACGCACACCGGGCAGCCGATCGAGCAGGTCCACGCCGATATGGAGCGCGACCGTTTCTTCAAGGCCGAGGAAGCGGTGGAGTACGGCCTGATCGACCGCGTAATCGACAAGCACTGATCGTTACAACGAGCGGCCGGCCGAACCAGCGGTTAGGCCTTTTCCGCCTTGGCGACGTCCTTCAGCCACTTCGTGACATTAACGCCGCTCGGGGCATGCGCCGCGTCGTGTAGCGCCACGTACATCTCGTCGCAATAGTCCTGATGGAAGGGCCATGAGGTGAGTTTCGTTCCACCCCAGGTGACCGCGGTCAAATTCATGTCCTGGTCGTAACCTATGTAGATGACGCAGTGACTGTTGCGAGGTTCGACCCGTCCGTCCAAACCTCTCGGCACCTGCTCCCAGGACGGTGAAGTCTCGAACGTCATGTGCGGGGGCACGACCGCATCGGGTAGACCGAGGACCACGTAGGCACAGCCGAAGCGATCAATCGCGAACCGCACCCACGCGGGGTCATCGCGCGGCACGGCGGCATACGCGGCGATCCGGTGGTCCGCGATCCCGGTGGTGCGCCAGTAGTTGAGCGCATCTAACGCCGTGATGCCTGGAGACCGAACGCTTGACCTGCCACGCCGCCCATTCGCGCCCGCACGAAGCGCGTCCCGGGCCTGAACATACGCACCGTACACGGCATCCGTCGTGACCGGGGGCTTGGGCTTTCCCGGAGCCGCCCACAGCTGCTCCGCGTGCCCCGCCGCCGCGAACGTACAGTCACCTGTGCGCTTGTTGCCGAGCATTCCCCACTCCTCGGCGATCGCCTGCGCAACCACCTGCACGGGCGTGCTGCCGACCGACTGCTGCCTCACGTAGCTCTCGAGCCTGAGGGTCCGGTCGTCTGAAGCCGTCAGTGACGCACCAGTGCACCCCGGCCTTCCTTCGAGCGCCGTCGTACAGGAGTGCACGACGTCGGCCACGATCGGATCTCCGAGAGGCGTCACCGGTACGGTCTCGACGGTGACCGCGGCGTTGTGCGCGAGCGCCCCGGCGAACCCCAGCGCAATCTGGTGAGCGGTGGGTGAGCCTATCTCCCGGTTCAGCGCCGCATAGCGGGCAACGTCAACCGTCAGGTCGACAACGAAGTCATAGACACCTCCGGCAACCTTGGCCTGGTCAACCGTTGCGCCCGTCTGCGCCTCCGCGTTGTCAAGCGCCTGACTGAAGACCTCCGCGGCGATGGAGCCGTCGCTCGAGTCTCGCGGCCCCGCTATGGACTTCGCCAAAAGGACAAACGATGCGGTCTCCGGCATGACCCTTCCTCGCGTTCCCGAACCTCGCGCGCTATCAGATCGCACCGCGTACGGGCTGTCAAGCTCCCCGGTCGGTCCCTGGAGCGACCGTCGGCGCCTGCGGGATCAGATCCAGACCCGATTCGTGAGCCATCAGCTCGGCCCGATCCGAGAGAGACCGAGCCCCAACCGCGACCGCCGTCGAGTACGCGGAACGGAGCGTATCTTCGGCCGCCACCGAATGCGGGTCCACTGCCAGACGGGCCTCCGCTTCCCTGACCCGCGCGTACGCGAGCAACGGAAGCTGACCGAGCAGCCGCCACGACTCGCCGGTGCTCACCCAGGCGTCCAACGAGGAAGCGCCTCTCACCCTACTCATCTCCGCCTCCGCGAGCGCGAGATGAGCGTCGACGATCGGCAGCGAGACTCCCGGTTCGCGCGCCCGAGACCCCAGCCGTTCCAGCCGCGTCACCAAAGCGCGGGCGCGCGCCACCGTACCCTCAACCTGCCCGGGCTCGGTGTTGATCCGAGCACGCTGCGCGATCTCGGCCTCCACGCGCACGCCGAGGGAGAACAGAGCGGGCGCGTACAGGACATCCTCCCGATCTCCGATCGCCTGGAGCGCTCGGGTGACGGCTGTCTGGCCGTCGTCCGGCCTCGACCGCCAGAGCTCGAGCTCGGCCACAGCGGCGTGGAGCACCACGAGGAAGCTGGGCGAGGAGTCGTCCGTCACCAGCGTCATGGCCGACTCCAGCGTCTCGGCCGCTGAATGCAGCCGCCCGCGGCCGGTGGCGAGCCGCCCACGTACGATCGCCAGCAGCAGGCGCCCGGTCAGCGAGAGCTTCGACTCCGAGATGCGCTCGAGGGCTTGGTCCACCTCGAGCCAGCGGCCGAGCGTGAACAGGTCGTCGGCGGCGCTCACGGCCATGAAGCTGGCGTAAGAGTCCGCGCCGTGCTTCGATGTCAGCCGCTCGCCCTCGAGCATGACGCTAAGCGCGTCTTCCGTCCTGCCCTGAACGCGGAGCACGTCTGCAAGATCGAGCTGTACGGTGGCCACGGCCTCGATTGCTCCGGACTCCTGAACGAGCTCTAGCGCTCGGCGCAGTTCGTGTTCGCCGCGCCGTGAGTCGCCAAAGTTCGCCGTGGCCACGCCGAGAACGGCCCGAGCCGATCCCTCCTCGGCGGAGCTTCCGATGGTGAGCGCAGTTTGCAGCGCCGCGTCGGCGCGCGTCTTGGCGTCTCGCCAGCGCCAGTTCCAGCTCAGCGCGAGCGCATCGTCCGTGAGCAGCCTGGCGCGCTCCGAGGTCGCCGCCTCGGGAAGTAGCTCGAGTGCTCGCGCGTATGCGGCCCGCGAGGCTTCGATGTTCCACGGCTCGTAGCGCCCCAACCGCTCGTAGAGCGCCGCCGCGCGAGTCGGAGCCGACGAGTCGTCGAGAAGACGTAGCGCGGCGCGGCATAGCTCCTGCGCCCGCTCGAAATCTCCCGTCCACCTGGCGGCCTCGGCCGCGTTGCTGAGGATGTCGACGCGGTCGAAGGCCAGGTCACGGTCGGGCGATGGATGTCGGTCCCAAAGCTCGAGCGCGTGCTCGAAATGGTGCAGCGCCTCGGAGTAGGCCGAAACTTCCCCGCTCGCGAGCCCCGCGTCGAAGAAGGCCTGGAGCGCCGGCGCGAGCTCGCCGACTGCCTCCCAGTGGCGCCCGACCTCCGCCGGGTTGGCGTCGGCGCCGCGCGACTGGAGCGCTGCCGCGATGGCACGGTGAAATGCCTCCATCTCGGCAGCGTTGAGGTCGTCGTGGACCGCCTCGCGAAGCAGGGCGTGGCGAAATCGAAACAGGCCGCTGTCCCGGTCTGAGACCAAGATGCCGCCGTCCACGGTCTCCCGCAGCGCTCGCAGGAGTGGCTCCTCACCGAGTCCGGCCACCGTCCGCAGCACCTCGTGCTCGACCGGGCGGCCGATCACCGCGCTTACGCGTATCAGTTCCCGGGCCGATGACGAGAGACCCTCCATCGGAATGAGCAGCACGTCCCTGATCGTGGGCGGCAGGGCGCCCTCCGTATCCCGGCCGGCGGTCACCAGAGCTTCGGTGTAGAACGGATTGCCCTCCGCGCGAGCGAACAGCGTCTCGACCATCTCAGCTCCCGGCGTTCGCCCGAGCAAGCCGCTCACCAGCCGCGCGACGCTTTCTTTGGCCAGGGGTGGGAGGTCGATGCGCTTGACACGATCGTCGCGGCAGAGATCGGCGACCAGCCGGCGGATGCTCCCATCCGCGCGCGGCTCATCGGAGCGCAGCGTGCACACGACGGCGAGTCGCTCCGAGCGCACGTTGCGCACCAGGAACTGGAGGAAATCACGGGTCGAGAGGTCAGCCCAGTGGATGTCTTCGACCACGAGCAGCGTGCAGCGATCTGCCGCCACGGCGCGAAGCAGCGCCAGGATCCAGCCGAACAGACGCGACTGAGGTGCTGCCTCGTCGCTGAGGACCTCGACGTCTGTCGCCGCGAGGACCGCGGGAAACACGTGCGCGAGCTCGCGACGCCCCTGAGTGTGAAGCGCGGTTACCGCCGAGTGCAGCGTCGAGGGATCGATGGCACCGAGCGCCGAGGCGATCGGCGAATACGGGAAGTCCTCGCGCGCGAGCGGTACGCATTCCCCCCACAGGACGACCAGCTGGTCGGCGGCGGCATCCTCGACCAGGTCCCTCACCAGCCGCGACTTTCCGATCCCCGCCTCGCCGATGATGAGCGTCAGAGTTGGCCTGCGCTCGAGGGCGCCCGCCAGGGCGCGCCGCAGTCGCAGTCGCTCCTGCGCCCGCCCGACGACGGGTGGGGCGGTATCGCGCAACGAAGCTTCACCGACCGCGGGCGCCAGATCGCTCGCGGCCGCCCCGTTGCCCCCTTTGCCCGCTTCTGCTCTCGCCGACCGCCTCGCGAACGATCGGACCTCGAGCGCGGCTTCGAGCTCGGCGCAGAATTCGCCGGCGGACGCCCAGCGCTCACCGGGGTCCTTGGCCATCGCTCGCCGCACGACCTCGTCCACCGCGCTGGGCAGGTCTGGACACGTCTCACGAACTCGCGGTGGATCTGAGAACAGGTGGCCCGCAACGACCCCCGCGACCGCCTCATGCGGAAACGGGAGGTCACCCGTCAGAGACTCGAACGCGACGCACGCGAGGGCATACACGTCGGTCGCGGGCGTGACCGGCTCGCCTCGAAGCTGCTCGGGCGCCGCGTAACCGTGCGTGCCTATGAATGAGCCCTCCACCGTGAACCGGCTCGTGGACGAGCCCTTACGCGCCACTCCGAAATCGGTCAGATAGACATGATCGGTTCCGGCAACCGTGGCCAGCAGGATGTTCGGAGGTTTTACGTCCCGATGTATCAGGTCGCGGGCATGGGCTGCGTCCAGCGCGTCCGCGGTCTGTGACAGGACACTGACCGCGCGCCCCGGCGCTAGCCGCCCCTCGTCTTCGAGTAACTGTTGCAGATCGGTGCCCTCGACATATCGCATTACCACGTACAGGACCTCGCCCTCCTCGCCCGCGTGGTAAATGGGGATGATGTGAGGGTGCTCGATCGAGGCCGCGAGCTTTATCTCGCGCCTGAACCGCTCACGAAATCGCTCGTTGTGAACGTGATCACCGGATATGACCTTGAGTGCCCGCGTCTGGTCGAGCATCAGATCATGGGCCTTGTAGACAAGTCCCATTCCGCCGCGGCCCGCGACCGCGTCGATCCGATGGCCGGCAAATACGTCGCCAACTGCCAGGTCCGCCATCCGGCGACGGATGTTATAGCGGCCCGTTTACTCCAATGCCCGGCCCGCCGAGATGAGCCGACGGGGAAAGACTGGTCAGGCCCGCGCAACCAGCAAGGCGCGCGAGGCGCCTCAGTGGCTTCACGGTCTCGGCCCGGCTAGGTGGCCGGCGCGCGCCGCAACGGACCCGTGCCCTCCCCGGGCGTGTCCTCGGGCTCTGGCCGCACGGGCCGCGCTAGCGCCCAGAAGATCATGAGACCTGCAAAGACGAGCATTCCGAGCCCCGTCCACAAGTCGACGTTGATGCCCGCGGCCTTGCTCTTCGTGTGCTCGGATCCGACGATCCCAGCAACCGTCAGAATCACCCCGTACACGACAAACAGCCCGCCAATCAGGCGACGGATATCGAATCGGTTCGCGGCGCGCGTAGAGCGGGCCTCCTCCTCTTGGCTACCCTCCGTGGCGGGCAGGGTCTCGCCGCCGCTGGCGCCGGTGCGCGGCGCGGGCTCGCGGGTCGTCTCGTCAGGAGGCGACGGGTCGGGGGATGAAAACCTGTCTTCGGGTTGGTCGGTCGGTGTCATCGATGGCTCCTACGCGAAGATGATGTTGAGGACCACGACGAGCGCAATCGCGACGCCGCCGAGCAGAATGGGGGAACGCCACCACAGCCTGTCGCGAGGATCGGCGTTGACCTCCCGCTCCTCCTTGCGGGTCAGGCCCCACACCAGGCCCCGGAGATCCTCCTGCGGCTTTGGTTTGGTCACCAGCGAGACGAGGATCAGCACCACGCCGCCGACGATGAACGCGATGATCGCCTGCCAGAAGCTCGCGCTCAGCGCCGAGCCGAAATGGAAGATCACGTGGTAGGAGGCCAGACGGTTCGTCGCGTATGCTGCCGCCGTGCCGGCGACCAGGCTGAAGAATCCTCCCCAAGCGGTGGCCCGTCGCCAGAACATCGCAATGATGAACGTCGCGAACAGCGGCGCGTTGAAGATCGAGAACAGCGTCTGGATGTAATTCATCATGTTCGAGTAGCCCTTGGCGATGAACGCCGTGAGCACCGAAAT
>JAFASF010000060.1 GCA_019244745.1 Solirubrobacterales bacterium | reverse complement strand
CCGCCGCCTGATCAGCCAGAGCACCGGTCTTCTCCTTCTGAATCTCCAGCGTGCCGAACGGCAGCGCGACGCCGACCTTCGGCGGCTCGACGAACGGAAGCTGGCTGGGGCTGGTCGCGCCGGGCTTGAGCACGAAGTCGGTGTGGGCAAAGCTGTTCCACGCGATCGGGAGGCTGCCCGGCGGATGGTCGAGCGTCACCGGGGCGCTCATGGGCACACGGATGGCAAAGCTCTCTCCCGGCGCGAGGCGGTTGGGGAACGTGACAAACGCGCGGAACCCCTCGGCCTCGGTCGAGAAGTCGGGCAGCCACTGGCCGGCGGGGCAACTCTTCGGTGGGCTAAGGAGCTCGTCCGTGCACGACCTCGGGTTGGCGGTATAGGAGAACTGCGCGCTGGCCTTGACGCCCGAGGAGACCAGCGTGGGTTCGGCGACCAGCCGGGGGCGCGGATTCCACTGCGTGTCGCGCTGCTCGCCTGTGAGCTTGACGCCGGTGTCGCCCACGTGGGGGAGACCGTCGACGAGACGCACCTCGGTCGCCGGCGTGTTGCCGATGTTGGTGACGTTCAGCAGAAAGCGGAAATGCTGGCCGGCGAGGACCAACGCGATGCAGGGGAACCGCGTGTAGTCGGCACCTTCTGCCACCAGGAGCGGACACGAGATGTCGCCCGGCTTGACGTATGTGTCGGTGGCGGTGTCATAGAAGCCGAGTGCAGGATCGCCCGTGACCCACTTCTGGGCGTCAAGCGCGCTGCCGCCGCGTGAGGTGACCGCGGCCTTGGAGGTGCAGAAGCGGCCGCTGCCGTACGGCCCGTCGGTGACCGTCCCCGCGCTCGGAGTGCAGCCCAACGCGGCCTGGGTGGACGGCTCGGTGCTGCTCGCGCCGAAGCTGTTCTCGACCCGCTCACCGGCGGCCAGGCCCGGCGCCAACGTCGTCCGAAACACGATCTTGATCGTCGACCCGGGGAGGAAGTTGAAGCCCGGGAACGCCCATCTCAACGCAGCGACCCGCCCGCCCTCGGCGGAGTTGACTTGGGCGGTGAACACGGGAGAGGGGAGGGGCGCCGTGCCGGCGGGCACGCTCGACTCGAGCGTGAACGGGAGCCCGCCGGTCCCGGTGAAGGTTCGATCGAAGACGAGCTTGGCGGGAACCGGCTCTGAGATGACCAGGTCGGGGATCGCGCCCGTCCCGCTGTTGGTGATGTTGAGCTCGAACGGGATCGGCTCGCCCGGGCCGGCCACCGGCGTGCCGGTGCTCTTGGCGACCGATAGCTCGGCGGTGCCCTTGACGACGCTGAGCGGCGCGGTGGTGTCCCCGATCGGGAACGTCGTGCCCGGTACCTGCAGCTGGCTCTCGCCGGCCGCCGCCGCGGTGTCCGAGAGCGAGTCCGGGATGCTGACGCTCGGGTCCGAGCGCAGCGTGACGCGAGGCGCGACGCTGAAGCAGATGCTCGCATTGGGGCACGGAGGGCCGCCGGGGAAGTTGTTCCCGGGAGTGAGGACGTAGCCGCCCGAGCTGTTGGTGAACGTGAACCGAAGCCCCTCGACGTCGGCGGGCGCGACGCCCGCCGGCAAAGCGGGGCGGTTGCTCGCGGTCGGGACCCCGTCGATGAACGTGCCGCTCTGACAGCCGGTGGTGCAAGCGTCGACCTGGACGCGGTTGGCGCCCGGCGGGAAGTTCACCGCGTCGAGCTTCGCCAGGTCGAGGCTGTCGAAGAACGCCGCGTCGGTGTCGGTGACGACGATCCGGCTCAGCGGGATCGTGCCCGTGTTCTGGGTCTGGATGCGCACCTGGCTGGTCTGGGGCGGCACCCCCGGGAGGTGGCGGGCGACCGACGAGGGAGCGATCGCCTTCTGCACCGCGCCGCCGGCGGAGGGCGCTTTCACCTCGAGGCGAGGGGCGCAGACGTCCGTCGATCCTTCGCCCACGGCGGTGCGCGCCGAGGTGCGCTGGCAGTTCTGCAACGTGGCGCCGATCGGGACGCCGTCGCGCACGAGCACGCTGAAGCCCAGGTGCACCTGACCGCCGATCGGCACTGTGCCCCTGACCAGCCGAGCCCTGATTCCGCGAGCGGCGTCCAGCAGCCCCGCGTTGGCGGAGTCGTAGGTCACCCAGGTCCCAGTGCTCGAGTCGAACACCTCGATCACCAGGTCGCCGCGAAGGCTCGCCGGCGACGTCGAGAGGCTCGCGTCGGTCAACCGGAAGAGGTCGAACGGGTTGCCGGCGGCCGCGGGGTCGGCCGGGTCTTGGACGACGAACTCGCTGTCGGGCAGGTTGCCGCTGTTGGAGGCGTTGACGCTGAAGCCGAGCGGCTGTCCCGGCACGAGCTGCCCCGCGGTGAGCCCGCCGTCGATCGACTTGGTGCCCGCCACCGTGCTGCGCGGCGCCTCGACCATCACCTCAGCGCAACCCGTTCCGGTCGCCGCCCCCCGGCCGCTCTCGCTCGGGATGTGCCCTTCGGCGCAGTCGCTGACCCGCCCAGGTCCGACATCGCGCCCCAGCTTGCCGTGCAGGCCGAGGCTCGCGGTTGCACCGGACACGATCGCCGGGGCGCCGTCGGGCCTGGTCCCGGTGAAGGAGACCGTCACCCTGGCTGGCGGGCTGTCGGCGGGACAGCCGGTCGACCGGAGCTCGACGGTCGTGGGCGGGGGATGGAGCGGCCCCTGGACGTGCGTCGCGCCGTCGCGACACTCGACGGTCACCGTCGCGTCGGTCGCGCCGTTCGGGAACTCCAGCCGGATCGACTCGGCGTCGAAGTCCGAGAAGCGGCTCACCGCGGTGGGGGAGGGATCGACGATCGTCAATTGCGAA
>JAFASF010000038.1 GCA_019244745.1 Solirubrobacterales bacterium | reverse complement strand
GGGAGCGTGAGCCACGAGGTCCTCAACGCGAGTCCGGCTGCCGTGCTGATCATCCACGCGGACACGGACGAGGACCCGACCGGCCCGACCCGAGACTGAGCCGTTTCCGGAGCTGGGGCCGCGCGAATTGAGCTCGCGCCCGGTCGACCGCCGGCTGCGTATCGCAACCGTGCAGATGGTCGTTGACCAACCCCATCGCCTGCATGAACGCGTAGACGGTGGTCGGGCCGACGAACCGCCAGCCGCGCCGCTTGAGGTCATTGGCAAGCGCCTTCGACTCTGGCGTGTGACTGAGCTCGCGGAGCGACGGGCGGTCGAGCGTGCCGGTCCGCGGCGAGGGTTCAAATCGCCACACGTAGGCGGCGAATGAGCCTTCGGTGCCGACCAGCTCGATCGCCCGCCGGGCGTTGTTGATCACCGCCTCGATCTTTCCCCGGTGGCGGACGATCGAGGTGTCGGCGAGCAGCCGCGCGACGTCCCGATCGCCATAGCGCGCGATCCGCCCGAAATCGAAGCCCGCGAACGCGCGCCGGAAGCCCTCGCGCTTGCGGAGAATCGTCAGCCAGGAGAGACCGGCCTGGAACCCCTCGAGGCTCAGCTTCTCGAACAGCCGCACGTCGTCGGACACCGGGAACCCCCACTCGGTGTCGTGGTAGGCGCGGTACTCGGGCGCCGAGTCGGCCCACCAGCAGCGGCTCACGCCGTCCTCGCCCTGGACGATCCCGTCGTCGTTCACCGCGCCCTGCCGGCCATCGAGGTCACTGCGCCCGCGCGAGACACAGCTTCGTCACGTAGCTCATCGGCAGCGTCCCACCATGCGCTTCGATCACGTCGGTGACCGCGGCCGTCAGCTCGGCGCGGCGGTGGGCGGGCAGCGCGATGTGGTCGGAGTACGTGCTCAGCAGGGTCGCGTACTCGTGGGCGGTGTAGTCACAGGTCCAGTGATAGAGCCTTACCTCCGGTTCTCCGAATCCCGCCGCCCCACGGATCTCCTCCTGCCAGTCCTCCCAGCGGTCCGCGGAGATGTTCACGACCGGATCGGCCGGGCCGGGGTCCGGGCCGAGATCGGACGCGAAGTCGCGGTAGACCGCCGTCAGGTCCTCGCGCAGCGGCGAGCGTTCCCACACGGGGCGGTTCCAGAACGCGGCCAGCACACCCCCGCTTTTCAGCGCCCGGCGGGCCCGCACGTACTTGAGCTCCGGAGTGACCCAGTGCCACGCCTGGGCCGAGAAGACCAGCCCGAACGCACCAGGCTGCGCCCGCCAGCTCTCGAAGTCGGTCTGCTCGACCGTGACGTCGGGATAGCCGGAGAGGTTGCGCCGCGCGACCGAGGCCATTGCCGGGCTCGGCTCGAGCGCCTGCACCGTCAACCCGCGGTCGGCGAACATGATCGTCGCCTTACCGGTGCCGGCGCCTACCTCGAGCGCTCGAGGATTCCGGCCACCTCCGCCGGCGCAGGCGATGACGTCGTCGACCAGGTCGCTCGGATACGAGGGACGTGCCAGGTCGTAGAGCTCCGCCACCTCTCCGAAGCTCAGCCGCAGTGCTCGCTTCACGAGGCACATGCAACCATGGCCGGCGGTGAAGGAGTACTACGACACCCGCGCGCCCGAGTACGACGAGTGGTACCGGGGGGCCGGCCTGTTCGCGGAGCGGGACCGGCCACACTGGGACGAGGCGGTGGGCGCCTTGGAGCGGGCGATCGCCGCGCTGCCCCCCGCCTCTACGCTCGACGTGGCGTGCGGCACCGGCTTTCTCACTCGGCACCTGCGCGGCGAGGTCACGGGCCTCGATCAGAGCGAGCGCATGCTGGCGATCGCGCGCGAGCGGCTGCCGGGCGCGCGGCTGGTACAGGGGGACGCGCTCGAGCTGCCATTCGAGGACGACGCGTTTGACCGCGTGTTCACCGGCCACTTCTACGGGCATCTCGAGAGCCCGGCGCGCGAGCGGTTCCTCGCCGAGGCCCGCCGCGTCGCCCCCGAGATGGTGGTCGTGGACGCGGCCGCGCGTCCCGACCACGAACTCGAGGAGTGGCAGGACCGGGTCCTGGGCGACGGCTCGCGCTTTCAGGTGTACAAGCGCTATTTCCACCCTCGGGACCTGGCCGCCGAGCTGGGTGGGGGCTTGGTGCTTCAGGCGAACGCGTGGTTCGTGATGGTGGCTTCGTCGCGAGCCGTCGCCTCGGGCGGCTCCGAGTACCGCTGAGCCACGTCGGCCAGGATCCGCATCATCGTGGTCGCCGCGGGGGCCGTGCCGGGGGCGGCGATCGTCGCGGCGACGACCTTCCGCGCCGGGCTGCGCGGGGCCAGCTCGCGCACCACGATCTCCGGCCGGACCCGGGTCAGCGCGAGGCGGGGGATCAGCGCCACCCCCACGCCCGCGGCCACGAGGCCCTGGACGGTCTCGTAATCGTCGCTCTCGAACGTCACGTTCGGTTCGAACCCCGCCGCGAGACACGACCTGACGACGTGGCGTGCACACGGACTGCTCGCGGAGGTTTGCACCCAGTCTTCCTCGCGCAGATCCGGCAGGGTCAGGGCCGGCTTGCCCGCGAGCGGATGCTCGGCGGGCAGCGCCACATGCATGGGGTCGTCGAGCAGCTTGACGGTCCGCAAACCCGCGCCCGGTCGCTCCCGCGCGCCCGGAAACTCGAACAGCAGGGCCAGATCGAACTCGCCTGCCCGCAGCCGCGGCGCGATCTCCTCCGGCTCCCCTTCAGCGAGCGTGAGCGCGACGTCGGGGTGGCGCTCACGGAACGTGGCGATTGCCAGCGGCATGAGCGTGGCCCCGGCTGAGGGGAAAGACGCCATCCGCAGCCGGCCGCCGCGGACCCCGAGGACCGCATCCAGATCGGTCTCCGCGGCCTCGATCTGGGCGAAGATCGCCTCCGCGTGCTCGACCAGCGTGGCTCCCGCAGCGGTCGGGCGAACGGCGCCGCGATCCCGGACCACGAGCGTGGATCCGGTCTCGGCCTCCAGCCGCGCGATCGCCTGAGAGACCGCGGACTGGGTGTAGGACAGCTCCTCGGCCGCGGCCGAGAACGAACCTTGCGCGACGACCTCGCACAGCACCCGCAATCGCCCGACGTTGAGCATTAGCAGATTTTATCCCGACCATGAGAAACTTCACTAGTACTGATAGAAGGTCGGTGGGATTCTCGCGGCGAACGAAGGGTTTAGGGAATCACCGAAGACTGGAGTTCGCGAGATGGCAGCCAAGGTAATCGTCTCCTACGACGACACGCTCAACGATCACGATGCCCTGATGCTCGGCCGCGTTCTGGCCGAAGCCGGCGCCGAGCTGACGCTCGCGTACGTTCGCCACACCACCCAGAGCGAGCGCGCCCGCGAGGAGCTCGAGGAGCACGAAGCCGAGGCGCTGCTCGAGCGCGGCGCGCGCTGGCTCGATGATCTCTCGGTGGAGCGGCGGGTCGTGGTCAGTGGATCTACGAGCACCGGCCTGAGCTGGCTGGCCGAGCAGGAGGACGGCGACGTCGTGGTGTTCGGGTCCGACTACCGGACGGCCGCCGGGCACGTCGTCCCGCAGCACTCGGCCCAGACGTTGCTCGAGGGCGGGAGCTCGGCGGTCGCGATCGCCCCCGCCAACTACCGCAGCGCCCGTGACCGCCGGGTCGCTCGCGTCGGCGTCCTCGCCGCTCCGGGAGACGACGCCGCAATCGCCACCGCGCGTGAGCTCTCCGACGGCCTCGGTGCCACGGTCACGCGCGACGAACGCCAGGTCGATCTGCTCGTCGTGGGCTCGCGGATGGAGGCGCCCGAGGGGCGCGTGATGATCACCGCGCAGGCCCAGAACGAGATCGAGAACGCGACGTGCCCGGTGCTGGTGGTGCCGCGCGGCGTGACGATCGAGTTCGCGGCGCCGCTGTACGTCAGCTGAGCGATCGGGTCTGACCGCGCCGCCCGGGTATCGTCGGGCGGCGTGCGGACGCTGGTCATCTCTGACCTCCACCTCGGCGCGCGCCTTCGCCACAGTGTGCTCACCCGTCCTGAGCCGCTGCGCGCTCTGCTCGCCGCGCTCGACGGAGTGGAGCGGCTCGTGTTGCTCGGCGACATCGTCGAGCTGATGGAGCGCCGCGGGAGCGAGGCGATGGAGGAGGCCGCGCCAGTGTTGCGGGCTATCGGCGGACGGCTCGGCCCGGATCGGGAGGTGATCCTCGTCCCCGGCAACCACGACCGTCCGCTGATCGGCGGCTGGCTTCGAGCTCACCTGCCGATCCTGGCTCCGGACAGCACGGTGCCGCTCGACGCTTCTGCACCATTGGCTGCGCTCGTCTCGTGGCTGCGTCCGGCGCGGGTCCGGGCGCATTATCCGGGGGTGTGGCTCGGCGACCGCGTCTGGGCGACGCACGGACACTATCTGGACCGCCATCTGCTGCCCGAGTCCGCGTTCGGGATCGCGCGCGGCATGCTCAGCCGCCGCCGCCTGGTCGAGAGTGCTCCCCAGCACTATGAGGCGGGCGGCGGGCCTTCGATCACGCGCGTCGAGGCGCTGCTGACTCGATC
>JAFASF010000370.1 GCA_019244745.1 Solirubrobacterales bacterium | reverse complement strand
CTCCCGATCGAGTGGGCCCAGCACGTGCTCGCCGACGGCCACTGGGGGCCGGCGCTCCGCGAGTACATGCGCGACTACAACCACTGGTACACGCTCGGGGTGCTGTGCGAGCTGCTCCCGCTGCCCGAGAACCGAGTGACTGTCGTGCCGGAGGTGTGCGATCAGAACGGTCTCCCGGTGGCCCGGATGGACTACAGCCAGTGCGAGAACGACCGCAAGAACATCGCGTTCGCCAAGCAGACGCTGCACGACGTCTTCGAGGCCGCGGAAGCTCAGGACGTGCTGGTCATCGACCGCTACGCCCACCTCGTGGGCGGCTGCCGGATGGGGGTCGATCCCGAGCGGAGCGTGGTCGACTCCGACCACCGCACCTGGGAGGTGCCGAACCTGTTCATCGCCGACGGCAGCGTGATGCCGACCCAGGGTTCGGCGAACCCAGCGCTGACGATCATGGCGCTGGCTTCCCGGCTCGCGGAGCGGCTCGATCTCAAGCGAGTCGGCGAATCAGGGTCGCGCCGGCGGCGCCGAGGAGAGCGGCAGCGCCCAGTCCTGAGCCGATCCGGTGGCGGCTGAGCCAGGCTTGCTCGCTGCGCGGGTGCGCGCTGCCGTCGAAGATTCCGTGCGCCCCCTCGTCCCGCTCTTCATCCAGAGGCTCGAACAGGTTGGCCGGGCGATCCCGGTGCACCGGCTGGTCGGTCTGCTGTCCATCGACCGCCGTTCTGGCCAGATAGCGCTCCGCGATCCACGGCGCGAGCTTGTTGCCGATGATCGTGTACGCGGTGGGGAAGCCGACGTACAGCTCGCGGCGGCGGTGGTGGGCGGCCCAGTGCACGGCGCGCGCCGCGACCTCCGGTTCGAAGATCGGCGGCACCGGCATCGGATGGCGCGGCATCCTGCTCAGACAGTGACTGAACTGGGGAGTGTTGAGGCCCGGCAGCTGCACCATCGTGATGTGGACGCGGCTGCGGCGATGGCGCAGCTCGCAGCGCAGCGACTCCTGAAAGCCCTTGATCGCGTGCTTGGCGCCGCAGTACGGCGCCTGCAACGGGATGCCTCGGTAGGCCAGGGCGGAGCCGACCTGCACGATCGTCCCCCGGTCGCGGGGGAGCATTCGCTCGAGGGCCACCTTCGTTCCCCACACCGTGCCCAGATACGTCACGCGTGTGGCTCGCTCGTATTCCTCGGGCGCGACGTCGTCGAAGAACGCGAACACCGTGGTCATGGCGTTGTTGATCCACACGTCGATCGGACCGAGGCGCTCCTCGATCACCGCCGCTGCGCTGCGCACCGCGTCGAAGTCGGCGACGTCCGCTTCATACTGGCATGCGGTTCCGCCTAGGTCTGAAACCTCGCGCGCAGCCGCCTCGAGGCCCGCGCGGCCGCGGGCGATCAGCCCGACCGCGGCGCCGTGCTTGGCGAACTCCCGGACGACCGCCCGGCCGATCCCGCCCGAGGCGCCGGTGACGACGACTACCTCGCGCTCAGCCACGCTGCCACGTTTCTCAGGTCGGCGACCAGCTGTGCCATCGCCTCCTGGCGATCGCGGTCGTCCTCGGCGCGCAGGATCGAAGAGGGATGCGCGGTCACCGTGACGTGCTCGGCGAGCTCGGACGGCATCGGCCGGCCGCGGTCGCGTCCGATCCGCACCTGCGAGCCGAGGAGCGCCTGAGCCGCCGTGGCGCCCAGGCAAACCAGCGCGTCCGGGTGCACCATGGCGATCTCCGCTTCCAGCCACGGCAGACATGCCGACACCTGCCAGCGATCGGGCTTCTGGTGGATCCGCCGCTTGCCCCGAGCCCTGTAGCGAAAGTGCTTGACGACGTTGGTGATGTAGACCCGATCGTGATCGATGCCCGCCTGCTCAAGACCCCGATCGAGGACCTTCCCCGCGGGCCCGACAAACGGATGGCCCTCGATGTCCTCGCGGTCCCCGGGCTGTTCGCCGACCAGCATCAGCGGTGCGTGGCGCGCACCCTCGCCCATCACCGCCTGGGTCGCCCCCTCCCACAGGTCGCACGCCCGGCATCCCTGAACCGCTTCGCGCATCTTCGCCGGCGTCGGGCGTTGCGGGACCGGCGGGGGCGGGCGGTCCTCCGGAGCGAATCGTCGGTCGTCGAATAAGCTCATCGGCCATTGAACTCCTACCCCCGCGATGAAACCGATACGCATAGGCTGCTCCGGATGGATGTACGACGACTGGCGCGGCCGCGTGTATCCGCAGCGGGAACCCAAGCGCCGGTGGCTCGAGCTCTACGCCGAGCGGTTCGACACCGTCGAGGTCAACTCGACGTTCTACCGCCTGGCCCGCCGCGACGCCGTGGCCGGATGGGTCGAGCAGACGCCGCCGGATTTCCTGTTCGCGGTCAAGGCCAGCCGCTACCTGACCCACATCAAGCGGCTGGTCGGCATCGCGGAGGGGATCGAGCGCTTCTACGAGCCGCTCCAGCCGCTGATCGACCACGGCCGGCTCGGGCCCGTGCTGTGGCAACTGCCGGAGAACTTCCATCGTGACGATGAGCGGCTGGCCGGCTGGCTCGAGGCCGTGCCGCCGGGCATGCACACGATCGAGTTTCGCCACCAGAGCTGGTTCGCGCCGGAGGTGATGGACGCTTTGCGGCGAAACCGGGTTGCGCTCACGATCGGCGACCACCCCAAGCGGCCGTTTCAGACCTACGAGGTGACCGCCCCCTGGCGGTTCATCCGCTTTCACTACGGGTCACGAGGCCGGCGCGGCAACTATTCCGCCACCGAGCTCGAGTGCTGGGCGCGGCGGATCGCGGGCTGGCGCCGCACCGACGAGGTGTTCGCGTACTTCAACAACGACTGGAATGGGTTTGCGCCCGCCAACGCCCGGACGCTCGGAGCCATGTTGTCTTGAGGCGCCGGCCCGCGGGCCGGCGCCGGGTCAGCGTGCGGATATCGGCGCGTGGTCCACGGGCAGCCCGAACCGCTCCCGGATCTCGGCGTCATCCACCTGTTCGCGGTACGCCTGGCGCGACTCGGCGTGGGTGAACACCACGATCCGGTCCGCGGGGAACGTCATCAGCGCGTCCTCGATCGCCTGCATCGGATCGCTCTCCCCGGTGTCCCCGCTTGCCGCGATTCCTTCCTCGCCGAGCTGCTCCACCGTGTCCCGCCTCACCCGGTCGGCCTCGGCAATCGCCTCATCGGCGTCCGAGAGCCAGAATCGCAGCGCGCTTGTTTGCAGCGCCGGCGCGATGACCATCACTTCCGCGTCGGGGCTCACCTCGGCGGGCACGGCGTCGCGTAGCTGCGCGGCGGAGATCGCCTCGCTGGTGAGCACCAACAATTTCATCGAGGGTGTGTTACCCGGATGCTCGGTCCGATAACGGTGTCCGAGATTTGCCGCCGATATCGCGGCTTTTCTCGGGCACCCACCCCGGTGACCTCGGGTTGCTCAGCCGGCGCTCGGCAGAACGCGCACGCGCCTGGATCCCGACGTCTGCGCCCCTGCCCGTCGCGGAGCGATACCGAGCTCCTGGACCAGTGTCATGAACGCCTTCGCGTATGGAGAGCCACTGGTGCGGACCTGCAGTTGCTGCCAGTCGATCTGCTCGCGCAGCGAGCGCGCGATCGCCAGCAGCCGGGAGTAGTCGAGCGTGTGCTCGTCGAGCGCGCAGAGCATCGTGACGAGCATGTCCTCGAGCGCCATAACCGGCGTGGTGACCGCCATCACCGAGATGTGCTCAGCTCGCTCGAGCACCTCGTCGGTGATCTCCAGACCCGAGGCGCGGAAGATCACGTCGATCATCACCTCCCCACCCCACGCCTTGAAGAGCCACTCCTCGGGAGGGTTCTCAGTCCGCATGCCTGCATCAGCCAGAGCTTGCAGCGCGGCCTGGGCGTGGTCCGGCTTGACCATCAGATCGAGGTCGTTCTGGGGTTCGGGTCCGCCTCTTGCCCAG
>JAFASF010000319.1 GCA_019244745.1 Solirubrobacterales bacterium | reverse complement strand
GATGTCGATGCTTCGGTGCTCGAGCGGATCGCCTCCTGACCGAGTGGCCCTCTTCGCAGAAGAGAACCACTTAGCCCGCTACGCTGCGATGACGATGATGGTGAAAGGACTCTCGATCATTTGCGGCCTCGCACTGCTCGGCGCCGGGCTGGCCGCCTGCGGCAGCTCCAAGGCACCTGGGGTGACGCAGGCGCCCTCGGGCGGGCAGACCGCGGCTTCGGTCCCAACCACGCCCAAGCCGCCGCCCCAGCTCGCCAACAAGCCGACGGTGGTGGTGCCGAAGGGCCCGCCGCCCGCCCACCTGGTGACCAAGGACCTGATCGCCGGTACGGGTCAGACCGCCGCCAGCGGGCAGACGGTGACCGTCAACTACGTTGGCGTGCTGTACAACGACGGCAAGGAATTCGACTCCTCGTGGAAGCGCAACCAGCCGTTCACCACGGCGCTGACCCCCGGGAGCGTGATCCCCGGATGGGTCCAGGGGATCGCCGGGATGAAGGTGGGCGGCCGCCGGGAGCTGATCATCCCGCCGAGCCTCGGTTATGGCAAGGCCGGGAGCCCACCGACGATCCCGCCTAACTCGACGCTCGTCTTCGTCGTCGATCTGCTCTCCGTCGCCTAGCCTTGGGCTCCGGTTCCGCGTCGCTGGCCTCGCGTGGCTGGCGGCCGGGGGCGCGGCCGCCCGTCGTCTGCGCGGGCGCAAGCCGGCGGGCGCGATACAGGGGAAGCGACTCCCCGATGCCCTTGAGCCGGTGTCGGCCGGCGGACGACCACTCGAATTCCTCACCCGCGGCGTCCCTGACGTCCTGCGTGCAGAGGACGCTCCCCGGGCGCGCGATCCCCGTCACCCGGCTTGCGAGGTTGACGCCCCGGCCGAAGTAATCCCCGGCCCGCACCAGTGCCGGGCCGCGCGCGATGCCGGCCCGGACGCTCGGTAGATCCGCCTCCTGAGCGGCCTCGATCAGCTCGAGCGCGGCGCCGACCAGAGGTGCGGGTTCGTTACACACGAGCATCGCCGCGTCGCCGATGGTCTTGATCAGCCGAACCGGCGCTTCGGCCACGTTCATGGCGACGTCGCTGAACCTCGCCGCCACGCTGCCGAGCTCCTCCGAATCGACCTCGCCCCCCAGGGTGGTGAAACCCACCAGGTCGGCGAAGCACACGGCGACGTCCTGCTCGCCGATCGCGCGGCCGGTCTCGCGCTCGGCCCGGCCGATCATCCCGCGGCGCACGCTCTCTCGCAGATGTGCGTTGTAGGCCCCCACCAGCACCGGGGCGAACGCCGGCGCGAGCCGTTCGGCCAGCGCGGTGAACCTGAGCGCTATGTCGTCCTCGCTGTCTCCGGGGTGCAGGAACGCCTCCCCGAACGCACCGGTCGTGGCGGCGGCGACCCGTGCCATCGCCTCTCCGAGTACGCGCGTTATCTCGCCGATCGCCTCTTCGCTGAAGCCGGCCTCGAGGAACAGCTGCGTGGACTGGGCTGCGGCGATGTCCTCATCGCCGAAGACGCGGTCGTCGGGTTCGGCCGCCGGGAGACCGAGCCGGCGCCGGGTCGCGAGCACCAGCTGGGCCGGCACTCCCGCTCGCTTCTCGATCTCCCGCGCCGTGTACTGGCCGCCGAGCAGGCGATCCAGCGGCAACAGCGCCAGCCTGCTCTCCGCCACCGCGGAGCGCAGCTCCTCGAGGCCCACCCCCTCGGCGTACAGTCGTTCGAGCAGCTGCTCGCGCGCGGAACGTTCGTCGCCGTCCAGCCCGTCCAGCAACCCGGTCGCCGAGAAGTTCATGGCGACATCGTCGCGCAAATCCATCGGGCGGGGATCGGCTAGCATCGACCGGCCTCGCGGGTGCGATCCCCGGCAGGAAGCGTTGGTGCTGCCGGTGCGCCGTACCCGCTCCGATAGACCTCCTAGGCGAACACCTCACATGCTCTCGATCCTGATGCCCGTCTACAACGAGCGTGAGCGCGTGGAACGCGCGATCGCCGAGGTGCTGGCGACCGAGCTGCCGACCGATTTCGAGCTGATCGTGGTCGACGACGGTTCAACCGACGGCACGCGCGAGATCCTTCGCGGGGGGGAATGGGACGGGCGGGTACGGCTGCTCGAGCACGAGCACAACCAGGGCAAGGGCGCGGCCGTGCAGACCGCTCTACGCGAAGCCCGGGGCGACTACGCGGCGATCTTCGACGCCGACCTCGAGTACGACGCGAGCGACCTCGGTCTGCTGATGCCGCCCTTGTTGGATGGCCGCTCGAACGCTTGCTTCGGCGTGCGAGCGTTCGACGGCTACACGAGCCATTCGTTTCTCTACGTGCTCGGCAACAAGGGCGTCACGCTCGCCTGCAACATCCTTTTCAACGTCTACCTTCACGACATCATGACCTGCCACAAGATGATCCGAACGGACGTCTTTCGCAGCCTGCCGCTGCGCTCGGCGGGGTTTGCCATCGAGCCCGAGATCACCGCCAGGCTGGTCCAGCAGGGCGAGCGGATCTTCGAGGTGCCGGTGCATTACCGCGCCCGGGCTACCTCCGAGGGCAAGAAGCTGACGGCCTTGGACGGCTTTCGCGTGGTCGGGACCCTGCTTCGCTGTCGCTTCTCGCCGCCGTCACGGCGCGGAGGGCGAGATCGCAACTGAGACCTCCAGCAAGCCTGCGGCCGCGACGCCTCCAGGTGGCACGTCGCCCGAGGAGCGCCGGCGTGCCTGGTTCGCATCGCCGTTCGTAATCTCCGCCGCGGTCTGCTTCGCGCTCGCGGCGCTCTCCGCCGCTGTCCTTCCGACCGTGCCGAGCTACGACCCGTGGTCGTGGATCGTATGGGGCCGCGAGGTGGTGGATCCGCACCTGAGCTTCACCGTCGGCGGAGGGCCCTCCTGGAAGCCGCTGCCGGTGGTGTTCACCACCGTCTACGCGCTGTTCGGTGGCGCCGCTCCGACGCTGTGGGTAATCACTGCCCGCGCCGGCGGCCTGCTCGCGCTCGTGGCCGCATACCGTCTCGCGGCGAGGATCGTGGGCGAGGATCGCCGTGCCGGCGCGGTCGCCGGCGTGATCGCGGCCGCCGGCGTGGCGCTGACCCAGGAGTGGGCGTACTACATGTTTCGCGGCACCTCCGAGCCTCTGCTCGTGGCGACCTCGCTGTGGGCCATCGATCGCCACCTCGACGGCCGGCGGGGCTCGGCGTTCGCGCTCGGGGTCGCCGCATCGCTGATCCGTCCGGAGGCCTGGCCGTTCGTCTTGGCGTACGGCGTGTGGTTGTGGCGCCGCGAGCCCCGGTTGCGGGCGCTCGTGGTGGCCGGCTTCTTCTCGATCCCGTTCCTGTGGTTCGTGCCCCCGTGGATCGGAACCGGTCAGCCGTTCATCGCCGCGACCCACGCCAAGGCGTACAACGGCCATCTCGGGAACCATCCGTTCCTCGAGGTGCTGCGCCGGGGGACCGATCTTCAGGTGCTCCCGATGCTGGTGATGGCCGTGGTGGCGGTCGTCCTGGCGGGGTGGTCGCTTCGTGGGCAGGGGACGGATGGCGCGCGGCGACGGAGCGATCGCCTGGTCCTGACGCTGGCCGCCGGCGTGGTCGCGTGGTGGGTGCTCGTCGTGGCGATGACGCTGGACGGCTATCCGGGACTCGAGCGCTTCTATCT
>JAFASF010000159.1 GCA_019244745.1 Solirubrobacterales bacterium | reverse complement strand
TAGAGGCGCACCAGCTTCTTGGCATCACGGCGGTCGGTCTTCGCCGATCACCGGCACGGACCGGGATCAGCGACGGCGCCACCACATCGCACGCCACCCCTATCGAGGTCAGCAGCCGGCACACATTGAAGCCGCCCGGACCCGCCTCGTAGCACACTGCCAGGCCCTCGCGCCCCCCCAGCCCCTCGCGCCCCCCCAGCCCCTCGACGAACCGACGGATTGCCTTCTCGGTCGACTCAATCCGCTCAAGCTCAGGATCCCCACCCTCCGGCGGCAACCTCGCCGCGACAATCGACAGCTTGTGCACATCGGGGGACACCCACAACGCACATCGGCAGGTGCGCTAGAGCTAACGTCAGGCATGGCTGGCCCTCCCCAAGTCGTATGCGGCTCTGGCCTCGCGAGCCCTCAACAACCCGCGATTGTCAACCCGCGATCAGATGCGACGCGAGGACCAGCCGCTCACGCGTCCATCCTGACTTCCATCGGTGTCAGCCGCAACATCGCCATGGAGCGCCCTCCCACTGCAACGGCGAATCCGTCAGTACCCCCAACCGGATTCGAACCGGTGATCTCCTGCGTGAACGGTGTGGGCAGAGGTGGGTGGATGACGGTCGGATGCGGGCGGATGCCGTGTTTACGCGGGGTCTTTTTGATCGTGTATCGGGAGCAGAGGACGATCAGTTGGGTCTGTCGATGAAGGGCTAGCCGGCACTTACAAGACATCGGGACACGGCGTCGAGCGACGAAGCTCGGGAACCCAGGCTTCGGGGTTCAAGTCGTCTTGATCAGGCCGCCGTCGATCACATAGTTCACGCCCGTGACGTTGGCGGTGCGATCGGACGCGAGCATCGTGACCAGCGTCGCGACCTCGTCTGGCGCGGTGAACCGGCCGGTCGCGATCGCCGCGGTCGCGGTCGCGCGGATCGTGTCGGCGTCGACTCCTGTCGCATTTGCGACCGTGGCGGCGACCCCATGCTCGCCCAGCCATAGGTCGGTGCTGACCTGTCCCGGCGAGACGCAGTTCACGCGGATCCCCTTCGGCCCGAATTCCTGCGACAGGGACTTGCTGAGGTTCACGACCGCGGCCTTGGCCACGCCGTAGTCGATGGTGGCGGCGTCGGGTTGGAAGAACGAGTTGACTGAAGCGATGTTCACGATCGACCCGGAACTACGCTCGAGCATCGGTCCCAGGGCGGCCCGGGTGGCACGGAGGCCGGTGAAGAAGTTGATCTGGAGCGCCCACTCGAACTCCTCGTCGCTGGTGGCCAAGAAACCGTCCACTCTGATCCGTACCGCTCCGACGTTGTTGACGAGCACGTCGAGTCGGCCGTGCTCGTCGATCGCCCTCTGCACGAGCAGCGCCGGCCCGTCCTTGGCCGACAGGTCGACCGGAACCGCGGTAACCCGGTCCAAGCCATCCAGGTTCTCGGTCGAGAGCGATCCTGCGACGGCCCAGGCGCCTTCCGCGACCAGCGCCTTAGTGATGGCGAGGCCGATCCCCTTGTTTGCGCCGGTGACGACAGCGACCTTGTCAGTCAGCTGAAGATCCATCCGCCCGCGCTCCTACGTCGCCTGCTCGGCCGCCACGACCGGCGCGTCGAGGACCCCGTCGAGCCAGCTGTCGACCGCTGCGGCGACCTCCTGCCAGTCTGAGGCGAGCATGTGAAAGTGCGGGCGACCCGCGAACTCGAGGTAGTCGGTTCTGGCCGGAGAGCGCTCGTAGCGTTTGTACTGCGCCTTCGATAGCGAAGCGGGAACCGTGTGGTCCTCCGCGGCACCGACGATCAGCAGCGGCGCTCGAGCCTCGTTCTTGAAGTGGACCTCGGTCGGCGGGTGCAAATGGAAGTTCGCGAAACCGGCCTCGTAGAAGATCTGGCCGGTCTCGGGGACCGCGTAGCGCTCGTACGCAGCAGCCGCGTCCGCCTCGGGGAAGGTGTTCACGAAGGCGTAGGTGAACTCCTCGGGGGTCAAGGTCACAACCCCATGCCACCTCGACGGGTGCGCCAGCGCGGGCGCGCCCGACTTGAGAGTTGAAAAGGGCAGCGCGAGGATTCCCTTCGGCGGTGCCGGGCTCATCGCCACCCCCGCCCGGCCAAGGCCACGGTCGAGGAGCAGCTCGACGAACAGACCCCCGTATGAGTGCCCGATCAGCACCGGAGCTTGATCGAGGGCGCGAATCAGACCCTCATAGTGGTCGACGATCTCCCGCACCCCAAGCCCCGCCGACATCTCGGCGGTCTCGCGCATCTCCTCGACATCGCCTTGCTTGCGTGGCCACTCAGGCACGGAGACAGCAAACCCGCGCTTGCCGAAATAGTCGACATAGTTCTCCCAGCTGCGCGCCGAAAGCCAGGCGCCGTGAATCAGGAGCAGCGGGATCTGCCCGTTTCGTGTCCGGCTGGCTTCCATTTGATCCCTCCTGGTTCGAGTCGTCGACGACGAGGCTACGCCCAAACGCGCCGGCGAAAAAGTCCAATCGGCGCCGGATCCAGACCGGCTGCGACTCAATCGCTGGGCAGCTCGGTTCGGTCCGTCCTCTCGCTCAGCCAGCCGTCGGCATCGCGTACGCGCCGCGCCGCTGCGACGAGGGCCGTCACGCTTTCCGTGGGTGGCCACCGTGAAGCGAGGTCCGTCGGGAAGTTCAGAGGGGGATCGAACGGCACCGCTACCAGTCCGGGGGCCCATTCCTTTGCCCACTCGGCCACCACGACTGCCACGGCCTCGCCGTTTGCGACCGGCAGCATGCGTCGATCCCACGGTGCGCCGAGCGTCTTGATGGTCCGCTCCAGCTCGAAGCCATGAACGCGGATCAGCGCTCGCAGCCACGCGTTGAACACTTGACCCGGCGGCTCGCGCGGAAGCAGCACCCGCTCGGCTGCAAAGGCGCCAACCGGAATCACACCCTCCGTCGCGAAGCGGTGTCCCTGGGGCAGCGCGGCGAGAAGCGGCTCATCTTTCAGCGTGTCGATACGGACGCCGAGGCGGCGGGCCGCTGTCGGCGACTCCATCACCACCGCCGCCGCAAGCTCGTGCGCTCCCAACCGCCTCAGAGAGTCCGCGGTGACCTCCTCGTCCAGCCGCACCTCCATCTCGGGCAGGACCTCACCCAGCGCCGCGGCGATGCGAGTGACCACCGTCCGGCTGAACGGCCCATACCCGATCCCCAAAACACCCTCGTCCGTCCGAGCCGACCACTGCGCATCGGCGATCGCACCGTCGATCTCGGCCAGGGCGCGGCGTGAACGCTCCAGCAGAAGCGACCCGGCCTCCGTCAACTCGACCCGACGCGTCGTGCGCACGAACAGCACCACCCCAAGGTCGCGCTCGAGCTCCCGAACCGCGCGCGAGAGCGGCGACTGCGACATATGCAAACGCTCCGCCGCGCGCCCGAAATGCAACTCCTCCGCCACCGCGACGAAATACCGCAACTGCCGCAACTCGACCGAACCATCCACAAGGCACATACTGAACCTCAATGCGCGGCAGCACCAGGACCCGGGGCCGCGGGCGCGGCGCCACACCCGCCGCGCCTGCGGCATCGTCTCCGGTTGGCCCGAGCTGCTGTTCCGGCGGGAACGGACGACGACCCGGCCCGTCAAGTCGCCAAAAGCGGAGCCGTTTACACTCCCGCGCGCTAAACCTCCCGCCAGCGCGTAAGCCCCGCTAAGCGGGACGCAACTGCTTTGACGGTGATGCCGTCGCTTCACAGGTCATGGGCGCGTTGAACGTCGGGCAGCGAGACCTGCGTTTGGGCGATGAGCGGGATCAGCTTTAGTTTCCAGCCGATTCGCCCTGCTCTGTATCGACGGCGAGCTGTTCGATGCGATCGTTCCGGACCGAAGCTCAAGCGGTCTGCGCGGGACACGGCGAGTTCTTGCGCGAGCACGCTACGATCGCCTTCTGGGCGGCACCGGATCACGAAAGGACCGGCCTGATGCCGGACAACGCGAGCAGCGAGGACCGCCGAAATGGGATAGAGGTCGAGCCCGGTCGCCTTGGTGTGGATCCAAGGCCGGCGGCTGTGACCTTCGCGACGACTGAGCACTTCACGCTCCAGGGGGCTCGGTCGTCCACAATCGCCGAGTCGACTGGCCGGGCGACCATGTTCCTTAGTGCTGTTTCTGGTGGGCT
>JAFASF010000031.1 GCA_019244745.1 Solirubrobacterales bacterium | reverse complement strand
GGGGGAGCCGCCGGCTTCGGCGACCACGTCGAGCGTCGACATCACCAGGCCGGCGCCGTTGCCCAGGATGCCGATGTCCCCGTCGAGCTTGACGTACGTGAGTCCCCGCTCCTTGGCCATCCGCTCCTGTGGGTCCTCGGCCGAGATGTCGCGCAGATCGGCGTTGTCGGGGTGGCGGTAGAGGGCGCTCTCGTCGAGCGTGACCTTCGCGTCGAGCGCCTTGACCTCGCGCTCCGGCGTGACGATCAGCGGGTTGACCTCGACGAGCGTCGCCTCCTCGGCGAGAAAAACGTCATACAGCTTTCCGAGCATCGCCCCCACCGGGCGCACCACATCGTCGTCCACCCCGGCCTCGAACGCGAGCCGGCGGCCATGGAACTCCTGAAAGCCGAGCAGCGGATCGATGTGCAGCCGCGCGATCGCCTCCGGCGATTCGGTGGCGACCTCCTCGATATCCATGCCCCCCTTGGTCGAGAGCATGAGGAGCGGCGCCTTGGCCGACCGGTCGAACACGATCGAGGCGTAGTACTCGGAGGCAATCTGCGATGCCTCCTCGATCCACAGCTCGTGCACGGTCAATCCGCGGATATCCATTCCCAGGACCGCCTCCGCGTGCTCGCAAACCTCGTCGCGATCGCCCGCCACCTTGATGCCGCCGGCCTTTCCCCGGCCGCCGATCTGCACCTGCGCCTTGACGACGCATGGGTAGCCGACCTCGTCGGCGGCGGCGAGCGCCTCCTCGACGCTCCGAGCCGGCCTCCCGTGGGGCACCGGTACTCCCCGCCGCGCGAACAGCTGCTTGCCCTGGTATTCGAGCAGATCCATCGGCCGCTGGGACTGTATTGGATGCGACCGGCCCCGGTCGCTCACACAGCGTCTCGGCGCGCAGCCGTGGCATTATGCCCGCGCCATGGCGATCCCCAAGCAAGTGTCGTTCGTCACCTTCGATGTGTACGGCACGCTCATCGACTGGGAGACCGGCGCCTACGAGGCGTTCCAGGCTGAGGCCGAGCGCGATGGATTCACGATCGAGCGCGAGGAGCTGATACCTCTCTTCTACGAGGTCCAGAAGCAGATCCAGGCCGGTTCCTACGAGCTGTATGCCGAGGTCCTGCGCCGCACCGCGGTACAGATCGCAAAGGATCTCGGATGGCCGCTCGAGCCCTCGCGTTCCGGCTTTCTGCCCGAGTCGGTGCAGCGCTGGCCTCCGTTCAAGGAGACCATTCCGACGCTGCAGAAGATCGCCAAGAAGTACCGGATCGGGTTGATCTCCAACATCGACGACAAGCTCCTGGGCCAGACCCGCCGGCACATACCGCTCGACTTCGACCTCGTGGTCACCGCGCAGCAGGTTCGCTCCTACAAACCCGACCCGGCCCACTTCATCGAGTGCGAGCGCCGCATCGGCGGCAAGAAGGGATGGGTCCACATCGCGGCGAGCTACTACTACGACGTCGAGCCGTGCCTCAAGCGGAAGATCCCCGTGATCTGGGTCAACCGCAACAAGGAACAGCTCGAGGGGAGCCAGAAGAAGCCGGACGCCGAGGTCCCCAACCTGCGCGAAGCGGCCAAGCTCATCGACGTCACCTAGGTGCGCGTCCTCGCGCTCCGAACCGATCTGATCGTCTTCACCAGCCGGATCTGGCAGACCACGTGCACGGCGGTTCGCGCCGGCGATGAGGGCTTCCTGATCGACTCGCCGGTGTTCCCCGACGAGCTCGAGGCTGTGCCGGGCGTCCTCGAGCAGGCCGGGTTCCCCGTCTCAGGGCTGCTGGTCACCCACGCCGATTGGGACCATCTCCTCGGCCGGGTGGCGTACCCGCGAGCCTCGCTCGGATGCCCGGAATCGAGCGCGCGGCGGCTGTTGGCGGAGCCCGGCGCCGCGCAGCGCGAGCTGAGGAAATTCGATGAAGAGCATTACGTTGACGGACGGAAGCCGCTGTCACTCGCCGCGGCGCAAACGTTCCCGGTTCCCGGTCGGCTGGAGCTCGGGGCCGAGCACGAAATCGAAGTGCACCCGGCCGACGGCCACACCCCCGACGGCGCCGCGTACCTGATGGCGTGGCTCGGCGTGCTGGTGTGCGGCGACTATCTCTCGCCCGTGGAGATCCCGTGGATTTCGGCCGGTGGCTCGCTCGAGGCCTACCGCGCGACGCTCGAGCGGCTGCGCCCTCTCCTCGAGCGGGCAGACACGATAGTCCCGGGCCACGGCGGACCGCTCCCGCGCGCCCGGGCGCTTCAGATCCTCGACGAGGACCTCGCTTACCTACGCGCGCTGGCCGCTGACGACTCCGCGGCGCCCCTGCCACCCGGCCGTAGGACCGCCGCCCAGCGGCGCATCCACGAGGAGAACGTCAGCCGCTGCTTGTGATCACCGCGAGCGTGTCGCCGGTCGCCACCGAGGATCCGATCGCGATCGGGAGCTCGGCGACCGTTCCCGCCTTGTGCGCGGTGATCTCATTCTCCATCTTCATCGCCTCGATCACGCACACCAGGGCTCCCTCCTCGACGCTCGCGCCCGGCTGCACGGCGACCTTCAGGACCGTCCCCTGAAGCGGGGAGGAAAGGGTGTCGCCGCCGCCGGCACCGCCACGTCCGGAACGCTCCGCGCGCCGAGGAGGACGGCGACCAATACCGGCGCCGGCCAGCGGGCCGGCGCCGTTAAGCGCGGCTCCGGCGAATGGCGGCCCTATCACCTTGACCTCGAACCGCTTGCCGGAGACCTCGACGGTATAGCTCTGCTCGACCGTATCGGCGCCGGGTTCCTCCGCCTCGGCCTTCGTCGCCGGCACCTTCGGGAACGCCAGGCTCTTCAACCATTGCCGATCCTCGATCAGGTCGCGGCACGTCTCGGCGTTGGCCCACTGCCGCGTCTGGAGGATCGCCTCGTGAAACGGCAACAGCGTCTTCAGCTCCCCGATGTCGTACTCGCGCAGGGCGCGGACCATCCGCGCGGTCGCCTGCTCGCGGTCCACATCCCAGGTGATCAGCTTGGCGACGAGCGGGTCGTACATCGGCGTCACCTCCGAACCCGGACCGACGCCCGAGTCGACGCGCACGCCGGGCCCCGCAGGCTCCCGGTACGCGCCGATCGTGCCCGGAGCCGGGGCGAAGTTCTTGCTCGCGTCCTCCGCGTTTATCCGGCACTCGATGGCGTGACCGCGCAGCACCACGTCGTCCTGGGCGACCGACAGCGGCTCGCCGGCGGCGATCCGGATCCCCTCCTTGACGATGTCGATTCCGGTGACCATCTCGGTCACGCAGTGCTCGACCTGGACCCGGGTGTTCATCTCAAGGAAGAAGTAGTCCGATCCCTGGAGCAGCCCCTCGATCGTCCCGGCCCCGGTGTAGCCCACGGCGGCAGCGGCCTCGGTAGCGATCCTCCCGATCCGCTCGCGCATCGGGGCGTCGACCGCCGGAGCCGGCGCCTCCTCGATCAGCTTCTGATGGCGGCGCTGAACCGAGCAGTCGCGCTCGCCGAGATGGATCACGGTGCCGTGCTTGTCGGCGAGCACCTGAACCTCGACGTGGCGCGGATCGGGCAGGTAGCGCTCGAGGTACACCGTGGGGTCCGAAAAGAATTTTTCGCCCTCGCGCGCGGCACCTTCGAACGCCTCCTGGAGCCTCGACTCGTCGACGGCCACGCGGAACCCCTTTCCGCCGCCGCCCCCTGCCGCCTTGACCGCGACCGGATAGCCGATCGTCTCCTCGATCAGCCTCGCCGCCTCCTCGAGCGTCTGCACCGGCGCGGTGGTCCCGGGCACGATCGGCACCCCCGCGCGAGCCATCAGCTCCCGCGCGCGGGTCTTGGAGCCCATCGCCTCGATCGCCGACGCGGGCGGTCCGATGAACGTGATCCCGTGCTCCCCGAGCGCCGCCGCAAACGCCGCGTTCTCGGCTAGGAACCCGTAGCCGGGGTGCACCGCTTCGGCTCCGGAGCGCCGCACGGCGTCGAGCAGCTTCTCGATCGAGAGATAACTCTCGGCGGCGGGACCAGGGCCGAGCAGGAACGCCTCGTCGGCGCGCTTGACGTGTGGAGCTTCGCGATCGAGCTCCGAGTACACCGCCACGGTGGCGATCGCGAGCTCCTCGCAAGCGCGCATGACTCGAACCGCGATCTCCCCGCGGTTGGCGATCAAGACCTTCGAGAACACGTTAGGCGCGGGACTTTACTTAGGACTGACCGCGCTCGGCGGTCGCGTACGCCGGCTCTGCGACCGCTGGCCCGGCCTCGCGACCGGCGGCCCGCCGCGCCGCCCACCAGCGCATCAGCGCGGCACCCGCCAGCACCGTGACGATCGCGTAGATCCACCCCAGCGCGACGTCCGAGAAGTAGTGCTCGCCGGTGTACATGAGCGCGAATGCCATCGCGAGCGGATACAGGGCGAGGAACGGGCGCAGCCACCGGCGCTCGCGCGAGCGTGGCCACAGCGTGATCGCGATCAGCAGCGCGAACGCGGTGTGCAACGAGGGCACAGCGGCGACGTTGTTCACGTAGCGGTAGCCGGACTCGATCACCGAGCCGGCGCCGTGGACCCCGAGGGTCTGCCACACGACCGGCACGATCCGCGCGATCGGCGCCATCAGGCCGGCCTGGCTGGCCATCCACGGCGGCGCCGCCGGGTACAGCGCGTAGGTGGCGAGGCCCGCGAACGAGAGGATCACCACCAGGACGGCAAACCTGCGGAACCGCTGCCGATCGACCTTCCACAGGATCGCCGCCACCAGTGGGGTGGCGAAGAAGTGCGTCAGGTACACGCACCAGAAGACGACGTCGTACCACACCACGTGTCCGTGCCAGAGCCAATGCTGGAGGGTCACCGTCGGTGGGGTCCCGCCGAACAGGGCCTTGTCGGCGTCGAGCTGGGGCAGGTAGTGGACGCCGAACAGGTGAGACGCGCTCCCGCGCAGCGAGTCGTAGGCGATGAGGATCGCGATGAACGGAAGCCATTCGAGCACGACTCCGCGGGCGTATCCGCGCAGGTCCGAGAGCGAGAAGCACAGCAGGCCGAGCAGCAACCAGACCGCGAGCACATCGCGCTGGTAGGGCACGCCGAGCACCGCCACCAGAGCCCCGGTCGCGATCAGGTACAGCAACGGGCCGACGAGCTCCCGTCGGGAACGCAGACTCAGCATCAACGCACCAATATAAGGGGAGTACCCGCTACCGGGCCCCGACGACCATCCCCGCCCCAACCGTGTCGTTGCTCGCCTCGTCGATGAGGATGAAGCTCCCGGTGGTGCGGTTGCGGCGGTAGCGGTCGACCATCAGCGGCGCGCTACACCGCAGGCGCACGCGCCCGATCTCGTTCAACGCCAGCCGATCGGCCGGCTCGTGACCGAGGGCGTTGACGTCGACGCGGTGCTCGAGCTCGTCGACGATTGCCCGCGCGGTGCGGGTGGTGTGCTTGATCGCATACCGCCGACCCGGCGCGAGCGGCTGGTCGCTCATCCAGCAGATCATCGCGTCGAGCTCGCGGGCCGCGCACGGCGGGTCGTCGGGCTCGACGAGCATGTCGCCGCGGGAGATGTCGAGCTCGTCGGCGAGGCGCACGGTCACGGACATTGTCGGAAAGGCGGTGTCGATCTCCTCGGCGAAGCTCTCGAGGGCGGCGATCCGGGTGCGCAGGCCGCTCGGGAGCACGAGCACCTCGCTGCCGGGCCGCAGCACACCGCCGGCCACCTGACCGGCGTAGGCACGATAGTCGTGGTACTCGTCGCCGATCGGTCGGATCACCCACTGCACCGGGAAGCGGATCTCCGCCAGGTTACGGTCGGGGGCGATCACCACGTGCTCGAGGTGGTAGAGCAGCGGAGCACCGCCGTACCACGCCATGCTCTCCGAACGGTCCACGACGTTGTCCCCGCGCAAGGCCGAGATCGGGATGAACGTGATATCGGGAATGTCGAGACGCGCCGTCCAGTCGGTCAGCTCCTCGACGATCGCGTCGAACGCCGCCTCGTCATAGCCGACCAGGTCCATCTTGTTCACGCACACCACGAGGTGCGGGATCCGCAGCAGCGAGGCGATGTAAGCGTGGCGCCGGGTCTGCTCGCTGACCCCCTTGCGGGCGTCGACCAACACCACCGACAGGTCCGCCGTCGACGCTCCCGTGACCATGTTGCGGGTGTACTGCTCGTGCCCCGGGGTGTCGGCGATGATGAACTTCCGCCGGCGGGTCTGGAAGTAGCGGTAGGCCACGTCGATCGTGATCCCCTGCTCGCGCTCGGCGCGCAGGCCGTCAGTCAAAAGCGCGAGGTTCAGGTACCCGTCGCCCCGCCGCTCCGAGGTCTGCGCCACCTGCTCGAGCTGGTCGTCGAAGATCGCCTTTGAGTCGTGGAGCAGCCGGCCGATCAGCGTCGACTTGCCGTCGTCGACCGAGCCGGCGGTGGCGAAACGGAGGAGTTCGCTGGTACGCGCGCGCGGGATCGCGTGGCCGTTGGAAGCCGGGCCCGGCACGGTTTAGAAATACCCCTCGCGCTTTCGGTCCTCCATGGCGGCCTCGGTCACCCGGTCATCGGCGCGCGTCTCGCCGCGCTCGGTGATACGGGTGGAGGCGATCTCGGAGACCACCTGCTCGAGCGTCGCCGCGCCAGAGCGCACCGCGCCCGTGCACGTCATATCGCCGACTGTCCGATAGCGCACCGAGGCCTCGAACGGAACCTCGCCCTCGATCAGCTCGACGTACGGGCTGTGCGCGTAGAGCATCCCGTCGCGCTGGAACACCCTGCGCGGGTGGGCCAGGTAGATCGAGGGGACCGCGAGCCGTTCGGCCACGATGTACTGCCACACGTCGAGCTCGGTCCAGTTGGAGATCGGGAACACGCGCACGTGCTCACCGCGTCGGATGCGCCCGTTGTACAGCGACCACAGCTCGGGACGCTGGCGCTTTGGATCCCACTGGCCGAAGTCGTCGCGGAACGAGAACATGCGCTCCTTGGCACGGGCGCGCTCCTCGTCGCGCCGGGCGCCGCCGAACGCGGCGTCGAAGCCGTGCTCCGCGATCGCATCGAGGAGCGTGGTGGTCTGGAGCCGGTTGCGCGACGCCCGCGGACCCCTCTCCTCGACCACCCGCCCTTTGTCGATCGAGTCCTGGACGCTGGCCACGATCAGCCGCTCGCCGAGGCGCTCGATCAGGCGGTCGCGGAACTCGATGACCTCGGGGAAGTTGTGGCCGGTGTCGACGTGCATGATCGGGAACGGAAAGCGCGCCGGCCTGAATGCCTTCTCCGCCAGGCGCAACAGGACGATCGAGTCCTTGCCGCCGCTGAACAGGAGCACGGGGTGCTCGAGCTCGGCCGCGACCTCTCTGAAGATGTAGACGGACTCCGCCTCGAGGGATTCGAGGTGCGAGAGTTCGTAGTGGAGTGGGTTCAACTTGGCGGCTCCACGTGGATGCCGCACTCGACCTTCTCCTGCCCCGCCCAGCGGCCCTCGCGCCCATCGCCGGGCTGGGTGCACGGCGCGCAGCCGATCGACGCATATCCGCGGTCGTGCAGCGGGTGGTAGGGGAGGTCGTGCTCGTGGATGTAGCGCCACAGGTCCTTGTCGGTCCAGTCCGCGAGCGGGTTGACCTTCCAGATGCCGCGCCGCTCGTCGCGCTCGAGCTTCGCCGAGGACGAGCGGGTCGGCGCCTGCTCCCGGCGAACCCCGGTGATCCACGCTTCGACGCCCGTGAGGGCACGCCCGAGCGCATCGACCTTGGCCTCGCCGCAGCACCGGCTGACGCTCCAGGCCGCGCCTGGGCTGGTGGCGTCGACCACCTCGACGTTCACGCCGAAGCGATGCTCGAACTGCTTCCACGTCTGAAGCGTCTCGGGAAACAGCACCCCGGTATCGATCGTGAAGATCCGCGCGCCGGGCTCGATCTCGGTCAGCATGTGGACGAGCACCGACTCCTCCTTCTGGAAGGAGCACGCCATCGTCAGGCGCGGGTGAAAGCGCCCCAGCGCGTAGGCGACGACCTCGCGGGCGGGGGCGTGCTCGAGATCTGTAGTCACGGTGGCCATCAGACCGCGCACTCTCCTTCTCCGCGGATGACCTCGAAGGGCACCTCACGGCTCCAGTCGACGAAGTAGTTGATGTTCTCGAGGCTGAATTCGATCGGCATGGTCAGGTCTTTGACCTTGGCCTCGAACTCGGCCGCACCGACGCGATCGGCAAAGGCGTTGAACTCCTCGCCGTTCTCGCGCTCGGATTCGTAGAAGCGTATCCACCGCTCGACGGCCTCGGGCACGCGCCGGGCCGGAAGCCGCGCCTTGAGGCGCTGTCCGTAGCGGACGTCGCCTCCCTCGTAGGCGCCTCCGACGTGCGGGATGTAGGCCGGGATGGTGTGCTCGCCGACCTTGATCGAGGCGCCGTAGAAGCCGATGCTCGCGATGTGGTGCTGGCCGCACCCGTTCGGGCAGCCGCTCATCTTGATGTGGATCCTGCGGGTCAGCTCGTCGTCGAGCTGCATCTGCATCAGCCGTGCCTGGATCGACTGGTTGAGGCCCATCGAACTCGTGATCCCGAGCTTGCACGAGTCGGTGCCGGGGCAGCTGACTACGTCGGTGACCTCGTCCGCGCCGGCATCCCCGAGGTCGAGCTCGGTCAGGCGGCGCCAGACGTCGTATACCGATTCGTCGCGGACCCAGCGCAGGACCAGGTTCTGCTGGACGGTTGTGCGGGCGTAGCCGCCGGTGTACTCGCGCATGATCTGGCCGAGCCCGCGGAGCTGATCGGACGTGAGATCGCCGCGGTGGACCTTGACCTCGATCGTGGAGAACCCAGGCTGGCGCTGCGGGCGGACGTTCGACTCGACGAAGCGCGAGAACTCGCGGTTGTCGCCGTTG
>JAFASF010000462.1 GCA_019244745.1 Solirubrobacterales bacterium | reverse complement strand
CTGCGGATGGCGGAACTGGTAGCCGAGCCGGCCCAGCCGCGCCGGCAGCACACGCTGGCCGGTGGTGACGACTTCAGCCATCTCGCCGTACAGCAACCGCAGTGCAAAGCCCGGCACCGGCAGGACGGCTGGCCGCCCGAGCGCCCGTCCGAGCGCACGTCCGAATTCACGATTCGTGACCGGGTTCGGCGCGGTCACGTTAAGTGGCCCCTCCGCACCCTGGTTGTCGAGGGAGATCAAGATTGCGCCGATGACGTCATCGAGATGGATCCACGGCACGTACTGGCGTCCGCCGGCTATCGGGCCGCCGAGCCCGAGCCGGAAGAACGGAAGCATCCTGGCGAGCGCGCCCCCGCTCGGGGAGAGGACGACCCCGGTCCGCGTGATCGCCACGCGCAGCGGCGGACTCGCCGAGCGGGCCTCGCGTTCCCAGTCGACGACGACGCTCGCGACGAAGTCGGAGCCGGGCGGGGCCTCCTCGTCCAGCAGTTGCGCGTCGCGGGGCCCGTAGTAGCCGACGGCGGATTGCGATACCAGCGTGCGCGGGCGCGCATCGTCAGGGAGCCCCCGCAGGGCCTCTACGAGCGATCGGGTGGACCTCACCCGCGAGTCGCGAATTTCGCGCTTCGTCGCATCCGTCCAGCGCTGGGCGATCGGTTCCCCCAGCAGGTTGACCACGGCGTCGGCCCCGGCCAGAGCCTCGTGCGGCGGCGCCGACTGCTTCGGCTCGGCCCACTCATGGACCTGGGCCGTCTCCCCGAGGATCTCCGCCGCGTGCCGACGATTGCGCGACAACGCCACGACGTCGTCGCCGCGCGCGTGGAGAGCTCGCGCAAGCGAGAGGCCGATCGTTCCGGTGCTGCCCGTGATCACCACCCGCATCTCGTCCGAGGCTACCGATCGGCTGCCGAACGTGATCAAATCTCCTTGGACTTCACCGTGCTCGGATCCGCCAACCGCTCTCGTTCCGTCGACCTTCGAGACCTCAGCGATGAGGAACTGATGTACCTCGTCCAGGACGGCGACATCAGCGCGTTCGAGGTGATCTTCGATCGTCACGTCGATGCGGCTTACTCGCTCGCCCACAGGATCTGTGGGCGCCGAGCGATGGCCGAGGACGCGGTGCAGGAGGCGTTCCTCTCGCTGTGGCGGGCCAACAGCCGCTACGACCCGGCTCGCGGCAGCGTCCGCGCCTGGGTGGCGAGTGTCGTGCACAACCGAGCGCTGGACGCGGTGCGGGTCGAGCGGGCCAAGGCCGGCAGAGATGTGCGCGACGAGCTTGCCGCCGAACGCGTGGCTGGGACGGAGCGGACCGAAAGCGAGGTGCAGCGGCGCGACGAGCGGCGAGAGATCCTCCGGGCACTGGACGCTCTCCCGACCGATCAGCGTCAGGTGATCGAGCTCGCCTACTTCGGAGGGCTCACGCACAGCGAGATCGCGCGCAAGCTGTCGCTCCCCGCCGGTACCGTGAAGGGGAGGATGCGCCTCGGATTGGGCCGGATGCGCGCCTTGCTTGGCGATAGCCGGGCGGTGGTGCTGTGAGCACTTCAGAGAAGATGCCCGACAAGCGCCAGTGCGGCAACGACGCCGCCGCATACGTGCTCGGCGCGCTCGAGCCCGAGGAGCTGGAGGCGTTTCGCGCTCACTTGGCCAGCTGTGCCGCCTGCCGCGAGGACGTCGCCGCCCTGCAACCGGTGGTCGAAGCGCTACCCGCCGCCGCGCCGCAGCTCGCCGCCCCGGGTGACCTCCGCCGGCGCGTGATCGACGCGGCGAGATCGGAGCCGAAGGACGCCGGGCCGGCGCGCGAGGAGCCAGATCAGCGACGGCGGCCTGCGCCGCGGCCGCGGGCGCGGCGACGTTGGGGCTGGGCGCCCAGCCCCGCGGCCGCCGTCGCGGGCGTGCTGGCGGCGGCACTGGTGGCCGTCGGCATCGTCGAGCTCGCGTCCGGCGGCTCGTCGGGAACCCGTGTGATCCAGGCGAGTGTGCGCGGCACCGGGAGCGCCGAGCTCCGGGTGACAGGGAGGCGCGGCGAGCTCGTCGTGAGTCACTTCCCGCCGCCCCCGAGCGGGCAGATCTACCAGGTCTGGCTGGAGCGCGGACACGCCGCGCCGTCGCCGACGAGCACGCTATTCAGCGTTACCAGCACCGGCACCGGCGACATCGGCCTGGTCGGCGATCTCCGCGGAGTGAGCGAGGTCCTCGTCACCGCCGAGCCCTCGGGGGGCACACTGGTTCCCACGACCGCCCCCCTCATCACCGCTCAGATCAGCTGAGTCCAGGGCGCCACATCGCTTCAACCGCGAGTTGCCGACGTCGGGTCGAATAACTCGCTCGGCGAACGGATCTGTCGCTTCGCCTGGGTTGATGGGTGATGAACACGACGAAATCAACGGTTACACGCACGTGCGTGACTCAATGCGCGTATATTCGTCAAAAGGTCAACCACGTACGATCTCCTGCCCGATTTCACCCGCGGGTTCGGACCCTCGTCTTCGAGGCGTGGTGCCTAGATACGTCGCGCTTACGCGGCTTACAACTCGGGTGCGCTGGACGCGCGGGTGTGCGACAGGCTCGATCGAGTGGATTAGCAACGGTTACACGTGTCATATGCCGCGGCCACGCGGCTCGCCGGTGTGGCACCTGCGGCTCCAGTAGTAGTAGTAGGAGTAGTAGTAGTAGGAGTAGTGGTGCGCAGCACGAGGTGCACCGCGGCGCAACCAGATCGATGCTGTCCGTGGCCGCCGCGCGCTTCGGTTCATGCGCCTCAGGCGTCCTCGCGGCTGGTTAATATCCGCCGCCATGCCGAGTCCCGGTCTGCGTCGGGGACTCGTCGCCGTGGCGGGCCTGTTGCTTACGACGGGGGTCGCGGTGGCGGTCCTCGTACCGCACAATTCTGCAACTACGCACCATCGCCGTGATCCCGCGGCGTCGGTCGCGCCCGCTCCGCCCCCGCCCCTGCCTCCGGCCCCGCTCCCGCCCCCTCGGCCCAAGCCGCGCCCAGCGCCCGCTGATGACCCCTGGCCGCTGTATGGCTACAACCTCGCCCGCACCCGCTTCTTCCCCAACGGAGCCAAGTTCGACCGGCCCCTGCACGTCGGATGGAAGTTGCAGGACGGTGCGCTGCTCGAGTTCCCGCCCGTGATCTATGACAACACGCTGTACTTCGAGGACGCAGACGGATCGGCCAAGGCGCTCCGCACGACCAACGGTCATTTGCTCTGGCAGAGCAAGGCGGGGACCGTAGCCGCGGCCTCTCCGGCGCTCGACCTCCGGCACAAGCTCGTGTTCTTCGCGCTTCTCTCGACCACGCCCGGCGCCAAGGCGCCGGGCAACGGCGCGGTCGTGGCCGTGTCGATGAAGACCGGAAAGACCGTGTGGTCACGCTCGCTGCCCGCGGGCAGCGAGTCCTCGCCGCTGGTCCACGGCCTCAGCGTGTTCCTCGGTGACCAGGGTGGCACCGTGTACTCGTTCAGGACCTACGACGGCCACCTCAATTGGGCCTTCCAGGCCGGCGGCGCCGTGAAGGGCGGGGTCGCGTTCGCTCACGACACGATCTACTTCGGCGACTACGGCGCCCACGTGTACGCGCTCAACGCTGCCGACGGCCAGGAGATCTGGTCCGCCAGCGGCGGCGATAGCTTCTACTCGACCCCGGCGGTCGCGTTCGGACGGGTGTACATCGGCAGCACGAGCGGTGCTGTGTACGCGTTCTGGGCGAACTCCGGAGCAACCTCTTGGACCGCGTCGACGGGTGCGTACGTCTACGCCTCCCCAGCCGTCGCCGATGTTCCGGGTCTCGGCCCGACCGTGTACATCGGCTCCTACGACGGCAGCTTCTACGCCTACGACGCCGATAGCGGCGGCGTGCGCTGGAGCCATGCCGCCGGCGGGCGGATCGACGGCTCGGCCACAGTCCTGGGCAACGTCGTCTACTACTCCGACCTCGGCTCGAACCGGACCGCCGGCCTCGACCTCCGCACCGGCCGACAGGTGTTCTCGTTCCCCGACGGCGAGTTCAGCCCGGTGATCACGGACAGCAAGGTCATGTTCCTGATCGGCTACTCAACGATCTACCAGATGCTCTAGCACGCGCGCTTGCGCTGGCACGATCGTCAGGGGCGTCCCCGGAACGGCCACCCGGAGTCGCTGCCCGCGAAAAACGCAGCAGGGAGGTCCTCAGCGCCCATTCAGGTAAGCGGCTCGACGCGCGCGCGATCTGCCTCGGCCACCACGATCACGCCCGCTCCCTTGGAGATCGGCGCCACCAGTTCGCCGGTGAGGCCGAACACGGCCGCCTCGTTCGTCGGGCTGTGGCCGACCGCGAGCGCGCGGCGCTCGTCGGGCAGGCGATCGAGGATCCGGCGCAGCCCGGCGGCCAATCGCTCCGAGTCCTCCCGCACGAGCTCGGGGTCCGCCCGACGCAGCGCCGAGAGCTCACCGCTCCCGGCGGCCTCGTACGCGGCGCGCCAGCGATCCTCGACCTCCGAGCGCAGACCGAGCTCGACGATCACCCCGCCGCTCACCGCCTCGGTCAGGGCGCAGGCAAAGCATGCCAGCGTCTGGGTCGCGCGCTGCGCGCCGCTCGAGACCAGAAGCGCGTACGCTCCCGTGAGCCCGCGGCCGATCTCGAGCGCCGCCCGGACTCCGTCCTCGGTGAGCAGGTCGCCGTCGCTGTCGGTGTGCCGGCGAAGCTCCACGTAGCGCGCCACTTGCTCCCTCCGGCGGCGTCAGCAGGTCAGGTGCAGCGCGGCCGCGGTGTGACGCTCATCGCGGCGCCACGAGTCGGTCACTACGCGGTCCGGGAGGACGATCAGATCCGTGTCTCCTCTGACCGTGGTAACCGTAGTGCGGTCCGAGGGCTACAGCTTTGGCCGGGTGATCGTCGACGGGTCAGATGAAATCGTTGCCGGTCAGCACATAGACGAACGGGACGAACGGCACCAGGACCGCGATCGCCCAGGTCAGCTTCGCCACCGCGCCGATGTCGGTGCGCGTCAAGAGGTTGATCCAGATCAGCACCATGGCGACCGGATGCAGGATGCACAACAGGAGCTCTAAGACCTTTTTCATGCCAGCCTCGCACGTGCCGCGGACGCACAGGAATCGGTCGACTCTGGTCGCCGCGATTGACGGAAGTTCACAATTGCTGCCAGCAGCTTACCCGCGTCTGCGGGCGGCCAAGCCGCTCGCCTCCGCCCGATCACCCAACTCGCTCACCCGAGCGGCGGCGCGAGCGTCTCGCTCACCTAGCGGCAGCGCGAGCGCCTCGCTCACCTAGCGGCAGCGCGAGCGCGGTCGCCCGAGGTCGGCGATGAGCCGCGCCAGCACGCCGGCGTTGCTGGGAAGCGCGAAGTGGTTGACCCCGGGATTGTCGGTGAGGCTGAAGTGGTAGCACGGCATCGCGCGCCAGGCCTCGATCGCGGTGTTCGTAATGTCTTCCTGGTTGACGTCGCCGTCTCGCATATAAAAGACGGTCTTCGGCGTGACCACCTGGCCGACCGCCAGGGTCGGCAGGACCGCGCCGACGACCGTCGGGATGCCCGAACCGCGTTCGGCCGTCACGTCGACGTCCGGGAAGTCGGCGGGGTCTCTGAACTTCACGAACCCGATGTAGTAGTTGGCGATCTGGAGCGCGTCGCGCAGGTGCGCGTCCCTGAACAGGCGCCGGTAGTCGACCGGGGTGTACTTGACGCCGGTCGCGGCGTCCTTCACCACGACCTCGCGGTTGCCGAACACCGAGGGATCCGCCGAGCTCATGTAACTCGCGGGCGAGCTCAGAAACATCCGCGCGCTGCTGACCGCATTGGCATGGGTGCTCGGGTAGCTGAAGTCCTCGATGTTCAACCCGGTGAACATGATCGAGTAGACGGAGCCCTGACCGGGGAAGTTGCCGGCGATCGGGGTAAAGCCGTGAATGTACTTCTGTCGCCACGAGCGGCTGGTGTGGGTGAGCAGGTACTGCGCGTACAGCGGGCCGTTCGAATGGCCCACCAGCTCGACGGGCCGGTTGCCGTTGGCTCGATACGTCCTTTCGATCAGAGCGACCGTCCGGGCGAGAAAGCCACCGAGGTCGGGCGTGAGGCGGGCGTCATAGCCCGCCACGCGGATGTCCTTGTCCGCGCTGTATCCGTCGGCCCCGAGCGCCTGGTAGAGCTGACCATAGAACGGCGCGCTGGCCGTCCGCCCGTAATCGATGATCCCGACCGACACACCACGCTGATTAGAGAACCGCTCCGGCATCGGAAGCCGCGGATCCGGGTCATACCGCAGAGTCATCAACTCATCTCGGCACACCTGCGAGAACGCGGTGCTCGGATGCGGGTTCTCGTAGTAATCCTCGAAGGTGCCCGAGCGTGGGCACCCCGGCGCCACGGTCTGGTTACGAACGGTCACCTCGAGTTTGGTGAAGTGAAACGCCGGAAACAGCACCACCGGGGTCAGGGGCTGCGGTCGCCCGCTCGCCGCAACGGGCGCTGACGTAAGAAGCGCGGTCATCACCGCGAGGCCCAGGATCAACGCCGTGAGAGCAAAGCGCCGCGCGCGCCCGGCCCGGGGAGCTGATCGACCCCACCTCATCGCCGCTCAGTCTAGTGCCCGCTTTCGCAAGTTGCGACGACAGTCGAGCGCTCGTGGGCGGCCCGGTCGGCATCCAGCCTCGCCAAAACGTCGGGCCGCCCACGAGTCGTCCGGTCGGCGGCGCCTGGCTTCGTCCTCGGATCCTCGTGTAGCGCTGCTACACGTCGGATCCCGCGTCCTCGCCATGCATCCGCCGGTGACCACTCTTTGTGTCGCCGCTACTTACGAAAGCGGACACTCAGCCGTTGCTGCAGGCACACGCGAACCCGCCGATGGCATCGACGAACTCGACGCGGCGGATGCGCGGGTAAGGCGAGACCTGCTCGGCCACCCACGCGATGAGCTCGCGCGGTGATGTGGAACCGCGCGGCACGATGAACGCCATCGGCACTCCGCCGGTGCGCTCGTCGGCGCTGGGCACGACCGCGGCGTCCATGACCGCCGGGTGGGTCAAAAGGACATCCTCGAGGATCGTATGAACACACATCTCTACTCCTTCTCGGATCGCGGGAAGCCGCGACGCAGCGCGGCGCCACCCAGCGCATGGCGCTGGGACCGCACGGTCCGACGCCCCCAGACAGGTCAGTGGTTATCGAGCGATACGGCCGGCGACACGAAACGGTTCGCGGCGCACACCAATCCTCAGCCGTCGTCGATCAGACCCACCAGCGGCCCGAGCAGTCGCCGCGACCTTCGCGAGACCCCCGGAAGGGCGAGCAACCGGTGGCTGGGCGGCAGCCCGCCCTGCAGCCGCCGCAGCTGTTCGGCGGCAATCGGGCGCCAGCGCTCATCCACCACCGTCGACGGCTGCTCCTGGGCGATCTCGGCCAAGTCCACGCCAAGGTGCTCGGCCCACAGGCGCAGCCGGGTATCTCGAACCAAATCGGGATCCGTCGTGACCACGTTCATCTCGGTGTCGTTCAAAAGCGAGTGCGCGTTCAGGTTGGCGGAGCCGATCGTCAGCCAGCGGTCGTCGACGATGCCCACCTTGGCGTGGACGTACAGGCGGTCGTCTCGGTGACCGCTCAACGAGCGAACCGTCGCCGCCAGCAGGCGGCCGGCGCCGTCATCGGCCGAGACCAGGACTCCGAGCTGGCCGCTGGTGTCGTCCTGGCCGTTGTTGGCCCTCGCGGGCAGGACCACGACGATCCGAAACTCCGTAGAGGGAGGCCGGCGGAGCTTGTCGGCGAGCAGCGCGACCACCTCCGGCGACCACAGGAATTGATTCTCGAGGTAGACAAAGCTCCGGGCGGAGCGGATTGCGCGCACGTAGCTCTCGAGGATCCGAAAGTCGCCTCGAGGAACCGACTCATACATGCCATCGGAGATCGTCCGCACGACCTGAACCACCTCATCACCGGCCGGGCCCGGTGCGGACGTGCGCGGGAGCTCGTCCGCCGTCAGCTCTCGCCAACGCAGCGCGAAGTGATCTTTGACGTCGGCCACGGCTGGGCCGCGCACCCGCGCCGCCACGTCGTGCCAGCCGAGGCGGCGCCTGGCCGGGTGGTCGAGCGTGTCGTATCGATCGCCCGCGTAGTCGGTCATGTCGATGCCACCGACAAACGCGGTCTCGCCGTCGACTACGACGGTCTTCTCGTGATGGCAGTGAAACGGATGCTCGCGGGGATCGATCTCGCAGCGGATCCGGGTCCCGCGGGTCAGCGTGGCAACGGCATCGGCAACTTCGCGCCGGGTGGGATGGAACACGGGCACCGGAGCTCCGGCCCACACGAGCACCCGCACGTCGATCCGCTCGGCGGCCTCCGCGAGCAGCTCCCCGAGTCCGACGCGACGCTCGCCTCGGACGAGCTCGAAGTACGGGGCCAAGTGCCAGGCGGTGACGAACACGAACTCGTGCGCCCGCTCGATCGCCTCCGTAATCGCCGCAAACGCCGCAGCCCCGTCGATCAGCACCTCAAGCGAGCATCCCTCCCGCGGCGGGGGATCGCCGGCCGCCCACAACCCGTCCCCGCTCGGGGTCAGCGCCTGAGAACCGAGCCGGCGAAGGCGCCACCGGTGCTTGGCCCGCACCGCCGCTTCGATGCCGTCGCCGACGACCGTATCGGCGCGCGACCTCAGAGAATCGAGTGAACCGGGCATCCGCTCCTCATATTTACCGGCTCAGCCGGGCGCGACGCGCACCACATCCCTACCGCCAGATCTCGTCGAACGCGAGCTGGTCGAACGGCACCAGCCAGCACTCGGCGATCCGGCCGCCCTCGACGCGGAACACGCCAACCGTCTCCCAGCTCACGTCTCGCCCCTCGCGGGTGGCACGGCCGCCGGCGAGCTGAACGACGCGCTCTCCGATCATCGCGATGCCGTGCACGGTCACTCGGAAGCTCGAGTTGGTCATCCGCCGGCGACGGTCCAGGTACTCGAGCACGGCTCCGGCTCCTCGGTGCTCCCCGGCGATCGCGCTGCGGCCGGGAACGTGCCAGACCACGTCGTCGCTAAGCAGCTCGCGAACGCCTGCCAGCCCGTCCCCAGCGTAGGCACGCGCCTGCTCGGCGTGGAAGCGCTCCACGACCGCGACCGGGTCAAGCCGACTCCCCCCGCCCGCGCTCCCGAGCGACAACGTCCCCAGCGGCTCGTAGCGGGCGCCCGCCGCCGATAGCCGCGAGCGGTACAGAGCCACCGACGACCCGGTCAGAGCGAGCGCCGGCGGCGACTCGAGCTCGCGCTCCCGCAGCCGGGCGCCCCGCGCGGCGCGCGCCAGCGTGACATGGGCGAGAAATGGACGCGTCTCGGGCGCGTACCACCCGCCCGCCGACAGCGCGTCGGACAGCGCGGCCTGCGCCCGGCCGAGCGCTCCACCCACGTCATCGAAGGCCACCGCCAACACCCGCGGGCGCCGCGGGGGGAGCCAGACCGCCTCCGTGACCCGCAGCTCCGCGACCCCACGGCTCTCCACCACTCGGCACGCCTCGAGGATCGGTTCGATCTCCCCCACCGCCCGCCAGCCCAGGAAACAGAGCGTGACGTGTAGATCCTCCGCCGCCAGGAGCCGCAGGTCGTCGATACCGAGCAGCGCGCGGGAACGCCATCGCGCGAGCGCCTCGCGAACGTCCGCCGGCAGCTGGAGGGCGACGAACAGCCGCGCGCGCTCGTCGTTCACGAGGAGCGTCTGCCCGCGGCCCGAACGCCGGCGCGGATCTCGCTCGCCGCGATCGACCCCTCCCCGGAAAGCAGCCGCCGCAGCAGGTGCATGGCGACCGTGGTCGAACGCTCACGGACGTCGGAACGCCCACCGGGCAGGCGAGTGCTGCGCGTGATTCGGTTGCCGTCCGATGCGCTCACCGAGAAGCACACGAACCCCACCGGCTTCTCATCGGACCCTCCGTCCGGACCCGCGACGCCGGTGATCCCGATGCCGATCGAAGCGCCGAAGCGCGACGCGGCCCCATCGGCGAGCGCCTCGGCCACCTCGGTGGAGACCGCTCCGAATCGCCCGATCAGCTCAGGATCGACGTCCGCGGAGGCGATCTTGGCCTCGTTGGAGTACACGACCACCCCGCCCAAGAAGTAAGCCGAGGAGCCGGGCCGTTCGGTCAACCGCCCCGACATCAGGCCGCCCGACTCCGACTCGGCCACGGCAACCGTGCGTCCGGAGCCCACCAGCACCGAAGCCACCTGCTCGTCGACCGTCGAGCCGTCGCGCGAGAACAGCGTGTCGGGGTGGCGGCGAGCGATGAACTCGACGAGCTCCCGGTACACGCCCTCGGCCGGAGGCTCATAGCGCGTGGCCACCTCGATCTCCCCCCGACGCAGACAGGTGGTGATCTCGAGCTGCTCGAGCGGGATCCCTTCGGACTCGGCAACCCGCAGCGTCTCCGCGATCTCCGACTCGGGTATCCCGAACAGGCGGAGAATCGAGTTCGTATACGTCGTCGCGCCGGCGACCGCCGCCCCAAAGGCCTCGGTCCTGCGGGCCATCTCCCACATCGGCTGGAGCTCCTTAGGCGGCCCCGGAAGCACCACCACCGTCGGCCGCGTCCCCGACAAAGGCGGCACGACGAGACCCGGGGCGGTCCCGATCGGGTCGAGGACCGTCGAGCCCCGCGGGATCAGCGCCTGCTTGCGGTTGGACGCGAGGATCGCGTCCGGATCGAGGTTCGGCCACCGGCTCATCAGCGGCTTCAGGATTTCCGCAATCCTCGACTCCAACCGAGCGTCGAGCAGCATCTCCCGCCCCGTGAACCGCGCCACCACCTCCGTGGTCAGGTCATCGGCCGTGGGCCCCAAGCCTCCGCTGGTCACGATCAGCGCCATGCCCTCGGCGGCCATGAACCTAAGCGCCGCGAGGAGGTCGTCTGGTCGGTCCCCCACGACTTGGATCATCGAAGCGTCCACGCCGATCTCCCGAAGACGCTGCGACAGCCAGGGACCGTTGCGGTCGGAGATTATTCCCGTGAGGACCTCGGTCCCGGTGATCAGGATTCCGGCCCGGACGGCGTCTGAGCTCCTCGCAGCGCTCATGCGCACCGCGGCTGCTGGGCGACGGGAAGCGGCGATGCGCCGTTGGGCAGCAGCGTATAACCGATCGAAGTCGAGGATGGGGCCACGGTTACCGGCTTGCCGTTCACCTTCATCTGCACGGCGTTGTTGCCGAGCGTGAGGAGCATCTTGCCCGCGGTCTTTCGGGGAATCGTCTGGCCAGCGCTGAAGATCTGACCCGGGATCAGCATCTTGCCCGCTCCGTCGACGAGGCACACGTACACGCTCCCGGTGGGGACGAGCTCGAGCGTGACCATGGTCGGCGGCGCGGGAGCGGCGCGATGGCGGACTCGATGGTGTGGGCGATGGGACCCACCCGCTTGCGCCGTCGGGGCAGTGGGCGTCTTCGATTTGTTGTTCCTTGAGCCAATTACGTAGAGGGCCGCCACGATCCCGATCAGGACGACCCCGATCACCGCCCAGGGAGGAACCAACGGCCCCCGGGCGGCGCGCTCTCGCTCGCGGTGAAACGACGAGGCCGGGCGGACATCGTGGTCGGTGGGACGCTCGTACTGGCGCTTGTACTCCTCGACGAGCCCGCGGCTGTCGAGCCCGAGGTAATCGCCGTAGGTCCGCAGGAAGCTCTTGACGTAGACGGGACCGGGCAGCAGGTCCCACTCCTCGTTCTCGATCGCGCGCAGGTATTTGGCGCGGATCTTGGTCTGCGCTTCCACCTCGCTCATGTCGATCCGCGCGCGCATACGCGCCTCGCGCAACGTGCTGCCGATATCGGCCATGAGCCTCCAAGGCTACATGCGATCCCGCGCCCTTAAGAGTCGTCTGAAACGTCCGGCACGCGCGCTCGATCGGGGCTTGTGGGCCCCTCCGAGGCCTCGGCCAGGTACGCCAGGATCCGCGGTACATCGGCCTCCGAGATCAGGACCTGGCGCGGCTTGGATCCCTCGTATCCCGAGATGATCCCGCGGCGCTCGAGCATGTCGATCAGGCGGCCGGCGCGGGTGTAGCCGAGTCGGAGCCTGCGCTGGAGCATCGAGGTCGAGGCGGTTCCCATCTGCGCGACCAGAGCGATCGCCTCCTCGAGCAGCGGATCCTCGTCGGGGTGGAACTCGCTCTCGCCGGAATCGTCCTCGCCGCCCTCCCCCTCTACCTCCTCGAGCAGTTCTTCATGAAATTCGGGTTCGCCTTGGCGCCGCCAGGCATCGGTCAGCTCGGCGATCTGTTCCTCGTCGATATACGCGCCCTGGATCCGTTGGATCTTGCTCGAACCGAGCGGCGAGAACAGCATGTCCCCCTGCCCGAGCAGCGACTCCGCCCCGTTCTGGTCGAGGATCACCCGCGAGTCCGTCTGCGAGGAGACGGCGAAGGCGATCCGCGAGGGGACGTTCGCCTTGATCATCCCGGTGATCACGTCGACCCGCGGCGACTGGGTAGCGAGCACCAGGTGGATCCCCACTGCCCGGGCCTTCTGCGCCAGGCGGATGACCGAGTCCTCGACGTCGGCGGGAGCGACCATCATCAGGTCCGCGAGCTCGTCGATCACGCACAGAACGTACGGCAGCGGTGGCTCTTCCCTGCGCTCGCGCGCGCGGTTGAGCTCCGCCAGCGAGCGCGTGCGGGCGAGCGACATCATCCCGTAGCGCTGCTCCATCTCCTTGACCAGGTTCTGGAGCGCGTTGGCCGCCATTCGCGGGCTGGTGATCACCGGGGTGAGCAGGTGCGGGATCGACTCGTAATGGTTGAGCTCCACCTGCTTGGGGTCGACCAGCACCAGGCGCACCTCGTGGGGCGTGGCGCGCAACAGGATCGAGGAGAGCATCGCGTTGATGCACGCGGACTTGCCCGAGCCGGTGGTGCCCGCGACCAGAAGGTGCGGCATCTTCGCCAGGTCGGCGCCGATCGCCCGGCCCGCGATGTCCTTGCCGAGCCACACCGCCAGCGGCGACCAGTCCGGCGGGGGGTCCTGAAACACGTCTCCGAGATGGACGATCCGCCGGCGCGCGTTGGGCACCTCCACGCCGACCGCGTGCTTGCCGGGGATGGGCGCGAGGATGCGGATGTCGGTGGCCGCGAGCGAGTAGGCGAGGTCGTCCTTGAGCTGGGCCACCTTGGAGACCTTCGTCCCCGGGGCCAGGCGAATCTCGTAGCGCGTGATGTGGGGCCCCGTCACTCGCCCGACGAGCTTGGCCTCGATTCCGAAGTGCCCGAGGGTCTCGAGCAAGGTGGCGGCGACCTGCTCCTGCCCGGCCGTGTCCGGCGCCTGAGCCTCGCCGTTCGAGCGAGTGAGAAACCGCCTCGACGGGATCCGCCACTCGAAATTGGGGTCGTCGGTGATCGCGGCGCGGTAGCGACCCTGCGGGGTCAGGTCCTCGGAGCGGACCGCGACGACCGCCTCGGGTCGTTCGCTCTCGCCGGGGCCGGCCCGCGTGGCCGGCCCCGGCGGCTCCGCAGGCTCCGCCTCTCCATCGTTGCCCGGCTGCTGGGCTGTGACCTCGGCGTCATCGGTGATCGGCGGCGCCTCCACGTGCGTGGCACGGATCACGAGCTCCGAGGTATCGGGCTCGGGCGGCAGCACGACGTCGCCGGGGCGCCCGGCCGCCGCCGCCGCGGCGCGCCCCGCCTCGGTGGCGGGCCGCCGCATCCTGCTCTGAGCCAGCTCCTCGGTGGAGCGCCTCAGCGCTCTGCCGGTCCCGGCGACGCCCGCGCCGGTGGCTCGGGCGACCCCCGCGATGGTGGCGCCGGAGACCAGGATCAGCCCGGCGAGGAACAGGAACACGGCGAGGATGTCGGCACCGAGGGTCGAGAACAGATGCGAGGTGATCCACAGCTCCGCCTGCCCGACGATCCCTCCTCGGGACTCGAACGAAGCTGGCCGCCAGAAGCTCTGGCCAGTCGCGGCCCCGGGGCCGAGTCCAAGCGTGCCTGCCGCCAGCGCCAGGGTGAGCGCCGCGGTCAGGCAGATCGCTCCGGTTCGCAGCGGCCGGCCCGGGGGGCGAAGCTCGCGGGCGAGGACCAGGCCCCCGCTCAAGATCAGCGCCGCCGGCACCGCGTAGCCGAGCTCTCCGAACACGAACCGCAGGCCCTTGATGACGCCGTTGCCGAGCGCCCCGCCGGACCACCCGAGGTACGCCACCCCGCCGAGGAAGGTGCCGATGGCGACCAGCGCGAGGGCGGCGATGTCGATGTGGTGGGCCTGAAGCTCGATCCGCGGCAGCGACGGGCGGCTCGCGAGCAGCGAGCGCCTGGCCCGTCTTGGCGGCGTCTTTCGCTTGCGGGCGGGCATGTCCAAAGGGGTGGCTTCGACGCCGCGCGGCCTGATCCTCCCGACCCTCGACGCCGCTCACCCGCGCGACCGCGGCCCCTACCATTTCAGAGGATGATGGTCGATTACGAACGTCCCCCGCGTGTGCTCGTCGTCGAGGACGACGACGCCATCGCCCAGGTCCTCCAGCGCTCGCTGCGGATGGAGGGGTACGAGGTCCGGGTGGCGGGCGACGGTCTCGGCGCTCTCGATCAGGCGCACGCCTTCCTTCCCGATCTGGTGGTCCTCGACCTGGGCCTGCCGGGCCTCGACGGGATCGACGTGGCCAAGCAGATGCGCGAGACCGACGACGTCCCGATCCTGGTGCTGACGGCCCGCGACGCCGTCGAGGCGCGGGTCGAGGGGCTCGACGCGGGCGCCGACGATTATCTGGTCAAGCCATTCGAGCGCCAGGAGCTGCTCGCTCGGCTGAGGGCGCTGCTGAGACGCCGGCCCCCTCGCGGGCAGGCGACCCTGACCGTGGGGGATCTCAAGCTAAACCCGGACACGCACGAGGTGACGCGGGCCGGTCGCCGGATCGACCTCACCCAGCGCGAGTTCGAGCTGCTCGAGTACCTGATGCGCAACGAGCGGATCGTGATCTCGCGCCAGCGCCTGCTGGACGAGGTGTGGGGCTACGACCCGTTCTCGATGACGAACACCATCGAGGTGTTCGTCTCTAACCTTCGCAGAAAGCTGGAAGCGGATGAAGAGCCCAGGCTCCTACATACGATCCGCGGCGCAGGCTACGTTCTCCGCGTATAGGTCGCTGCCGATCCGCTGGCGCCTGGCCGGCGGCTCCGCGGCGCTCACGCTCGTGATCCTGGCCTCGTTCGCGGTCCTGGTCGGCGTCTTCACCACCAACCAGGTGCGCGCCCAGTTCAACGACGAGGTGCGCTCGGCGGGCGACCAGCTCCAGCTGCAGCTCAATCACAGACTCGAGTTCGTGCGAGCCAAGCCGCCGGCATTGAACTGCGGTCCCGTTCACCTCAACGACTACGCCCGCGCCGAGAACGCGCAGATCCGGATCATCGTCGACAACCAGGTCTGGTGCACGCAGGCCTCGCTCGCGGCTAAAGGCGCTAAGGCAGCGCCGATCCCCACCTCGGGTTCGGAGCCCTTCAGTTCTGCCCCGCAGCAGACCAACGTCATGTTCACGAGGTCCGGATACCGGGTGGCGGTCCGGTCGCTGGCGATGCGCGGGTCGCTCAATTACCCAGCGACCGTCCTGTACGCACGCCCGCTTTCGGACCTCGACCACACGCTCGCCCGCGTGCAGCTCATCCTGCTGTTCGGCGTACTCGGCGGAACCGTGCTCGCGCTGCTCGCCGGCCTCGCGACCGCCCAGCGCGCCATGCGCCCGATCTCCCAGCTGACCGACGCGGCCCGCGAAATCGAACGCACCCGGGACCCGAGCCGGAAGCTCCCCCACCCCGAGGCCGACGACGAGGTCGCCGAGCTCGCCCGGACGCTCGAGGGGATGCTCCAATCGCTCGATTCCGCCCGCACCGAGACCGAAGCCATGCTCGACCGCCAGCGCGAGTTTGTGGCCGACGCCTCCCACGAGCTGCGCACGCCGCTGACCAGCGTGCTCGCCAACCTCGAGCTCCTGGCCGAAGAGCTCGACGGCGAGCAGGCGGACACGGCCCAGGCGGCGTTGCGCTCCACGCGGCGGATGCGCCGCCTGGTCGGCGACCTGCTGCTGCTCGCACGCGCCGACGCGAAGCGGCCGGCACCCCAAGGCGCCACCGACCTGGCGGACGTGCTGACCGAGGCCGCCTCGGAGCTCGGGCCGATGGCCGACGACCACGAGCTGTCGGTCGAGGCGCATCCGGTGGTGGTCGCCGGGGCGCGCGACGATCTGCACCGCCTGGTGCTCAACCTGATCGAGAACGCGGTGCGACACACCCCGCCGGGCACGCACATCCGCGCCAGCACGCTCGCCGACAACGGGGACGCCGTGCTGATCGTCGAGGACGACGGTCCGGGGATCCCGCCGGCGCTCCAGGGCCGCCTGTTCGAGCGCTTCGTGCGCGATGGGCGCGACGGCGGGCGCGGCTCGGGCCTGGGTCTGGCGATCGTCCGCGCGGTGGCCGAGCTACACGGCGGCTCGGCGGCGTTCGAGCACCCCGAGCAAGGCTCCGGCGCGCGGTTCGTGATCCGGATTCCGGCGAACGCCGCGGCCGGAAACGGTGTGGCCGCGACGGCCGCCGGTCACACCTCCACCACCACCGGCAGCACCATCGGACGCCGGCGCAGCCGGTCGTAGACGAACGCGGCGAGGTCGTCGTGCAGCTCCTGCTGGAGCAGGTCGATCTCGCGCACGCCGTCGGTCGCGGCGGTGGCCAGCGAGCGGGTCACCTCCTCGCGGATCTCCTCGACCAGCTCGTCGGCTTGCTCGATGAACGGCACCCCGCGGAAGATCACCTCTGGCGGGGCGACGGACTCGCCGGTCTGCTCGGACACGGTCGCGACCACGATGAAGATGCCGTCAGCGGACAGCATGCGGCGGTCGCGCAAGGCCACGTCGGCGGGGTCACCGATGTCCACCCCGTCGACGAAGATCATTCCGGACTGCTCGGGTTCGGCGAACCGCGCTCCGGCCGCGTCGATCTCGAGCGGTAGCCCGTTCTCGGCCCGGAACACCCGCTCCCGTCCGAGGCCAACCGCCGCCGCGAGCTGCGCGTGGAGCCCGATCCGCTTGAAATCGCCGTGGATTGGCATCACGTAGCGCGGCCTGACGAGGTTCAGCATCAGCTTCAGCTCCTCGGTGTAGCCGTGCCCCGAGGCATGGATCGGGGCGTCGCGCGCGGTGATCACAACGCAGCCGATGTGGTACAGGCGGTCGATCGTCTCGTTGACCGCGCGCTCGTTGCCGGGAATGGGCGTCGCGGCGAACACCACCGTGTCGCCACGGTGCAGCTTGATCACGCGGTGATCGTTGTGAGCCATGCGCCGCAGCGCCGACAGCGGCTCGCCCTGCGAGCCGGTCGAGATGACGATGACCTTCTCGTCGGGCCAGTCCTCGACCTCGGTCGGCGGGATCATGATGCCGTCGGGTACGACGATGTGGCCCAGCGAACGCCCGATGCCGACGTTCTTGCGCATCGAGCGCCCCACCAGCGACACCTTGCGCCCGAGCGCGGCGGCGGCGTCGATCACCTGCTGGACGCGATGTATGTTCGAGGCGAAGCTGGTCACGATGACCCGGCCCTCGGCATGGCCGAAGACCTCCTCGAGGTGCGGACCCACGCCGCGCTCCGACGGCGAGAACCCCTCTCGATCGGCGTTCGTCGAATCTCCGCACAGGAGCAGCAGGCCCTCGCGACCCAGTTCCGCGAGCCGCGATACATCGGCCGGCGCGCCGTCCACCGGCGTCTGATCGAACTTGTAGTCACCGGTCACGAGCAGCGTGCCGAGCTCGGTGGTAAGAGCAACGGCAACGGAGTCTGGGATGGAGTGCGTCATGTGGATCAGCTCGAGCTCGAACGGACCGAGCGTGACCCGCTTCCCCGGGCTCAGGTCTTCGAGCGGAGCGTCGCGCAGGCGGTGCTCGTCCAGCTTCGAGCGCGCCATGGCGGTCGTGAGCCGGCCACCGTAGACCGTGGGCCAGTGATCGAGCTCGCGCAGCACCCACGGAAGCGCCCCGAGGTGGTCCTCGTGGCCGTGCGTGATGACGATCGCCTCGATGTCGTGTGCCCGCTCGCGCAAGTAGGTGAAGTCGGGCAGCACGAGGTCGATGCCGAGCATGTCCGCGGTCGGGAAGCGCAGTCCGGTATCTACCACCACGATGCGCCCCTCGTACTCGACGACGGTCATGTTCTTGCCGATCTCGCCCAGACCGCCGAGCGGCAGGACCCACAGGGTGCCGTTCACGCGTCGGCGGTCTGAAGCAGTCCGTGGCGCTCGAGCATCGCGCGGACCGTCGCGGTCTCGTCCTCGTCGAGCTCGACGTACGGCAGGCGCGGTACCCCCGCTCGTATGCCCAGCATGTTGAGAGCCGCTTTCACCGAGCACGCCAGCGGCGCGACCCCGAGGTCCGCGTAGACATCCTTCAAGCCTTCGTCGATCTCCCGGCGGCGCTCGGGCTCATCGACCATCCGATGCATCTCCTCGCCGACCAGGTGGCTGGCCACGAGGATCCCGCCCGGCTCCCCGAGGTCGAGGACGTCCACCAGCAGGTCGTCGTTGCCGGCGTAGATCATCAACCCGTCGATCTTGGCCAGGTTCGCGGGATTGGCCTGCTTGACGCCGACGACGTTCTCGAGCTGCCCGAGCTCAGCCAGCAGGTCGTTGGGCATGTCCGAGGCGGTTCGTTGCGGGATGTTGTAGAGGATGATTGGCCGATCGGTGGCGCGGTTGACCTCCTCGAAGTGGCGCATGATCCCCCGCCGGCTTGGGCGGTTGTAGTACGGATTCACCGCCAGCAGACCGTCGGGGCCGAGCTCCGTCGCACGCTCAGTGAGCCACACCGCGTGCCTGGTGTCATTCGAGCCCACGCCCGCGACGACGGTGCAGCGATCGCCGATCTCATCGACGGCGAGGCGAATCATCCCCAGGTGCTCCTCGTCGTTCAGCGTCGAGGCCTCCCCGGTGGTCCCGCAGATGACCAGACCATCGGAGCCGTGGCTTATCAGGTGGTCCATGAGGCGCACCGCGGCGTCCTCGTCGACGCGGCCATCGGCGTCGAACGGAGTGACCATCGCGGTCAGGATTGAGCCGAGGCTCGCGGTCATGGCTCGCGATTATCGCAGGCGTCCGGCGCTACCGGATCGCGGGGCACCGGGAAAGCGCTCCAGCGCCGGACCCGCATTCCCGCCGACCGACACCGCTCGCACCGGTCGAAACTATAGGGTGCTGTATAGGGGTGTCCCGGTTGTGGCGAGGACCGCACGCGGCGATCATGGCCGGCGTGAACGGGATCGTCTCGGCAGTCCGGGTCGTGCGTGTTCGTGCGATCCTCGCCGGACTTCTTCTGGCCTGGCTTGTGGTCGTGTCCGGCGCCGTGCGGGCGGACCGCGCCATCGCCACCGGCCCGCCAGCGTCTGCGGGGCTGGCGCGGCAACTGGCGGCGCGCGACCCCGGGGCACGCGTCGGGGGCAACACGATCGTCGCGACCGGCAACGGCGTGCGCGTGTTCGGGGTCTTGCGCCGGCCGAACTTCATCGCCGCGCTGGGCTCGCGGGTGACGATCGTCGGAGGGGAAGGCAACGACCAGCTAGGCGCGCTCGGAGACGACGCGACAATCCGCGCCGGCAGGGGGGCGGACCTGATCTACGGCGGCAGAGGGGCAAAGCTGATCGGCGGCTCCGGTCGCGACCTGCTCGTCGATGCCGCCGCGGACGCGACCGTCGAGCTGGTCGGATCCGGCAGTGACGCGATCGTTTCCGGTCGCGACGATCGGGTTCTGTGCGCCAGAGGATCCCGACACGACGTCATCTACGCCGGCAAAAGTGTCCGGATAAGTGCCACCTGCCGGGCCGATGGCGCTCGCGTTCTGCCGCTGAGGCGCCTGCGCGGGCGGGCGCCGTTTCTGGCCGCACGGGCCTCGGCACTCGCCACAGCCTCAGCGGTGACCGGAAATGGCAGCAACGAGCACCCGTTCGTGTCCCCCTGCGACGATCCCAACCACGTCGACTGCACCGTGTCGGCCTTCGAGGTACGCCCCTTGACCAAGCCGTGGCAAAACGAATACGTGCCGGCCTACCGGTGTCCGGCCGATCATGGCTATCTGCTGCGCAGGGACTACGACTACGGGGGCCTGACTACGCCCTTCGGTGTCCAGATCCAGCAGGACTGGGGACGCCCGTACCCGATCGGAATCAGCATCACGGGAGTGCTGACCAGGGACGGCCTCACCGCTGGCACCGCCACCGGGTTCCCGAACTCGAGCGCCACCAACTGGATCGCCGGCGGCAGCCACTGGTACAAGGTGATCCTGCACTGCACGTCCGATCGATGCCATGGGCTCAATTACTTCCGAACCGACTTCCCGCCACCGGGGTGCGCCTTCGCCGGAGATCGCGCCGACGCCCAAGTGCAGATCCGCCGGCTGTCCTGGAACCGCATCTCGCTGGCGGCGGCCGGGTCTGGTGGCGACGCGGCCCGGGCCGGTTCTGCGGCCCGCCTTGCCGCGCTCGATCCGGGGGCCCGGGTTGACGGGAACACCGTGGTGGTGACCGGCGACGGGGCTTCGGTTTTCGGGACTCCCAATCGCCCCAATTACATCCTTGCGCTGGGTTCGCGCGAGACGATCGTGGGTGGTGCCCGCGGCGCCGACGAACTCGGTGCGCTCGGCAGCGGCGTGACGATCCGCGCCGGACGCGGCAACGACTTCGTCTACGGTGGACCGGGCGGAATGCTCATCGGGGCGGGCGGTCGCGACGTGTTGATCGACACCAAGGCCGCCGCGAAGGTGCTGCTCACCAGCAGCGGACACCAGGTCATGGTCTCGGGACGCAATGACCGCGTGTTGTGCTCGCCCCGAGCGCGCAACGAGTTCATCTACTTGGGTCCCAGCGCCTCCGTCGAGCGCACCTGCCGGGCCAACGGCAACCGCGTGCTTCCCCTGAGCAGCGCGGGCAGCGCGGAGTTTGCCCCGGACCACGCGCACGCCGCGGCGGTGACGGGAGACGGCAGTAACGGCAACCCGTTCGTGGCTCCGTGCGATGACCCGCAGAACGTGGTCTGCACGGTATCGGGCTTCAAGGAACGCCCCATGAGCGGTCCTCCGTTCACCAATGAATATGTCCCGGCGTACCGGTGCCCGAGCGATCATCCTTACCTGCGCAGGTTGGACTACGCGCCGTTCGGCACGGAACTTCCGCGCGGGGTGGAGATCCAGGAGAGCTCGCACCCGTGGCCGATCGGCGTCAGCATTTCGGGCATAAAGAGGGTCTTTGACCCGAAGTTCGGCAGTCGTCAGGTCGCTACGACCACCGGATACCCAAATTCGAGCGCCACGCTCTGGAATCCGTTCGGCAAACATTGGTACCGAGTCGTCCTGCACTGTACGTCGGATCTCCGTCTCGCCTCCCGGTAGCTGTCGTGAAGCGTCCTCGCGGTCGCGTGTCCGGGTGGTCAGTGGCGCTAGTCGTGGCGGTTGTGGCCGCGGTCCTGGGATTCGGGGCGCCGGGGCGGGCGGCTAACCCGAGCTTTATCTATTGGTCCAACGATCTGACCGGGAGAATCGGGCGCGCAAACATCGACGGCACCGGGGTCAACCAGGGACTCATTGGCGGGGCCTCAGTGCCTGCCGGAGTCGCGGTCAACGCAGAGCACGTCTACTGGACGAACCACCGGACCGGCACCATCGGGCGGGCGACGCTCGGTGGTGCGGACGTGAATCAGGGGTTCGTCACCGGTGCCCATGGTCCATATGCGCTGGCCGTCGACGACGGGCACATCTACTGGGGCAGCGACGTGGACGGCACGATCGGCCGAGCAAACCTCGATGGAACGGACCCGCAACAGAAATTCATCAGCGGCGCCACGCACGTGTACGGAATCGCCGTCGATGGCCAGCACATCTACTGGTCCAACGGTCACGGCGGGATCGGCCGGGCGAATCTCGACGGCACGAAGGTGGACCAGAGCTTCATCGCGAACGCACCGGGGGTCCGCGGGGTTGCGGTGGACTCGGAGCACGTTTACTGGGCCCAATCAGGAAGCGCGACGATCGGCCGGGCGAACCTCGACGGGTCGAGCGTCAACGCCAACTTCATCCGAACGGCACCGAATCCCGCGGCGGTGGCCGTCGCCAACGGACGCATCTACTGGAGCAGCCTCGACATAAACGGAATCGGGACGGCCAGCGCCGACGGAACGGGCGTGCTCGAGGATCTTGTCAAGGGAGCCGACGAAGGCGGACCGGTCGGAATCGCGGTCACCGGCGCGGCACTACCGCGAGCGACGGTAAGCAGAACGAAGATCGAGTTCGGCACCCACGGGCTCCACGACTTTGGCAAGCCGGAGACCGTGACGATAACCGACACTGGGAGCGCGCCGCTGGCGGTGGCAAACGCCACGCTCTCCGGCCACGATGCCGACGACTTCCTGATCTCCAGCGATGACTGTTCGGGCAACGTCGTGCGCCCCGGCGCAAGCTGCGGGATCAGCGTGCTGTTCGGACCTCGATCCGCGGGAACGCGAGCGGCGACGTTGACCATCACGAGCGACGACCCTGTGTCACCGATGATCCAGGTCGCGCTGTCAGGGACCGGCGTCCAGCAATCGACCGCAGCGCTCACGCCCACTGAGCTGATCACGTGCAAAACGGCCAACACGACGTTCACGGGGGCGCGAGATGACCGCGTCCACACGCACGTCGCTCGCTGTACCGGCAAGCTTGTTCCGCGTATGGGCAGGTTCACCACGGCGCGGGCAATCGTCTCTCGCGGCAGCGTGATCGACGCGAGCGGCAGTGCCGCTAAAACCGGGCAGGAACGGATTGTCATGGTGCTCACCGAGCTGCGCCCGCTTCGGCCGGGGCGCTACGTGCTCAGTCTGAGGCACCGGCAGGGCAGGCGATGGTTCGATCGGGGCCTGCCGATCAGAATCGACTGATCACTCCATCACCGCGGGCGGCCGGACGGCCCGGGGCGGCCCGACGCCACCAGTGCCGAGATTGATCGACTACGAGCGCTTGTGGCCGCCCCAGCCGAGCACCGACAGCGGACCCAGAGCGTGCTCCTCGTGCGGCGGCGGAGGAACGGTCTCCACGGTGGGCCTCGGCGGATGCGAGACGACGTGGGTCACGGGCGCGCCGGTGAGCTTCGCGATCCGCTCGGGCAGCCCGGCGTGCAGCCACTTGGAGAAGCGCATCGGGAGCGTGGAGACGATGATCTCGTCGTAGCGCGTCGGGTCCCATGCCTCGGTCACGGCTACGCACGGATCAGAGTTTCCGACCGTGCCCTCGGCCTCGAGCCCCGCCGAGCGGATGTGCTCGAGCGCGGAATTGAGCTTCTCCACCGCGGCGGCCCGCCCACCCGCGAACGGCGTCGCAGGGATCACGAGCGTGAACGTCGCCGGCTCACCCGCAGCACGGGCTTTGAGCGCGGCGAGGAGCTCATCCGACGTGGCGGTCACGTTGGCTACGACGAGAAAGTTGCGCTTCCAGGTCATACGTCGCCCCTCGCTGCGGTGTTGGCTCGTACTCACAATACCGCGCCCGGCCGACGTGCTACCCGACGGTGTCGAGGAGGTGCTCGAGCCCGACCACGGGCGAGTCCGTCAGCGTGGCGACGCGCCGCACGGCCATCAGGACGCCCGGCATGAACGACTCGCGCTCGGTCGAGTCGTGGCGGATCGTAAGCGTTTGGCCCACGTCGCCGAGGATCACCTCGTGGTGCGCGACCAGGCCGGGAAGGCGGACGGAATGGATCGGGACGTCTCCGGCGAGCGAGGGTCTCATCAATTGCGCGGTCCGCGCTGCCGTACCGCTCGGCGCGTCGAGCTTGCGGTCGTGGTGCAGCTCGATGATCTCGGCGCGGGCCATGTGGCGCGCAGCCTGGACGGCGAACTGCATCATCAACACCGCTCCGATGGCGAAGTTCGGCGCGATGAACACATTGGCTGGTCCTCCCCGCAGGTCGCTGAGGTCATCGGGATCGAAGCCGGTCGTGCCGATGACGACGTGCACGCCGCCACCCACCGCCTCCCGGGCGTTGCCGGCCGCGCTGCCGGGCTGTGTGAAGTCCACCATCACGTCGGCGCCGTCCAGAACGTCCCGCACCGCGGTCCCGAGCGCCGGGTCAGCGCGTCCGGTCAGCTCCATGTCCGGTGCCGTCTCGACGGCACGGCACACGGTCTGCCCCATTCGCCCCGCGGCGCCCGCGACCGCGACCTTGATCAACCGACCGGGCTCCGCGCGATCTGAGCGAGCGCCGGCCCGATCGCCTCGAGACCGTCGTCGAACCGCGACGGTTCGGGCCCTATGCCCGCCGCCGACAGCTTCTCGGGAGCCCACAACTCTCCCACCAGCTCCGCGACGTCGTCGAGCGATACCGCCTCGATCCGCTCCACGGTCTCGTCCAGCGACAGCAGCGGCGCGCCGGCGAGGATCTCCGACCCGAGCCTGCTCATCCGCGCTCCGGTGGATTCGAGCGACAGCACAACGCGTCCCTTGAGGTTCTCCTTGGCACGCTCGAGCTCCTCGGGCGTCGCGGGCTGCTCGCGAAGATGCTCGAGCTCGGAGCCGAGCACCGCGAGCGCCTCGGCCACGTTGTCTGAGCGGGTGCCGAGGTACAGGCCCACCTGGCCCGTGTCCTGGTAGGCGCTCGTGAACGAATAGACCGCGTAGGCGAGTCCCCGCCGCTCGCGGATCTCCTGGAACAGGCGGGACGACGACGTGCCGCCGAAGATCGTGTCCAGCACCCGCAGGGCGAAGCGGCGCTCGTCGTGGCGTGAGAGCCCCACGCCGCCCAGACACACGTGGTACTGCTCGGTGTCCTTGCGCTCGAAGCGCAGGCGAGCCGGTGTGCTTTCCGGCGCCGGCGGCGTGGTCGGGGGCGTCGGCGATCCGGACGCCCGGCGCACGCGTTCGGCGGCCAGGGCCACGATCGCGTCGTGGTCCACGGCTCCCGCCGCGGCGATCACGACGTTGGCGGGCGTGTACCTCGCGGCGTGGAATCGCGAAATCTCCGCCACCGGGGTCTCCGCGATCACCGGCGCCCGGCCGATGATCGCCCGTCCCAGTGGATGGTCTCCGAACACGGCGTCTCCCAGCACGTCGAACACCTTCTCCTGGGGATCGTCCTCATACATCGCGATCTCCTCCAGGATCACCGCCCGCTCGGAGTCGACGTCGCGCAGGGCGGGGCGGAACACCATGTCGGCCATCACGTCGAACGCCTCGGGAACGTGCTGGTCGATCACCCGCGCGTAGACCGAGGTCGTCTCCTTGCCGGTACCGGCGTTCAGTTCGGCTCCCATCGCATCGAAGATCTGGTCGATCTGGAGCGAGGCGTACTTGGAGGTGCCCTTGAACAGCAGGTGCTCGAGCAGGTGCGAGAGGCCTGCCTCGGCCTCCGTCTCCGCCCGCGAACCCGTGGCGATCCAAAACCCGAGCGATACGGATCGCACGGAGGGCATCGCCTCCGTTACGACCCGTACGCCCGAGTCAAGCGTCGTCAGCCGGTGTTGCTGGTCCACGTTGGTTGCGCCGCCGGGGGCTAGGAGCGCGGACGGTCGGGGTCGCGATCGCGCACACGGTCCCGCTCGCGCGGGCCGCGATCGCGGCCGCGTCCGTCACGTCCCCGGTCGCCCCGGTCGCCCCGGTCTCCGCGGTCGCCACGGTCTCCGCGGTCGCGGCGCGGGCCCGCGTCGCCGGTGCCCACGGCCGCGAGCTCGGCCACGGTCTTGCCGACCACGTCAGGATCGCCGGCGAGCCGCAGCCCGATACGGCCGCGTTCGCGGTCGACCTCGACCACCCGAACGGTGACCTCATCGCCCTTGTTGAGCACCTCTTCGACCGTTGCGATCCTCCGCCCGGGTGCGATGTTCGAGATGTGGAGAAGGCCGTCGGTGCCCTTCGATAGCTCGACGAACGCGCCGAACGTGGTCGTCTTGACGACCCTGCCCGTGAACTCGTCCCCGACCTCGACTTCCTTGGTCATCGCTCGGATGCGGTCGACCAGCGCGTCCCCGCGCTCGCCGTCGGAGGCGTAAACGAGCACCTGACCCTCGTCGTTGACGTCGATCTGAGCGTCGAACTCCTCCTGCAGCGCTCGGATCGTCTCGCCGCCCTTCCCGATCAGCAGCCCGATCTTCTCCGGATCGATCTGGATCGTCGAGATCCGCGGTGCGTGCTTGGAGAGCTCGGCCCGCGGATGGTCGATCACCTTGGCCATCTCTTCAAGGATGTAGCTCCGTGCGGTCTTGGCCTGCGCGAGCGCGTCGCGCATGATCTCGAACGTCACGCCAGTGATCTTGATGTCCATCTGCAGCGCGGTGATCCCCCGCTCGGTACCGGCGACCTTGAAGTCCATATCGCCGAGGTGGTCCTCCACGCCCGCGATGTCGGTCAGGATGATGTAGTCGTCGCCCTCCTTGATCAGGCCCATCGCGATGCCCGCGACGGCGTGCTTGATCGGGACGCCGGCATCCATCAGCGACAGCGTGGAGCCGCACACGCTCGCCATCGAGGACGAGCCGTTTGACTCGAGGATGTCCGAGACCACGCGGATCGTGTACGGGAAGTCATCCTGGCTGGGGATCATCGGGACCAGCGCCCGCTCGGCGAGGGCGCCGTGGCCGATGTCGCGGCGCTTGGGACCGCGCATGAAGCCCGCCTCCCCAACCGAGAACGGCGGGAAGTTGTAGTGGTGGAAGTAGCGCTTGGCCGTCTCGAGTCCCAGCGTGTCCAGTCGCATCTCCTCGCGCGTGGTGCCCAGCGCGACGACGCTCAGAGCCTGCGTCTGGCCTCGGGTGAACAGCGCCGACCCGTGGGTGCGGGGCGCGACCCCGACCTCGATGCTCAGAGGACGTATCTCCTCCGCCGAGCGGCCATCGGGGCGCTTCTTCTGGACCGCGATCCGCTCGCGGATCAGGGTCTTCTCGAGCTTGTCGAACGCCTGCTGGGCGTTGGCGCGGTACTCCGCGTACGTCTCGGCCTCGGGATCGCCCGAGTACTGGGCGAGCACCTGCTCCTCGACGACCTTGCACGCCTCCTGGCGGTCGAGCTTGTCCTCAACCTGGGTGGCGGCGTCGAGGGCGGCGCCATGCGAGGCCTTGATCTGCTCGTAGAGGTCCGGATGGACCTCCGGCACCACCACCTCGATCTTCTCCTTGCCGGCCTTGTCGGCGAGTTCGCGCTGCGCCGCGCAGAGCTTCTTGATCGCGTCGTGGGCGATGTCGAGCGCGTCGAGGATCTCCGCCTCCGGGACCTGGTTGGCGCCGGCCTCGACCATCAGGATGGCCTCCTCGGTGCCGGCGACGATCAGATCGAGGTCCGTGTTGTCGACCAGGTCCATCTCGGGCGGATTGACCACGAAGTTGCCGTCGACCTTGCCGATCCGCACCGCCCCGACCGGCGCCGGAAGCGGAATGTGGGAGACCATCAGCGCGGCCGAGGCGCCGTTCATGGCCAGCACGTCGTAGGGGTTCACGTGGTCCACGGAGACTGGAATCGCGACCAGCTGGGTCTCGTACCGCCAGCCCTTGGGGAACAACGGGCGGATCGGCCGGTCGATCAGGCGCGCCGCCAGCGTCGCCTTCTCCCCCGCGCGCCCCTCGCGCTTGAAAAAAGAGCCGGGAATCTTCCCGGCCGCATACATGCGCTCCTCGACGTCGACCGTCAGTGGCAGAAAGTCCACCTCGCGGAGGTTGCCGGCCGTAGCCGTACAGATAACCATGGTGTCGCCCGCACGGACGACGACGGCGCCGGAGGCCTGCTTGGCCAGCTTGCCGGTCTCGAACGAGATCTCCTTGCCCTCGATCTCGACGGACACGCGCGTAACGGCGTCAGACATATTCAGTTCCCTTCTTGCTCCGCCCTTCGGTCGGCGGAGTGCTTCGTTTCAGCGTCTTTTTCGTTCCGAACACAGGTGATGGTAGCGGCGGCGGCGCGATCCGTCCGGGCCCGGCGCCCTTGCCGCCCGCGCCTCGAACACGCGCTCACCCTCGCTTGGCGTCCGAGATTTGGCCCCAGGACGGGGCCTTTTCTCGGACACCCCCTGAAGACGGGGCGTCCCGGGCGACCTCAGTCGCAGGCGCCGATCTCGTCGAGCGTGCGAGCGTCGATCTGGCCGGCGTACATCCGCCCGCCGGCGAACAGCGTCGGCGTCGTCACCACCCCCGCGCGGACACCGGACTTGAAGTCGCGCCCCACACGCGCCCGAACGAGCTCGCTCCGACGGTCCGAATCGAAGCGGTCGACGTCGAGGCCGAGCGTCCGCGCCCGTTGCCACAGGTGCGGGTCCTCGAGCCGCCCCTGGTCGGCGAACAGCAGGTCGTGCATCTCCCAGAAGCGGCCCTGTAGGCCGGCCGCCTCGGCGGCGCCGGCGGCCGCCCACGCGCGGGGGTGGCTCGTACGGACCGGGAAGTGGCGAAAGACCCGGTGCAGCCGCCGGCCGGCGAGCTTGACGTTGAGCGCGGCGCAGTACGGGCACTCGAAGTCCACGTACTCGATCACGAGCGGAGCATCGACCGGACCTCCGTGATGGTCGTCGGCCGACGGCTCCGGAACCGGAGCCGATCGAAACTCGGTCAAACGGGCGGCGCGGGGGCCTCGAGGCCGTCGAAGATCAGGTTGGCCCCGGGCAGCTCGCTGGGCGCGTCGGCCTGGTAGCTCCAGGTGACCACCCCTTCGGGGCCGATGATCACGAGCGCGCGCTGGGCAAAGCCGCCCGGGTGGTAGACGCCGAACGCCCGGCAGACCTCTCCTTTGGGCTCGAAATCGGACAGCTGCTCGATCGTGACCCCGAGCTGGTCCCGAAAAGCCCTCTGCGAGTAGTGCGCATCGCACGAGACCCCGTACAGCGTGGCGCCGCGGCTTTTGAACTCGTCGAGCATCTCCTCGTAGAGACCCAGCTGATCCGTGCAGACCGGGCTGAACGCGAACGGATAGAAGACGAGCACGGTGGTGTGTCCCTCGAGGTCCGCGCGGGTGAATGCCTCGCCGTTCTCGCGGCGCAGCGTGAACTCCGGGACCGGCTCCCCGGGCGCGATGGGGCTCACTTGCGCAAACCGAGCTCGCGCACCAGCGCGCGGTAGCGCTCGAGATCGGTGCGCTGGAGATAGTTGAGCAGCCGCCGGCGCCGGCCTACCAGCATCAGCAGGCCGCGACGTGAATGATGGTCCTTGCTGTGGGTGCGCAGGTGCTGGGTGAGGTCGTTGATGCGCTCGGTGAGCAGCGCGACCTGGACCTCGGTCCTGCCGGTGTCGGACGGGGCCTCGCCGAACTTGGCGACGAGCTCCTGGGTGCGTTCCTGGGTTAGCGTCATGCGGCCGCTCAGGCTAGCAGCCGCGGCCCGGCGCGCCGGCCCGCGAGCTCACTCGCACAGCTCGCGGGCGCGCTCGACGTCGCCCCGCATCTGGTCGACCAACGCCTCGACCGAGTCGAACCGGCGCTCGCCGCGCAGCCGAGAGAGGAAATCGATCCGCAGCGTCTGCCCATACAGATCGACGTTGCGGTCGAGCAGGTAGGCCTCCACGAGCACCGCGCGTCCGGTGCCGAACGTGGGACGCACTCCGATGCTGACCGCGGCGCAGCCCCCGTCTGCGCGGGCCACGTAGACGCCGTGCCCGGGATACACGAGCGACTCGTCGGGGACGATGTTGGCCGTCGGGAAGCCGATCTCGCGACCGCGCTTGTCGCCGACCACCACCTCGCCACGGAGCTGAAACGGGGCCCCGAGAAGTCGCTTCGCGAGCTCCACCTCCCCGGCGAGTACGAGGCCCCGGATGTGGCTCGACGACACGATCTCGCCGCCGGCCTCGACCATCGGGACGATGCGGGTCTCGAACCGTCCATCGGCCCGCAACAGCTCGGGGTCGCCGGCCGCGCGATGGCCGAAGCGGAAGTTCTCGCCCACGGACACGTGGGTGGCGGACAGCCGTTGCACGAGGATGTGATCGATGAACTCCTGCGGGCTCTGGTGCGCGAAGCCGTCGTCGAACGGGATCACCACGAGCTCTTCGACTCCGAGCTCGGCGATCAGCTCGGCCTTGATCTCAAGCGGCGTGAGCAGCCTGGGGGCCGCCTCGGGGCGGACCACGCGCAGCGGATGGGGCTCGAACGTGAGCACGGTGTCGCTACCCCGGATCACCTCCCGGTGGCCGAGGTGCACCCCGTCGAACTCCCCGACCGCGAGCCGGCGCGGGCGTGGACGGGCATCCGATAGTGGCGTGACCTGCATCGCGCGCGGAACCCTAACCGCCTCCGGTCAGCCCCGAAGGACGACCACTGGCTTGAGCAGATCACCGGGCGCCGGCTCCGCCACCCCGATGAGACCGTCCGGCCCGGTCAGGCGAACCGCGCGGGCCGCGGGGCCCTCCCCGGTCAAGGCCACCGGTACCCCGTGTCCCGCCCGCCGCGCCTGCTCGGCGTCCAGGCGCACCTCGGGCAGGAAGCGCAGCCCCTGATCGAGCCCGACGAGCACCTCGGGCTCGGCGTCCGCGACGTCGAACGGGCCGATCCGCATCCGGCGGAGCTCCTCGCAGTACGCATCCCCGAGGCCGGCGATGAGGCTCCGAACGTAGGTCCCCGACGAGCACTCGATCTCAAACCCACGCCGCGAACCCTCCCGCCACGTCTCCGAGAACCGATACACCTCCACCTCGCGCTCACTTGGCTGGACGTCCGCGCCGGCGCGGGCGAGCGCGTACGCTCGCCGCCCGCCGACCTTGACCGCGGAGAACGCCGGCGGCCGCTGGCGAACGACGCCGGTCGGCAGCTCCAGATCCCCCTCAGGCACGACGCCCGTCTCCACGACCTCGCCCTCAGGGTCGCCGGTGCTCGAAACCGCTCCGAACCGCGCCACCACCCGATAGATCTTCGGGAGCTCCATCAGGAACCGCTGCACGCGCGTGGCGCGACCGATCAGCACCAGCAGCAGCCCGGTCGCGAACGGGTCCAGCGTGCCAGCATGACCGACCTTGACCCCGCGATCGAGCGTCCGGCGCACCGATCGGACGACATCGAAGGAGGTTATGCCTGCGGGTTTGTCGTACAGAACGACGCCGTCGCGGGTCACGCCATCTCGAGCTGTCGGGCCACTTGCTCGCGCAGGAACGTCACCAGCTCGTCCCACTCCATCGAGGTCGTGAACCCGGCCGCCCCCCGGTGCCCGCCTCCGCCCTGCGCACGGGCGATCGCGGACACGTCGACGCGGTCGTCGCTCGCCCGCAGCGAGACCTTGCGCGGGCGCATCCCGTCTCCGTCCTCGCCGATCCGATCGCGAACCAGCGCCGCGACCGCCGTGCCCTTGACCGCCCGCAAATGGTCGATCACGCCTTCGGAATAGCTCTCGAGCGCCTCGGACTCGACGAAGTCGTGTGCCTCGAGCGCGGTTACCGTCAGCCGTCCGCCGTCGTAGCGCTCGATCTTCGACAGACCGCGAGCGAGCAGCGCCAGCTTGCCGTACGGGACCCCCTCGTAGACCCGCCGGTAGACGTCGGGCACGCTCACCCCGGCCGCGATCAAGTCGGCCGCCATCAGGTGCGCCCGGGCGGTCGTGTTCTCGTACATGAACCGGCCCGTGTCGGTGATCAGGCCGACGTACAGCGCCTCGGCAATCGTCGGCGTCGGCTCGACCTCGAGCCCGTGCATCAGATCCCAGACGATCTCGGCCGTGCAGGACGCGTCGTCGGCCACCAGGTTCACCGTGCCGAAGCGCGTGTTGTCGTGGTGGTGGTCGATGTTCAGGATGTGCGTGCCGGGCCGCTGGAGTGCCTCGGCTGGGTTACGTTCGAGGTTGCCGCAGTCGAGGAAGACGATCGTGCGCTCGGGGAAATCATCCGGGGGCGAGCTGACCAATCCCGACAGCGTCAGGAACCGATACTCGTGCGGCAACGGCAGCTCCGCCGAATCGATGAACGTCAGGCAGTCCTTGCCGAGCTTGGTGAGGATCTCCTGCATCGCGACCAGCGATCCGAGGGCGTCGCCGTCGGGGTTCTCGTGGGTCACCACGATCAGCTTGTCCGAGGAGCGGAGCTCCTCGAGCACCTCCTCCCGGCTCGATCGGTCTCCGTTCTCAGGCATCGTCCGTGCGCCTCCCCACATCCTCGATCAGCTGTGATATCCGCATCCCGCGATCAACGGACTCGTCGTACTCGAACTCGAGCGTCGGCGTGTGCTTGAACCTCAGCTCCGCCGCCAGCTGGGCTTGGAGGAAGCCATGGGCCGAGCGCAGCCCCTCCAGGCTCTCCGAGCGCACCCGCTCATCGCCGAGCACGCTCACGAACACTCGGGCATGCCGTAAGTCAGGGCTGGTCTTGACGGCGGTCACAGTTACGAATCCCACGCGAGGATCTTTTAGATCCTTTGCGATCGCGTCGCTGAGCACGACTCGAATGGCCTCATCGACGCGCCGCATGCGGCCGGCGCCCATCCTACTCATCCCTGCCAAATCGTGGTTCACGGTCTGGCGCTCCCTCCGGCTCGTCGCGCAGCTCGTCGAGCGAGAGCACGACCCGCTCGACCACTACCCCGTCGGCGCAACGCGCCCGCAGCCAGCGCTCGACCGTGTCGGCAGCGGCGGTCAGGCGGGCGAGCGACCCTCCGGTGAGGGCGGCGGTGAGCCTCGCGCGCTGCCAGAGGTCCTGATAGTCGGTCTCGGCCACGGCCACGCCCATACGCCCATGGAGCTGGGCCTTTATCGAGGACAGCTCCTTGCGCTTGCCCTTGAGGCTTCCCACGTCCGGAAAGTGCAGGTCGATCACCAGCACAGCCACATAGCCGCCGGCGGACACCTGCCGCCCCCCGAACAGTTCAGGCGAGCTCGCGCTCGACCTGGCGCGTGGCGTAGGTCTCGAGAACGTCGCCTTCCTTGATGTCCGCGAAGTCCCTGAGCACGATGCCGCAATCAAAACCTGCGGCCACCTCGCGTACGTCCTCGTTGAACCGGCGCAGGCTCGCGATCTCGCCGTCGTAGACGACGAGGCCGTCGCGAACCAGCCGCACCTTTGCACCCCGCGTGATCCTGCCGTCGAGCACGTGCGATCCGGCGATCGTGCCGACGCGGGAGGCCCGGAACAGCTGGCGAACCTCGGCCGTCCCGAGGGTCTCCTCGACCTCCTCGGGAGCGAGCATTCCCTGCATCGCTGAGCGGAGCTCCTCGATCACTCGATAGATGACCGAGTAATGGCGAATCTCGACCCCTTCGCGCTCGGCCACCGCGCGCGCATCGCCGACAGGCCGCACGTTGAAGGCCAGAATCACCGCGTCCGACGCGGAGGCCAGCATCACGTCGGATTCGGTGACGGCGCCGACGGCGCGCCGGATGACGTTGACCGAGACCTCGTCCTGGGGCAACTTCGCGATCTCGTCCTCGATGGCCTCGAGCGACCCCGCCACGTCGGCCTTGAGCAACAGGTTCAGCTCCTCGCGGCCGCTCTCGAAGATCTGCTCGAGCGAAATCCTCTTGCCGGCCCGCCGGGCAAGCGACTCCGTCTTCAGCCGCGTGGCCCGCTCGCCTGCTAGCTGCCGCGCGCGGCGCTCGTTCTCGACCGCGCGGACGGGCTCCCCGGCCTCGGGAACGCCGTCGAACCCGAGCACCTCGACGGGCTCGCCGGGCAGCGCCTGCTGGACCCGGTTGCCGAGGAAGTCGTTCATCGCCCGGACCCGGCCCCAGTGGGCGCCGGCGACGAGGGAGTCGCCCACCTCGAGCGTCCCGCGCTCGATCAGGATCGTCACCACCGGGCCGCGCCCCGGATCGAGCTTTGACTCGATCACCGTCCCGGATGCGGGAGCGTTTGGATTCGCGCGCAGCTCCTCCAGATCGGACATCAACAGGATCGTGTCGAGCAGGTCGTCGAGGCCCTGCTGGGTCTTGGCCGAGACATCGACGAACTCGGTGTCCCCGCCCCACTGGACCGGTTGCAGTCCGAGCCCGGTCATCTCGGTTCGCACGCGCGTGGGATCCGCGGCCTCCTTGTCGATCTTGTTGACCGCGACGAGCATCGGCACGTCGGCCTCGTTGGCGTGGTCGACGGCCTCCTGAGTCTGGGGCTTGACCCCGTCGTCGGCGGCCACGACGATCACCGCGATGTCGGTCACTTTGGCTCCGCGGGCGCGCATCGCCGTGAACGCTTCGTGACCCGGCGTATCCAGGAACGTGATGACCTTTTCGCCGTGGTGGACCTGGTAGGCGCCGATGTGCTGGGTGATGCCCCCGGCCTCGCCGGCCGCCACCTCGGTCGTGCGGATCGCGTCCAGGAGGGAGGTCTTGCCGTGGTCGACGTGACCCATGATCGTGACCACCGGCGGACGTTCCACGAGATCCTCTTCGGCGTCCTCGTACACCGGCTGCGCGACCATCTCGTCCTCGGCGTGGACGATCTCGACGTCTTTGCCGAGCTCCGCGGCGAGCACCTGAATCGAATCGTCGGACAACGTCTGGGTGAGCGTCTTCATCTCGCCCAGCTGCATCAGCTTCTTCATGATGTCCGGGACCGGTACGTCGAGGTACTCGGCCACGTCCTTGACCGTCGATCCCGAGTTGATCCGGGTGGCCTCGGGTTCGACGACGGCGGTCTGCGCCGCCGGCCTGGCCTCCGCCTCCTCGTCGTAGATACCGCGGCGCCTGCGACCCCGGCGCTGGCGGCGAGGCGGCTGGCTCGACTGCGGGGGAGGGCCGCCGCCCGGAGCGCGGCGGGAGGCCTGGGAATCGATCACCACCCGCCGGCGGCCGCCGGCCGTGCCGGGTGCGCGCTCGCCCTGGAGGGAGTCGCGGGTGGGACGCTTGTGGGGCGCGTCTGTGCCCGCGGCGCGGGCGGCGGGTTCTGAGGGAGCGCCGTCGGGCCGCTCGCGCGGCGGGGCCGAGGCGGGCTCTGGGGCGGGCGTCGCGCTAGCGGTGGCCGCCGGGGGGGCGGGCTCCGGTGCGGCCGTCGCACCGTCGCCGTCGCCAAGCGCGCGAAGGGCGGCCGCCTCGTCCACGCTGGACGACGCCGCCTTGACGTTCACGCCGGCGGACTGAAGACGCGCCAGCACTTCCTTGGCTGGAAGGCCCTGCTCCTTCGCGATCTCATGAACCCGCTTCTTCATCGCCTCCTCAGTCTAGGACGCGGCGCCCTCGGTGGCCGACCTCGATCCCGTCTCGCCCGGCGAGCCGGCGGCCGGGGCGGCCTGGGAGTCGCCTTGGCCGCCGTCGACCCGGTCGGTGTCCTTACCCTCGAGCGCCTGGTGGGCCTCGATGCCGCAGTAGCGCGATCCCGGCAGCGCGGCGTTCGGGCAGCGCCGGCCGTTTGAGAGGATCGCCGCGCAGCGGCCCTGGGCCTCTTCCTGCTCGTAGCCGTGCTCGGCCTCCTCGGCCGCGAACTCGGTCTCGGAGCGGATGTCGATCCGCCAGCCGGTCAACCGCGCCGCGAGGCGGGCATTCTGGCCCTCGCGCCCGATCGCGAGCGACAGCTGATCGTCGGGGACGATCACCGTGGCCTGCTTGCCCGCGTCGTCGACCAGGACCTCCCTCACCCGCGCGGGCGAGAGGGCCTTGGCGACAAACCGCGCCGGCTCGTCGTTGTAGGGAATGATGTCGATCTTCTCGCCGCGCAGCTCGGACACGACCATGCGCACGCGCGAGCCCCGAGGTCCGACACAGGCGCCGACCGGATCGACGCCGTCGACGTGCGAGACCACGGCGATCTTCGAGCGGTAGCCCGGCTCGCGCGCTACCCCGGTGATCTCGACCAGGCCATCGGCGATCTCCGGGACCTCGAGCTCAAACAGCGACTTGATGAGCTCGGGGTCGCGACGAGAGACGATGATGCTCGGGCCCTTGGTCGAGTTCGAGACGTCCTTGATGACGGCTTTGATCCGCTGCGAGTGGTCGTAGCGCTCGCCCTCGACCTGCTCGGACTTGGGCAGCAGCGCCTCGACGCGCTCGCGCAGCTGCACGAGCGTATAGCGCGAGTCGGACTGCTGCACGATCCCGGTGATCAGCTCGCCGACCCGGTCGCGGTACTCCTCGAACATCATGTCCCGCTCGGCCTCGCGGATGCGCTGGAGGATCACCTGCTTGGCGGTCTGCGCGGCGATCCGGCCGAAGTCGTGCGGGGTGACGTCCTCGATCTCGATCTGGTCCTCGAACTCCTTGAGCTTCTCGAGGTCGATCTCGGGCTCGGGGGGCTCGCGCATCTCGCCGGTCTCGGGGTCGACCGTGGGCTGCTGGTCGACCGTGGCCTCCACGAGCAGCTGCTCCTCGAGCTCCTCGGGAATCTTCAGCTCCCACACCTTGAAGTCGCCGCTCTCGCGGTCCATTTCGACCCGGGCGTAGCGGGCGGCGCCGGGGGTCTTCTTGTATGCGGACAGCAGGGCGTCCTCGAGCGCCTCCATCAACTTCTCGCTGGAGATGTTCTTTTCCGCCGCGAGCCCCCGAACCGCTTCCAGAATTTCACGTGACATGGCTTCAGTCTCCAGGAATGAGGTTGGAGCGGGCGATTTGCTCGTAGGGGATCGTGACCACGCCGTCGTCGGCGGCGATCGTGACCTCGTCCTCGGAGGCCCCGACCAGCTCGCCGGTGACGCTCTTGTGCCCGTCCCGCGACTCCCTCAGCCGAAGCCGCGCCTGACGGCCGAGGAACCGGCTGTAGTGCTGGGGCTTGGTGAGCGGGCGGTTCTGGCCGGGGGAGGACACCTCGAGCGAGTAGCGATCCCGGTAGTCGCTCAGGCGTCCGGAAACGCGCTCGCACAGCGCGAGGGTCACCCCGTCGGGGTGATCGATGAACACGCGCAGCGTGGAGCCTGCCACCTCGGCGAGCAGCAGCTCGACGTCGGGCTCGGCGACCGCCAGCCGTTCCTCGATCTCGTTATGGAGTGCACTCACGATCTCCTCCGTCATAAAACTCATAAAAAAAGCGGGCAAGCGCCCACTTCCTGTACTCCACCGGGAAGCGCCCGGCGCGAAAGCTGTAAGGGTCAGGTTAGCACCAGGTTTCGAGCCGCGCGACCAGCATCATCACAAGTCCTTCCCGCCGTAGGTACGGTCGTGAATTGGCGAGCGAAAACCGAGCTGGCCAAGGACGCAGCGAGCGCGGCGTACCTGGAAGGTACGCGAGCGAGCGAGGACGCAGGCCAGCGAAGGTTTGCAGCCGCCAAGACCGACCGTGCTTGCGGCGGGGAGGACTACATGGGTTCGTGCATGCACGAACCCACCGCGGCCGCATGCGGCCGCGGGGCGGGGGCGCATGCGCCCCCGCCTACAAGGCCACTACGCCTCGGCGGCCCGGGCGCGCGCGCGGTCGCGGTAGAAGCTGTAGTCGCGCCGGCCGGGCTGCAGGCACGCCGCCAGCGCCAGGGGCTTGCGGGCCTCGGCGTGGCGGCCGAGCATCTGCAGCGAGCGGCCGAGGCAGAACAGGGCGTAGTCGTTGGTCGGGGCGCGGTCGATGACCGCCTCGAATTCGGTCGCCGCCTGCTCGTAGCGAGCGGCGTGAAACAGCGCCCGGCCCAGGGCCTCGCGGATCGAGGTCTTGTCGGGGGCCAGATCACGGGCGCGCGAGAGGGGAATCGTCGCCTGATGGTTGTGTCCGGCTTCGAGCAATTCCGTCCCGCGTCGGAACAGGTCGTAGACGTCGTCCATCACTCGGAGTTTATGCCGCCTCATCCGTGCGGTGGCGGAACCGTTCAGGAGGCAGCCATTGCGGCGGCAGCGCCCACAGCGCTCGGAGCCTCCCGCCGAGGCCCAGCCCGGCGCGCAACTGCGCGCGCAGCGCCCGCCGCTGGCGCCGAGTCGGGGTCTCACCGCCGCCGGCGAACCTGATCGCCCGGATCGCGCGTACATAGGCGGCGGCCTCGGCCGAGGTGCGGAAGCGGTGCTCGAGCTCCACCAGGGTCACCCCGGAGGAGACCGGGCGGCCGCTTCGAGCCAATGCCCGCTCGAGCTCCATGAGCAGCTGCTCGCCGCTGGGCTCGGCGACGCCTCGAGTGGCGATCAGGCCCATCACGAGAGCGACGACCAGCACCGCGAGGACCCCGATGAGGACCGCGCTCGGACCTCCACCGGAGGCCTTGGTGGAATGGGCGGTGGGAGTCGTGGTTCCGATCGTCCTTCTGGGCGCCTGCTGCGTCGATGCCCCCTTGCCGCCCCCGGCGGCCGTGGCGATCGGAGCCAATCGTCCGCCGCGGGCCGGAGCGGCCCCGGGCGTCGGGTCGAAGCGGACCCAGCCGTAGTGGGGGAACCACGCCTCGACCCAGGCATGCGCGTCGATGTCGGTGACCACCCACTGCCGCGACGCCGAGCTGTAGGTCCCACTCGCGAACCCGGCCGCCACCCTCGCCGGAACCCCGCCGAACCGGAGCAGCAGCGCCATCGCGCCTGCGAACTGCTGGCAGTAGCCGAGATGGCTGGTCAAGAGGAAGCTCTCGAGCGGATAGGTGCTCAGCGGCGGATTCTCGTTGTAGGTGAAGTTGTTCGCGCCCGAGAGGTAGCGCTCGACGCGGAGCGCGTACGCGTACGGCGTCCTCGCTCCTCGGGCCAACCGCCGGGCGAGGGCGTACACCCGGGCGTAGGGCGAATCGGCGATCGCGCCGGGGCCGCTGACCGAGGTGACGTCGCTCAGGTTCTGGGGCGGAGCTCGCGAGCCGTACGGCGCGAGCAACACGCTCTGCGGCGGTAGCTGCGAGGAGGTCGGCTGGGGCAGCGAGAGCGTGAGGTAGCCCGCGAGCGCCGGCCACGGAAAGGCGGGGCTGCCGAGGGCGCCGTCGTAGGCGGTCGAGAGCTGATGAGCTGTCGGGGCCGGCGTGTAGACGCGGACGGAGTAGCTCGCGCCGGGGCCGAGTTGGGTGGTCGACAACCAGGTGCCCGCGCCGACGCCGGACAGGGCGAGCCCCGGGAGGTGGGTCGGCTGGTACGCGTAGCCGGCGGCGATCACGTCGGTGGTCGTCATCGCCTTGATCGTCACCTGGATCGTCTGGGTCCATCGGGCGAGCGCGGCCGGATCCGCGGCCGGGAGCGAGGCTTGCTCGACGTTGTCGGAGACCCATCCGTAGCCGTCGAACGCGTCGAGGTCCTCGGCCTTCCAGTAGTCGCTGTGGGCCGCCTGCACGTCCAGGACCTCGTGGCCGGTTCGCGGCCAGTTCAGCGGCCCGTAGCGCTGGCTCCAGTCGAAGGAGTCGACGTGGGTCGGCGAGAAGCTGTTGGCGAGGGCGTGGGGGTCGACCCAGGGCTGGTGCTGGTCGAGCCTGGGGGCCAGGATCATCCCGGCGGCGCCGACGATCGCCCC
>JAFASF010000451.1 GCA_019244745.1 Solirubrobacterales bacterium | reverse complement strand
GTCGGCCGGCACGTGATCCTCAGGCCGTCGGTTCAGAAGCGTTACGTCGTGCTCGACGAGCCGTCGCTGGAGGACCAGCGCTCGGATCTGCAGCGCGTACTGGACGCGGTCGACGACCTCGAGCCGCGCGCGTCGATCGAGCTGCTGCGCGAGCTCGGCAGCATTTTGCGGGGCGCTGATTTCGACGTCACCGCGGTCGTCTGCGACGAGGAGCTGATCGACGTCGAGCCCGGGGACACCACCGACCGGAGGTTTGCCATCGCCTTCGACCTCGGGACCACCACGGTGGTGGCGACGCTGCTCGACCTGGAGAGCGGCCAGCCGGTGGCGGTGCGCTCGATGCTGAACCGCCAGCAGCCCTACGGCGCCGATGTCATCACCCGGATCTCGGCCACGATGATGGATGACCAGGCGCTGGAGGCCTTGCGCTCGCGCGTCCAGGAGACGTTGAGTTCGTTGACCGCCGAGGTGTGCGACGAGGGTGGGGTGGAACCCCGGGAGGTGTACGAGATCACGGTGTGCGGCAACGTGACGATGATGCACCTCGCGCTCGGGATCGACCCCGAGCCGTTGTCGATGGCGCCGTTCGTGGTCTCCACGCATTCGTTTCCGCCCGTGCGCGCGGCCGACTTCGGCGCTCCGGTGCATCCGCGGGCGCCGGCGTTCGTATTCCCTTCGCTGGGGGCGTATGTGGGCGGCGACATCGTCGCGGGGATGCTCGCGACCGGGCTCACCCGCGATCGCCGGCTGCGGCTGTTCATCGACGTGGGCACGAACAGCGAGATCGCGCTCGGCTCGAACGAGCGCGTGCTCGCGACGGCCGCGCCGGCGGGGCCGGCGTTCGAGGCGGCCCAGATCAAGTGCGGGATGCGCGCGGCGGAGGGCGCGATCGAGGGTGTCACGATCGACGGCGAAGCGCTCTCGCTCGAGGTCATCGGCGACGTGGAGCCGGCCGGTCTGTGCGGGTCGGGCCTGGTCGACGCCGTCGCCGAGCTCGTCCACTCCGGCTTGCTCGATCATTCGGGTCGGTTCTTGGCCGACGAGGAGGCAGCGGCGCGCTTCCCGGGGCTCGCCTCACGACTGACCACGGTCGGCAAGGAGCGGGTGTTCGTCCTTTATTGGCGCGGCTCGGTCGGCGGGGACCCCGAGAGCTCCGTGTTTCTCTCGCAGCGGGACGTGCGCGAGCTCCAGTTCGCCAAGGCGTCGATCGCGACCGGGTGGAACATCCTGCTGCGCGAGCTCGGGGTCGAGGCGTCCGACATCGCCCAGGTGCTGCTCGCGGGGAGCTTCGGGTCGTACCTGACGCCGTTGAGCGCGGTGCGGATCGGGCTGGTGCCGACGCTCGCGCTGCCGCGGATCGTGTCGGCGGGCAACGTCGCGGGGGAGGGCGCGAAGATCGCGGCGCTGTCGTTGCGCGAGCGGGCCGAGGCATACTCGATCTTGCGAGAGGTCGAGTACGTGGAGCTGTCCGGGCGCGCGGACTTCAACGACCTGTTCGTCGACCAGCTCGGGTTTCCGGGATGACCGTGGCCGTGATCTCATGTGGGGCGCTGGCGGCGGACGTGCGCCGGATCGCGCGCCGGCGTCGGTGGGCGCTCGACGTCCATCCGGTTCCGGCGCTCCTCCACAACCGTCCCGAGCGGATCGCGCCGGCGGTCCATGATGCCCTGGCCCGACTGCGCGACCGGTACGACGCGGTCGCGGTCGCGTACGGCGATTGCGGCACCTACGGCGAGCTCGACGGCGTCCTGGCGCGCGCCGGGGTCATGCGCCTGGCCGGCGAGCACTGCTACGACGTGCTCGCCCGCGAGGAGGTGCGCGACGCGTTGGCCGAAGAACCCGGCACCTATTTCCTCACGGACTTCCTGGCGCGGACGTTCGAGCATACGGTCGTGCGCGAGCTGGGCCTCGACCGCCACCCCGAGCTGCGCGAGGACTACTTCGGCCACTACACCCGGGTGCTCTGGCTCGCGCAGCGTCCCACGCCGCGGACCCGGTTGGCCGCTGAGCGCGCGGCGCAGCGCATCGGTCTGCCGCTGAAGGTCCGCGTCGTGGGGGACACCGGGCTCGAGCGGCAGCTGGAGCGTCTCGTGCAGGTCAGCTCTGCGATCACCCCTCGAGCGCGCTCAGCAGGGCCACCCCGACCACGACCAAGATGACCCCCCCAACCTGTACGCGGCTCAGGCGCTCTTTGAACAGCACATAACCGATCACCGCCGCCAGCGCGCCGAACTGCGAGGCGAGGACCGCCGCGATCGCTATCCCGTGCCTCGAGCCCAGCGTGTACGAGTAGAAGCCGACCACCTCGCAGATCCCGGCCCCGACCACCAGCGGCAGCGCGCGCCGCGTCAACCTCAGCCGCCCGGCCAGGGCCAGCGGCGCCGCCACGGCAACGGTCCCGATGAGCCTCGCCGAGAGCACCACCCAGGCGGCGGGCAGCAACAAGCTGGCGCGACCCGTGGCGTACAGGCTCGCCCCGAACACCGACGCGGCCGCCAGGGCGAGCAGCGCCGACTCCGGCTGTCCGACTCGATCACGATCGGCCGTACGGCTCTCAGGAGTCGCGGCTAGGAACACGCCTAAGACGATGACGGCCAGCGCGACGCCCGCGGCGGACGCGAGACGCTCGCCCGCGAGCACCGCGATCACCGCCGCGATCGCGCCCTCCGTCGACACCAGCGGGGCGACCAAGGCCACCTGGCCAATGCGCATCGCGGCGTAGGTCAGGAGGAGTCCGGCGACATTGCCGGCGCCGGCCGCGATCAGCCAGACTCCTGCCGACCCGCCGAGCCGCGGTGGCACCCCTCGAAGCGCTGCGATCGGAGCGGTGATGACGAGCCCCACGATCATCACCCAGGCGACGACAGACACGGGCTCGATCATCCGGCTCGAGCGCGAGGAGCAGAGTGTCGACACCGCCCAGGCGGCGGCAGCACCGAGCCCGCCGACGATCGCGAAGATCACGTCGGGCTCATTCTGAGTGGACCATCGCGATGTCGGCCTCCTGGTGAGGTTGCGACATTCTTTCGCCTCGCCGCGTCTGCGCTGACCGTCGCGCGTCCGCCGGCCAGGCGTGTGAGGCTCAGCCGGGTCGCGTGTGGGCCCCGGCCGGGTCGCGCGCGCCCGGCTACCGGTCCCGGAGGAGGGCGAGCGCGAGCACGCTGAGATCGCCGACGTGCGCCGCCTCGTGTGCCCAGGTGGCGGAGTAGGCGTCCTGCGCCTCACGCTCGGTCAGCTCATGGGCGCACCCCAGCGCGCCGTCCACCTGCCACGACGTCTCGCTCGACTGTGAGAAGTTGTTGGTCATCGCCACCCGAAGATAGACGCCGACGGCGATAAGTTAAAGACGAAGCTCCTCGCCTATCCATAGGCAACGCTTATAGCTCGATTCAGTGGTTCACCACCTCGAATGCCTTGCCGGCGTGCCGGAAGTCACACTGTGACTACTGACAGTCGTCGTTACTCAACCAATTGACCCGGTGATGGAGCTCTACGGAGGCGTTGAGACCGGCGGTACCTGGTGCGTGTGCGCGATCGGCGCCGGGCCTGAAGAGATCCACCGCCAGGAGCAATTTCGGACCACGGATCCCGAGCACACGCTCGAGCAGATCGTCGGTTTTTTCCAGCGCGGACCCGCGTTCGAGGCGATCGGGATCGGCTCGTTCGGTCCGGTCGATCTCGATCCGCGCTCTCCCACATGGGGTTATGTCACGAGCACGCCGAAGCCGGGCTGGCAGAACGTGGCGCTCGCGCCGGTCGTGCGCGAGCAGCTCGGCGTGCCCGTGGCGTTCGATCACGACGTCGGGGTCGCAGCCCTCGGCGAGCACCGCTGGGGCGCCGGCCGTCAGGCCAGGGCGCTGTGCTACGTGACCGTCGGCACCGGGATCGGCGCCGGCTTGCTGATCGACGGCACCCCCTGGCACGGTCTCATCCACCCCGAGGTCGGCCACCTCAGGATCCCCCATCCCCGCGACCGCGACCCCTTCCTGGGATCCTGCCCGATGCACGGAGACTGCTGGGAAGGGCTCGCCTGCGGGCCGGCGATCGAGAAGCGCTGGGGAGCTCCGGGGAACGAGCTCCCCGACGACCATCCCGCGTGGGAGCTCGAGGCTGAGTATCTGGCGCTGGGGATCCTCAGCATCGTCTTCGTGTTCTCGCCCGACAGGATCGTCGTCGGCGGGGGAGTGATGGAGCGCGCCGGGCTGCTCGCGATGGTCCGCGTGCGGCTGCGCGAGCTCATCGCCGGGTATCTGCAGACGCCGCTGCTTGCAGAGGACATCGACTCCTTCCTCGTCCCACCGGCGCTCGGCGATCGCGCCGGGGTCCTGGGCGCGATTGCGCTCGCGCAGAGCGCGCGCCGGCGCGACGCGCGCTAATCGCGAGGGTCGCGGACGTCGTCCTCGATGGCCTCGGACAGGAGCGTGGCCACGTCGACCACGCGCAGTGCGTCCCCGGCGCTCTGTACGCCGTCGTCGAGCATCACCGTGCAGAACGGACACGCCACCGCGAGCGTGTCGGCTCCGGTCGCGGCCGCCTCGCCGACGCGCGCTTCGTTGATTGCACCGCCTCGTTCTTCCATCCACATGTGCGCCCCGCCCGCGCCGCAGCAGAACGTCTCCTTGCCCGAGCGTTTCATCTCCACCGGCGCGCCCACGGCGGCCACCAGGTCGCGGGGCGGCGCCAGGACGTCGTTGTGACGGGCCAGGTAGCACGAGTCGTGGTAGGTGATCGACAACCCCTCGGAGCGCTGCGGGCGCAGCCGCCCCTCCGCCACCAATGACGCGAGAAGCTCGGAGTGGTGGATCACCTCGTAGCTCCCGCCGAAGTCGGGGTACTCGTTCGCCAGCGTGTTGAAGCAGTGCGGGCAGTTCGCCACGATTTTGCGTACACCGGCGTCGTTGAGCGTCTGCACGTTCTGCTCGGCGAACGCCTGGAACACGTACTCATTGCCGATGCGGCGCGCCGGGTCGCCGGTGCAGCTCTCGCGGGGACCGAGGATCGCGAAGTCGACGCCGGCCGCCTGGAGCAGCTTGGCCGTGGACTCCGCGGTGCGTCGCGCGCGCTCGTCGAACGAGGAGGCGCACCCGACCCAGTAGAGGTACTCGGGCGCGGGTTCCCCGGGCTCGAGCACGCGCACCCCCAGAGCCGCCGCCCACTCGGCCCGCTCGGACTGCGCCTTCCCCCACGGGTTCGACGCGCGCTCGACATCGCGCAGCATGGGCTCGGCCTCCGCGGGGAAGCTCGACTCGACCATCACCAGGTGCCGGCGCAGGTCCACGATGTGATCGACGTGCTCGATCGACACCGGACACGCCTGGATGCACGCCCCGCAGGTCACGCAATCCCACACCGACTCC
>JAFASF010000426.1 GCA_019244745.1 Solirubrobacterales bacterium | reverse complement strand
TCTACCGCCTGGCCCGAGCGCGCCCGCGCTCGTCCAGCTGCTCGCGACCTGGACGCGGCCGGTCGCCTCGCTCGAAGGCCTTCGCCGAACGTACGGCAAGCGGATCACGGTCCAGCTGCCGTTGCAGCCGCCGTTCGTGCTGCTCTCCGATCCCGAGGAGATCAAGGAGCTCTTCACCGCTCCGCCGGATGTGCTGCACCCCGGGGAGGGGGCGCGGGTCTTGGAGCCGCTCGTCGGCCGCAACTCGGTGATCCTGCTGGACGAGGTCGCACATCTGGAGCAGCGCAAGCTGATGCTCCCGGCCTTCCATGGCGAGCGGATGCAGCGGGCCGCCGCGGTGATGACCGAGATCGCCGAGCGCGAGATCGAGTCGTGGCCGCTCGAGCAGCCGGTCACGCTGCATCCGCGGCTCCAGCGCCTGACCCTCGAGATCATCCTGCGCGCCGTATTCGGCCTCGAGCAGGGCCAACGGCTCGATGACCTGCGCGACCTGCTGACCGACGTGCTCGCGTTCAGTGAGAACCCGCTTTCGCTGCTGCCGGCGCTCAACCGTCTGTTCGGCTGGTTCGGGCCGCTGCGGCGGTTCAATCGGCTCGTGGCACGCGTCGACGAGCTGGTGTTCGGGCTGATCGAGGAGCGGCGGGCGGCCGAGGCCGCCGGCGAGCCGCTCGGCGACGACGTCCTCGCGATGCTGCTCGGGGCGCGGCATGAGGATGCCACGCCGATGTCACCGCAGGAGCTGCGCGACGAGCTGATGACCGCGCTCGTGGCCGGACACGAGACCACCGCCTCGCAGCTCGCGTGGGCGTTCGAGCGTCTCGCCCGCGAGCCGAGCGTCGTCTCCCGCCTCGCCGGCGAGCTCTCGAACGGGAACGGAGACGAGTACCTGACCGCCACGATCTACGAGATCCTGCGCCACCGGCCGGTCCTGCCGAACGCCGAGCCGCGGCTTACGAAGAAGCCCGTGCGGATCGGCGAGGTCGAGTATCCGGCCGGCGTGGCGCTGTTGGCGAGCGCGTACCTCGTCCATCACGATCCGGAGCTGTATCCGGAGCCCCACTCGTTCCGGCCGGAGCGCTTCCTTGGCAGCGCACCCGGCACGTACACGTGGATCCCGTTCGGCGGAGGGCGCCGGCGCTGCCTGGGGGCGACCTTCGCGCTCCAGGAGATGAAGATCGTTTTGCGCGCGGTGTTGAGTCGCTACGACGTGAGCCCAGCGGACAGCAAGCGCGAGCAAACCAGGCGGCGCAGCATCACGTTCAGCCCCACCCGGGGGGCGAGGGTCATACTGCGGGCCCGGGAGACGGCCGACGCGAGCCGGCGCCCGGCCCCGCGACTCGTCGCAACGGCCTGAAACCGCCTGTCGATGGGTAAAAAGGCAACGTGGATCTGCTACGTCCGATCCGGGCGTTTGACCGCCGCCAACAGAAGCATCGCTGGCTCGCGTTCCCGGTCGCGGTGATCAAGAAATTCGCCGACGACCAGGCGAATGGGCTGGCGGCCCTCGTCGCCTACTACGCGTTCTTCTCGCTGTTCCCGCTGCTGCTGGTGTTCGTCACGATCCTCGGGTTCGTGTTCCACAACAACCCGAGCGTCCAGCACTCGATCACCAACTCCGTCCTGGCCCGGTTTCCGATCATCGGGTCCGACATCAAGGCCCACGAGCTGCACGGCACCGCGGTCGCGATCGTGCTCGGGATCCTGGCCTCGGTATGGGCGGGGCTGGGCGTCACGCAAGCAGCCCACAACGCGTTCGACAAGGTCTGGGCGGTGCCCTTCAAGGAGCGACCCGACTTCTTGCGCAGGCGCCTGCGCGGGCTGATCTTGATGGTCGCGCTCGGAGTCCTGTTCGTCCTCTCCTCGATCGTGTCGGGAGCCATGTCCAGCAGCGGGCTCGGCGGCCCGGCGCTGAAGGTCGCCGGCTATGCGCTGTCGCTGGCGATCAACTTCGGGCTGTTCGCGGCCGCGTTTCGGATCCTGACCTCGCCGAGCGTGCCGACGAGCTGCCTGTGGATCGGGGTCGCGATTGCGAGCGTGCTGTGGGAAATCCTGCAGTTCTTTGGCGGCTACTACGTCCAGCACGTGCTGCGCCACGCGAACAGCACCTACGGGACGTTCGCGCTGGTGCTGGGGCTGCTGGTGTGGCTCCATCTCGGAGCCCAGACCACCGTGTACGCGGCGGAGATCAACGTGGTGCTCGCCCGCCACCTGTGGCCGCGCCGGCTGTTCGACCCCCCGCGCCCCGAAGACGAGGAAACGCTGCGGCGCCTCGCGAAGATGGAGGAGCGCTCGCAGCAAGAGACCGTCGACGTCCACTTTCAGCGGTAGGGGTCAGAACAGCTTGTCGGGTGCCTCGCGCCGAGTCATCTGAAGCGGCCATGAACACAGGCCGCCCTCCGCCGGACAGCCATTGCAGACCCCGCGATGGGGCTCGTCGGTGACCCTGAACTCGCGGCGCAGCACGCCTGCGGTCAGGGCGGCAAGCTCCGCCTCGAGACGGGGGCGATCTTCGGCGGTGAACGTCGCGCTCACCGGGTCCGCCGGCGCCTCGAGGAACACGTGCACAACCTCGACCTCCCGGGCGCCGATGCGCAACCCCGCGAGCGCGTACACGAGACGCTGGGTCGCGTACACGCCCGCGAGCAGCTCGCGGGGATCCGCGCCCTCGAGCCGGTCGGTCTTGTAGTCGACGACCAGCGAGCGGCCGGTGGGCTCGCGGGCGAGCACGTCGAAGACGCCGTTGATCACCACTCCGTCGAGTAGGAACGCGAAACGCTGCTCGCGCGCGACCGAGGTGGCGCGGGCCAGTCGCGCGCACACCTCGCCGGCGCCGAACGCCTCCACCAGGTCCGCGACCTCGTCGATCTCATCGTCGGTCGGCGAGGAGCCGATGCGCGCGCGCTCCCGGGCGCGGGCGACGACCGCTGCGGTCGGGCGGATCGGCCGGCGGAAGTCGAGCCGCTCGAGGAGCTCGTGCGCCAGCACCCCCCGTTCGGCGGCCATCAGCGCCGGCGCGCCGGTCGGCCCACCCCGCTCGAAGCTCTCCTGAATCGGAGGCACGCCCAGCACGCGCTCGAGGTAGAACCGGTAGCCGCAGCGCTGGTAGGCCCCGAGCGAGGAGTAGCTGAGCGAGGAGACGGGCGCCGCCGAGGGGGCGGCGGGCGACTGCGCCGGCGCCGCCGGCGGCGCCGGCGGGGGTGGGGCAGCTCGCGAGGGGACGGGCGGGGCGAGCGACTCGCGGTCGCGGACGAACTCAAACCTCACACCCTGCTCCGTGACGCCGCTTCCTTCGGCCACCCGCTGCGCCACTTCGCCCAGCAGCGCGGGCCCGAGCCACGCGATCGGGCCGGCGCCGCCGCCCTCGGGCCACGGATCGAGCTTGGCGGCGCCGCTCAGGATCAGCCGCTCCCGGGCCCGGGTCATCGCCACGTAGAACAGGCGGCGCTCCTCGCGCGCCTCGGCCGTGGCCTGCTCCTCCCCCAGGGCCTTGTAGTCGAGCGCGGGCTCGCGCTTGCCGGTGCCGGCCTCGGCGAGCCGCAGACCGAAGCGCCCGTCCCGGCCGACTCGCATCAGCTCCGATCGCCAGTGGGGCCCGCGACCCAGATCCGCCAAGCACACGATCTCGAACTCGAGTCCTTTCGCCCGGTGGATCGTCATCAGCCGCACGGCATCGAGCGCCTCCCCCTCGACGGGCGCCTCGCTCTCGCGCGCATCGCTGGAGGACGGGGGCGCGCTGACGCGCGCGCGGACCAGCTCGAGGAATCCCCGCAGGTCGCGCCC
>JAFASF010000361.1 GCA_019244745.1 Solirubrobacterales bacterium | reverse complement strand
CGGACAGCCCATTACGGCGAGCTGGGACGCCACCGACGTCCAACTGCTCAGTGCCTGACGGAGAGATCACCGGCCGCGATCCGATTCGGGAGACGTTCACCCCCGAGCGTGAGCTGCCGGGCGACGTGGCGCTGAGCGACGCGGTGGCGGCCGAGATCTACGGCGAGGAGATCCCCGCCGCGCCCACGACCAGGGCGGCCCCGGGCGCGTCGAAGCTGGTGACGTTCCTGTGGGCGCTCCCCGGCACGCTGTGGTTGCTGTTGTTCCTCGTCGCCCCGGTGATCGTCGTACTCGTGGTGTCGTTCTTCACGGGCACGATCACCGGCTTCGAGAAAGTTTGGACGACCACCAACTACACGACGATCTTCTCGAGCACCTCCACGTACCTCGACACGCTCGGCAAGGTCGCGCGCAATTCGGCGATCGTCACCGTTGTCTGTCTGCTCATCGGGTATCCGGTGGCCTACTTCCTGGCCGTCAAGGTCAAGAAGGTCCAGTACGCCTTCGCGCTGTTCATCATCGCCTTGGCGCCGTTCTTCACGAGCACGCTCATCCGCGTTGAAGCGTGGATCCCGACGATGGGCGAGCAAGGGGCGGTCAACTCGATCCTCAAGGACATCGGGATCATCAACCACCCGCTGAGCATCCTGCTGTTCAGCGACTTTGCGGTCAACGTCGCGCTCGTGCAGTTGCTCGTGCTGTTCATGGTCACCCCGATCTTCTTCCAGCTCGCGGCGCTGGACCAGAGCGCGATCGAGGCCGCGCGCGACTTAGGGGCCAGCGGCTGGCGCGTGTTCCTCCACGTGACGCTCCCGCTCACGCGGGCCGGGATCATCATCGGCTCGGTGTTCGTGTTCGTCCTGGCGATGGGTGACTTTGGCACCTACCGGCTGATCGGCGGCGGAAAGGTCGGCTCGATCGGGGTCAACATCTCAAACCTGGTCTCGCTCTTGCAATACCCGCAGGCCGCCGCGCAGGCGGCGGTCCTGGTCGTCGCGATGGTCATCGGTGTGGTCGTGCTGCTGCGCTTCGCAAAGCTGGAGCAGGGGTTCTAGGCGTGTCCCAGCAGCTCAAGGACCGCCTCTCCAAGTACGGCCTCGGCGTCTGGTTCGGGATCTTCCTCCTGTTTCTGTACGGACCCATCCTGGTCATGCTCGTGCTCTCGCTGCAGGGTCCGCAGGGCGGCTCGACGTTCCCGGCCAAGGGGCTGGTTAGCAGCTACTGGTTCAGCTACCTCGGAAACTCGGCTTCGGCGGCGTTGCGCTCGGCCGCCGGGGTGTCGCTGATCCTCGCGGTGGTCGTCGGCCTGATCGCCAGCGCCCTGTCGCTGTCGCTGATCATGGCCTACCGGCGCATGAGCCGTCGCGTCGGCCGAGCGTTCCTGTACCTGGTGCTGCTCTCGCTGATGACCCCCGGCATCCTCCTCAGCCTCGGCATGAGCCTGTGGTGGAAGCTGCTGGGCCTGAACGTCAGCCTCTACCCCGCAGGCCTCGGCGTCCAGGTGGCTTGGGCGCTGCCGTTCGGCTTCCTCGTGATGCTGGCGATTTTCAACCGCTACGACATCGCCGTCGAGGAAGCGGCGCGCGATCTCGGCGCGTCGGCGATGCAGACGTTCACGCGGGTCACCTTGCCGATCATCTGGGGCGGGGTATTCGGCGCTGCCCTGTTCGGCTTCACGCTCTCCTGGAACGAGTTCGAGCGCACCTTGCTCGTGTCGCCGACCAACACGCTGCCGCTCGAGATCTACGGCGAGCTGATCAGCGCCACGCTCGAGCCGAACCTGTACGCGTTGGGGGTGATCACCACGTTCGGGACGATCGTGCTCGTGTTGCTGATGCTGGTGATCGTCGCGCTGGTGGTACGCCGGACCACCCGGGCCCGGGCCGCGACGCTCGAGGAGGAAACCGCGCTCGAACAGGCTCCCGTAATGCCCGCGCTCGAAGCCGCCTGATCGATGCCGAACCCGCGCAGCAAGTCGACTGCGACCAAGGAGAACGCGCTCACCGCAGACGAGCGCGACGCGCTGTTGGCCGCTCGTCAGGACGCGCGGCTCGGCACCAACCGCGGTGACGGCTGGTGGCACATCACGCCGATCTGGTACGTGTGGGAAGACGGATGCTTCCGCCACACGCTCGGAGCGGGGCGCCGGCATCTGCGCAACCTGCACGCCGATCCCCACGCGACCGTCTGCGTGGACCAGGATCCGCGCCTGGATGAGGGCCTTCAGGCGGGTGCGCGGGCGGTCGTGTGTTTCGGCACGGCCGAGTGCTCAACCGACGAAGGCCTGATCCGGGATGTCACCGAGCGCATCCTCGTGCGCTACCTTGGCCCGGACGCGACCGAATACCTGGATCCGATCATGGCCGAGGGCCGGACGATCGTCACGATCTCGCCCCAGGACTGGCTGACCTGGGACTACAACAAGGACTGATGTCCGCCGACGCCGCGCGGATGCTCGCCGACCTGCGGACGTTGGCCGAGCTCACCGGCAACGAGCGCGGCGCCCAACGCGTCGCCTGGACGGACACCTGGGCGAAGGCGCGCGAGTGGGAGCGCGGCCTACTCGGCGAGCTTCCCGTGACCGTGGAGATCGACGAGGCCGGGAACCAGTGGGCCACGCTCGAGGGCGACTCGCCGCGGACGCTCATCATCGGCAGCCACATCGACTCGGTTCCCGACGGCGGCTGGCTCGACGGCTGTCTGGGCGTGCTGTCCGCGATCGAGGTGCTGCGGGGTCTCGCGGCCGGCGCTCGGCCGCCGCTCACCGTGAGACTGGTCGACTGGGCCGACGAAGAGGGTGCCCGCTTCGGACTGAGCCTGCTCGGCTCGACGATGACCACGAGCGGACTTGATCCCGACTATGTCCGCGCCCTGCGCGATGCCGACGGCGTCACCGCCGGCGAGGCGCTCGCCGCTCACGGCATCGACGTCGAACGGATGTCGGAAGCGCGCTCGCGGCTCGAGCAAGCGGTCGGCTACATAGAACTGCACATCGAGCAGGGCCCCGTCCTGGAGGCCCGCGACCTGCCTTTGGGCGTCGTCAGCGGCACCTACGGGACCGAGCGGTGGGCCGTCCAGTTCGCCGGGCAATCCGCGCACTCGGGCTCCACGCCGATGGACCAGCGCCGAGACTCGCTGCTGGCCGCCGCCCGGCTGGCGCTCGAGGTCCGCGAGCTGGCTCGCCGTGACGGTGGTGTGGGCACCGTGGGCAGGATCTCCTCCGAGCCTGGGATCCCCACCGCGGTGGCCGGCGTGTCGACCGCGCTGGTGGACCAGCGCCACGATGACCCGAGCGTGCTGGACGAGCTGCACGAGCGAGCCGAGCGGGCCAGTCGGTCAATCGCGGCCGATGAAAACGTGGAGGTGAGCTGGTCTCCCTTGTTCCGCATCCCGCCGATTCCCTTCGACTCGGGACTGATCGAGTCGGCCGCCGCCGTCGTCGCCGACCTCCAGGGCGCCGACGTGCGGCTCCCCAGCGGTCCGCTGCACGACGCCGCCCGCGTCGCCGAGTCGGGCGTGCCGACCGTGATGTTGTTTGTGCGCAGCAAGCGCGGTCTCTCGCACACGCGCGAGGAGGACACCGACGAGGGCGACCTGGCACTGGCC
>JAFASF010000257.1 GCA_019244745.1 Solirubrobacterales bacterium | reverse complement strand
GATCGATCAACCCGCCGCCGAGAACTTCATCTGGTCGGCTGCCCGCTTGGTGGACCGCCACCGCTACGCACGGCTGTTTGCCGACGGGGCCGCTGAACCGGTTGTGGAGGCGCTCCGCGGCTACCGCAACCCCGACGGCGGCTTCGGCCACGCGCTGGAGCCCGACCTGCGCTGCCCCAGCAGCCAACCCGCGCCCACGCTGTACGCGCTCGAGATCCTAGGCGAGGCAGACGCTGCCGACAGCGAACTCGCGCGCTCCGCGCGGGCCTGGATCGCCACTATCGCCGAGCCAGACGGCGGGATCCCGGCGGTGCTGCCCGGCTTTGAGGGCTACCCACACTCGCCTTGGATGACTCCCCAGCCAGGATCGATGCTCACCCTCGCCTTGGCGGCGGTCCTTCACGACAGCGGCATCACGGATGATGACTGGCTCAGGCGCGCCACCGACTGGTGTTGGCATGCGATTGAGAGCGAACAGGAACCCAGGGGCTATTGGCTGAAGTATGCGTGCGCCTTCCTAGACGCCGTGCCCGACGAGCAGCGGGCTCGTGCAGCGATTTCTTCGCTCGCCGGGCGCGTGGATCCAGCTGCCATCCTGCCCGTCGGGATCGAGGGAGAAGCTTTGCGACCACTCGACCTCTCCCCCCGGCCACACACACGATCCCGCGCGCTCGTCGGCGACGCGCGGGTCGAGGCCCACCTCGACCTCGTCGAATCCGATCAGCAGGAAGACGGGGGCTGGATGTTCGATTGGCTGGCGTGGTCGCCGGCGCAGACAACCGACTGGCGCGGCAACGTGACGGTTCGCGCGCTGATTTGGCTGCGCGACAACGGGCGTCTGTGATGAGGCCCGGCCGCGCGTCAAACGCATAGATCGTGTCACACCTCCGGGTCGTCGCGGGTCATCCCGGTGTAGCCGACAGACCAATCACTCCGAGAGGAGGGTGACGATGGCACGGATTCAAGGAGTGCCGCAGGAGCAGGCCGGTCCGTTCGTAAAGCTCGTCTACCGGTTCATGCGCAAGGGTCTGAAGAAGATGACCGGACGCGACGCCGCACATGGCAGTGGGATCGAGCCGGTCGAGCTGTGGGCCCATCAGCCGAAGATGATGAGCGGCATGGGCAAGTTTCAGCAGGCGGTCAGGAAGGGAAAGACCGTCGATGAGCGGCTCAAGTACCTGGTCGAGCTGAAGGGGGCGCAGATGATCGGCTGTGAGTTCTGCGTCGACCTTGGCTCTCAGATCTGCCGGAACTCCGGCTTCTCCGATGAGGAACTGCTGGCGCTGCCGCGCTACCGCCAAAGCGACAGGTTCACCGAGCGCGAAAAGGTCGCGCTCGACTACACGGCGGCCGTGATGCGCACGCCGGTGGAGGTCACCGACGAGTTGTTCAGCCGGATGAAGGAGCACTTCACCGACGAGCAGCTCGTTGAGATAACCGCGCTGCTGACGATGGTCAACCTCGACCGCTTCAACGCCGCATTCGGCGTCGGTTCTGCGGGCTTCTCGGAGGGCATGGTGTGCGTCGTGCCGGATCGTCCCGCTGCCATCCCTCCGTTCGCCAAGACTGGCTGAGAACTGCGCCTCGAGGGCCGTGCGCGGGCCTCGCACCCGAGGCCCGCGACGCCGCTGGATTCCGAGATGAACCGACCGAGTGCGGCCGCCGGCCCGTCGGTCATCGTCGATCCAAACGCGTCGGTTAGGGCGCGCGAGGCTCGGGTAGGACTGCCCGCGAGAGCGATGACGGCGGCCACGGCGACAGCGGATCAGCTCGGAACGATTGAGACCAACATTCCGGCGCGCCTGGATCGGTTGCCGTGGTCGCGCTGGCACTGGAGGATCCTGATAGGGCTCGGGACGGTGTGGATTCTCGATGGCCTCGAGGTGACGATCGTCGGCTCGATCGCCGGGGCGATCTCGGCCAAGGGCAGCGGCATCAACATCGCCGCCGCGGACGTCGCCGGCATGGCGGCTTCGATGTACGTCGCGGGCGCCTGTTTCGGGGCTCTTTTGTTCGGACAGCTGACCGATCGCTTTGGCCGCAAGCGGCTGTTCATGATCACCCTCGGTGTCTACCTGGCAGCGACGATCGCCACCGCCTTCGCGTTCGCGCCGTGGTTCTTCTTCGCGTGCCGGTTCGTCACCGGGATGGGAATCGGCGGCGAATACAGTGCGATCAACTCGGCCATCGACGAGTTGATCCCCGCCCGCCACCGTGGCAGGATCGACATCATCATCAACGGCACCTACTGGGCCGGCGCCGCGGCGGGTGCGCTTTTGTCAGTGGCCGCCCTGCATATTTTCTCGCCGTTTCTGAACTGGCGGGTTTGTTTCGGCCTTGGCTTCATCCTTGGGCTGGCGATCCTGATCGTCCGCCGTCACGTGCCGGAGAGTCCACGCTGGTTGTTCATCCACGGTCGCGACCGCGAGGCCGAAGAGGTGACCCGGCAGATCGAGCGCGAGGTAGCAGAGAGCACCGACGAAACGCTCGAGGAGCCTGACGAGACGATCACGATCCGCCAGCGCAAGACGATCAGCCTGGTTGAGATCGCGCGGACGGTGGTTAAGACCTACCCGAAGCGGACCGTACTAGGACTCGCGCTGTTCATCGGCCAGGCATTCCTCTACAACTCGATCCTGTTCGGCTACGCCACGCTGCTGAGCAAGTTCTTCCACGTCGCGACGGCCAACGCGCCGTACTACCTGGTCGCGTTCGCGGTGGGTAACCTGCTCGGCCCGCTCATCCTCGGTGGGCTGTTCGACTCGGTCGGCCGCAAGCCGATGATCGCCGGCACCTACATCCTCTCGGGGCTATTGCTCCTCGGTACCGGCTATCTGTTCCAGCAGCATCAATTGACCGCGGGGACGCTGACGCTGTGCTGGTCGGTGGTGTTCTTCTTCGCCTCCGCGGGCGTGAGCGCCGCCTACCTCACGGTCAGCGAGATCTTTCCGATGGAGACCCGGGCGCTGTGCATCGCGCTGTTCTATGCCGTGGGCACCGGCATTGGCGGAATCATCGGCCCCCAGCTGTTCGCTCCGCTGATCGCCACCGGCAAGGCCTCCGAGGTGTTCAAGGCGCTCGCGATTGGCGCGGGCTTGATGATCATCGGCGGCATCGCCGAGATCGTCTTCGGCGTGAAGGCCGAACGCCAGCGATTGGAGGGGATCGCCAAGCCGCTGACCGCGGTCGAGGACGCGCGGCAAGGTTCGACGACGCCCTCGGTGTCGCCGAGCTCTCGCCCCGCGACGGGTTGAGCGCAACTTCGGGATGGGAGCCCACGCGAGGCGCGTCAGGGGCGCAGCCTCCATTCCGCGCGCCGCATCCACGGCCAACCTCCTAGAGTTGCGCCGGTGTCCGCCGAGGAAGTCGACGAGTATCTAAGTGGGCTCGAGGAGCCCAAACGCAGCACGCTGCAAACGCTGCGGGCCACGATTCTCGAGGTCGTCCCAGACGCCGAGGAGGTGATTTCCTACGGGCTCCCCGCTTTCCGCGTCCGCGGTTTGACCGTTGCCGGCTTTGCCGCGTTCAAGAATCACCTCAGTTATCTCCCGTTCAGCGGCTCGGTGCTCGGGCAGCTGGCGGACGAGCTCGGGGGCTACCGGATGACCAAGAGCTCCCTTCACTTCCCCGTCGACCGCCCCCTGCCGAAGGCGCTCGTTGAGAAGCTGATCTCGGTACGTCTGGCGGAGGCCGGTCGGGGCTAACGCTGAACCGCTGGCGGCGGCGTGGGACGCGGCGGCATTGACGTCGAGCACTTTGCTGACTAAGGTCAGAGAATGTCCGATGCGATGGTCGAGCAGATCCGTCGCTTCAACCGCGTTGTGACCGAGCGCGTCGGGGCGCTCGACGACCGCTTTCTTGGCCTCGAGAGGCCGCTGGGCGAGGCCCGGCTGCTCTGGGAGATAGGGCTCGATGGCTCCGAGGTGCGTGTGCTGCGCTCCCGGCTCGGACTCGACTCCGGGTACGTGAGCCGGCTGCTGCGATCACTACAAGCGGCTGGATTAATCAAGCTGGCGGCCAGCGGTCGCGACCGGCGGGTTCGCGTTGCCCGACTTACCGCCGCCGGGCGCCGCGAGCGACTGGCGCTCGACCAGCGCTCCGACGAGCTGGCGCGCTCGTTGCTGGCACCGCTCAGCCAGCGGCAGCGGCAGCGGCTTGTCGCCGCGATGCGCGACGTCGAGCGCCTGCTGCTCTGCGGGATCGTCGAGATCAGGGTCGTCGACCCCGAGCACGCCGACGCGCAGTACTGCCTCGGCGAATACGTCGCCGAGCTCAACCGGCGCTCGACGCGTGGCTTTGATCCCTCGGTCGGGGCCACCGCTCTGCCCCACGAGGTCCGGCCGCCCGCGGGCCAGTTCTTTGTCGCCTACCTGCATGGCGAGCCAATCGGCTGCGGCGGGGTCAAGCACCATGCGGATACGCCGAGCGAGATCAAGCGCATGTGGATCGCTCCCCAAGCGCGCGGGCTTGGCCTCGGCCGCCGCCTGCTGGAGAAGCTCGAGGACTGCGCGCGGACCGGTGGCGCGCGGGTGGCCCGCATCGAGACGAGCGCGGTGCTCACGGAAGCGCTTGCCCTTTACCGCTCAGCCGGCTGGGTGGAGGTGCCGCCCTTCAATGAGGAACCGTTTGCGGACCACTGGTTCGAAAAGGTCCTGAGCATCCGAACCGCCGCCGCGACCTGACTCCCGACCGGACGGCCCTGGGTTCATCCCTGGCCGTCGAGCTCGACTGGCAACTAGCTCGCCTGGCCGGCGAGCAGGCCGAGTTGCGCGGCAACGGGCTCGACGCTCAGCTCCATCAAGAACTGGAGATCGGCCGCGGGCAGGTACGCGGTCACCGCACGGATGACCGCTGCCTTGGCTGCCTCCCGGTCGGACCAGTCCGCGGCGCGCAGCGCGTCGATGAACGTTTTGATGTATCGCTCCTGCCAGTCGAATGGGGCCGACCCGCGGGGATCGCCGTGACCGAGGTGCACTTCGGCTCCAGGGGCCAGCTCGGCGCGGAGGCGCGCGATGTTCGCCAGCCACGGTTCCCAGAACCCGTCCGCGAGATAGCAGTGCATGTGCTCGTAGGCGGCATCGCCCGCAAACGCGACCAGGCGCTCATCGCCGACCAGCCACACGCTGTCGTGCGGCGACTCGCCGGGGCCGAGATCCATGACCGTGAACGGAACACCGTCGAAGCTGACCGACTCGCCGTCGCCGAGCGTCTGGTTTGGAAACCTCCGCTCGCGCGGCCACTCCTCGCCGAACATCGGCCGGATGATCTGCTCTTTGACTTCGTCGTCGCGGCGGATGACCGCATCGACGCCGCCGGCGGCAAAGAAAGGTAGGTCGCGGTCTCCCAGCAGCTCGACGGCGCCGCCGTAGTGATCGGGATGGGCGTGGGTGACCAGCACCGCAAGCAGCGGCTTGCCCAGCTCTTGCACCCGCGATCGGAGTGCCCTCGCGTCGGTCACGGTGAGCGTCGAGTCGATTACCACCGCGCCGCGGCTCGTCTCGACGATGTATGCGTTCACCGGCATCGCCGACGCGGCGTACCTGTGGACACGAACCTCAGACCGGAGACTGCTCAACTTACTCTCTCCCGGCGATCGTTTGGCGTGTCAGCGGTGATCTGCTCGGCGAGGAGCTGATCGAGCGAGCGCGGAACACGCCCGGTGAGCTGCGCGATGGTGTTCGTCACCTGTGCTGCGAAGCCGTGCGTGCCCGAGCGGCGGTAGTCGGCAAAGAGCTCGACCAGGGCTCGGACCAGCCAGTCGCCAAGCCCCGCGCCCCCGAGCGCACTGGCAACGGCCTCGTCGGGCGACTCGACGTAGGTGATTGTTCGCCCCATCGCATCCGAGAGCTGACTCGCGACGTCGTGATAGGAGAGCGGCTCCGGCCCGGTGACGTCGTAGGCGCGCTGCTCATGGCCAGGCTCGGTCAGGAGAGTCGCACCAACCGCGGCGACGTCCCGGGTGTCGACCATGCTGATCCGAGCATCGCCGGCGTTGGCGTAGAAGGTCCCGTCATCGTCGATCGAGGGGATGGTGTTCTCGGCGATGTTTTGCATGAACATGTTCGGCCTCAGCACCGCGTGCGGCACGCCCGAGTCGCGCAGGTACGCGTCGCACACGCCGTGATCGCGCACGAAGGTCGCGCCCGACCGCGGGTCAGAACCGAGGATCGAGCTCCTCACCAGCAGCCGTATCCGGGCCTCCTTGGCGACGTCGATCGCGTTGCGGTTGAGACCGACCTCGTCCTCCGCAGGGCCGCAGAGCAGGAACAGGCGCTCGGCGCCCCCGAGCGAGGAACGCAGCGAATCGGCGTCCGCGAGGTCGCCGGTCACCGCCTGCACCCCTTCAGGGAAGGAATCGCCGTGCTCGGCGGCACGGACGAGCGCGCGGACAGATTCTCCTCTCCGCACGAGCTCCTCGATCAGCGCCGAGCCGATCTTGCTGTGCCCACCGATGACGAGGATGTCGCCGCTCATATGCCGAGCGCCTCGATCAGGGCCTGCGCCACCTTCCGGCCCGAGTACTGCTGCTGTCCGGTGATCAGCCTGCCGTCACGCACCACGAACGCCTTGAAGAGCCCGCCCTGGACGTAGTTCGCCCCGCGTTCCTTGAGCGTGTCCTCGAGCCTGAACGGCATCACCCGCTGCCCCACGAAGCTGTCGCTGTAGTCCTCCTCGAGGTTCGAGAAGCCCGTGACGGTCTTCCCCTCGACCAGACGGGAGCCATCGGAGAGCGTGAGATCAACGAGCGCCGCCGTGCCGTGACAGTAGATACAGGTGGGCTTCTCGGCTTCGTAGAAGTGGCGAAGCGCGTTGTGCACGTGCTCGTTGTCGCGGAACGTGAACATCGGCGCGAGGCCGCCGGCAACCATGATCGCGTCGAACTCATCCAGGTCGAGGTCGGCGAGCTTCGGCGTGCTCTCGAGCAGGGCCATCAGCTCGGGGGTGTTGACGAACCCCATCGTGATCAGGTCCTCCGAGGACCACTTGGACGGATCCCGCGGGTCGCTGAGTGCGTCCATTTCCACCTTGCCGCCCCCGGGGCTGGCGATCGTCACCTCGACCCCCCGCTCGGTCAGCTCGTAGTACGGGTGCGTCAACTCGGCGGCCCAGAACCCCACCGCCCACCCCACGGTGCTGGCAACCGCCGGATTTGAGACGACGATCAAAACCTTCTTCGGCTTGGACGAAATGGTGTCGACTCGCATGTGGTGATCGGTGACGATCTGTTCGTTGGTGGCTGGCAAGGCGTTCTCCTTGTTAGGCGGGGACTTGGGCAGATGGAGGTCCGGGCATAAGACTCGTACGCTCGAGCAGCCGCAGGCCGACGTCGCGGGGGACGCCGGCGTAGGCGATGCTCACCGCGAGCATCATCGCCGGCTCGACCAGACGAGCCGCGATGAGCGGACCGGCGTCAACGGCATGGGCGCCGATGTCACGCACGAGCCGCTCGACGAGTTGCTTCGCGCTCGGGTGGTCTCCGCACACGAAGACGGTCGGCTCCAGATCGCTGTCATAGCAGAGCTGTCCGGCGGCGATCGCGCTCGCGAACGGGGGCAAAGCCGCGACGACGCGCGCACCTCGAGCCCGGCGAGCGACCTCCTCCGCGGCCGAGTTGTCAAAACCGATCGCCAACCCGGTGTAGTCGGGCTTCACGGCGTTGACGCAGGACCACAGCACTCGGCCGTGCAGCGGGCCGGCGTCGGCAAGTGCCGCGCCGATCGCCGCGAACGGCACCGCGAGGATCGTGGCGTCGCCGAAGGCGACGGTCTCGGCGTTGGATCCGACGCGGGCGCGCAAGCGGGCGCCGGCGTCCTGTGCGGACGCTCCACCGCCGAACATGATTTCGTGGCCCCTCTGGGCCAGGCGCTCGCCGAGCGCGGTCCCGAGGCTACCGGCGCCGATGATCCCGAGATTCACCGAAAGCCCCTGCGATCGTTCTTGCTGATGACATTGGCGGAAGCGTGAACCTGGACCGCGCGGCGAGCAACATCGATCGGGTCTCGCTCTACACCACGTCGATATGGCGGCGCCCTCGGCTTGTGTGCCGAGGGCGCCCCAAGTAGCTTCAACCCTGCCGATGCTCGAGCTTCGCCATCTGCGTTACTTCATGGCGGTTGCGGAGGAGCTCAATTTCAGCCGCGCCGCGGAGCGGCTGCACATGGCCCAGCCCCCGCTGAGCGCGGCGATCCGTCAACTCGAGCAAGATCTCGGGACCGAGCTGCTGCTGCGCACCACGCGTGAGGTGCGTCTCACGGAGGCGGGGCGAAGCTTCCTCGAGGGTGCCCGGCGAACGCTCGCCGAGCTCGAACGGGCGCGCCGTGATGCCCAGCGTGCGGCCGCCGGCGAGCTCGGCCAGCTCCGGGTCGCCTTCAGCTGGAGCGCCCGGTTCGAGACGCTTCCGACGATCGGCCGTGCCTTCCGGCTCACGCATCCAGACGTGTCGTTGCTGACCGAGGAGATGTGGAACGCGCGGATGCTGGCCGCCCTTCGCGCCGGCGCGATCGATGCAGCGTTGTCGCTGTGCCCGGAGATTGCCGGCGAATTCTCCTACGTGCCGATTCGCAGAGAGCCGGTGATCGCGCTCCTCGCGCGGTCGCACCCCCTCGCCGGCGAGGAGGCGATCGACCTGCGAGAGCTTTCTGCGGATGAGTTCGTGCTGTTCCCGCGAGAGCTAGCTCCCCGCCTTTATGACTTCATGGTCGGTCTCTGCCGCGAGGCAGGGTTCGAGCCCGCGACTCGTAGCGAGTCGTTCCACAGTGGCTGGGAGCTTCAGATCCTCGCCGATGTGGATGTTGTCGCGCTCGCCCCCGCCTCCGTGCGGCTCGAGCTCCCGCGAGGCATCGTCGCCGCGGTCATCACGAATCCGCCAGCGCAGCTCGAGACCGTGATCGTCTATCGCAAGGATGATCCTTCCCCCGCCAACCGAGCGCTTCGCGAAGCCGCGGTCGCCGCGTTCTCGTCGTCCGGCGACGCCTTGAAGGCCCCGGATCTCCGGCCGTGACGCCATTCACCGACGCCTCCTGTGTGTAAACAGGGCACGATGCCGGCGCCCCGCCGGTGGTGACCCATGGGTATCGTTGCCGGGCAATGCCGTTCTTCGGACATAAGACGCGCCGTGAGCGGGAGTGGGAGGAGGTTCGGGGGTCCGCTCAGGATGACGTCGTCGCGCTCGGCGACGACATCCGCTCGCTCGACGTCGACATCGGCATGCCGGGCGTCTCAGACGAGGCAAAGCAGCGCTACGAGCAAGCGCTCGAGGCCTACCAGCGGGCCAGCGACATCTTCGACCGGGCAAAGCGCCCGGAGGATCTTGCTCCGGTGAGCGAGACGCTCGAGGAGGGGCGGTACGCGATGGCGTGTGCCAAGGCCCTGATCGACGGTCGGCCCCCGCCGCAGCGAAGGCCGCCGTGCTTCTTTGACCCTCGTCACGGACCTTCGACCGAGGACGTCCAGTGGGCGCCGCCCGGCGGTTCCCTGCGGCCCGTACCGGCCTGCGCCGCCGACGCGCTACGGATTAAGGAAGGCTTCCAGCCGCACGGCCGGCAGGTGACGGTCGACGGTCGAGCGACCGACTACTGGAATGCTCCACGTCACTACGGACCGTGGGCGGGCGGCTACTTCAACGGCTTCGGTGGCGGCGGTCTGTTGTCCGGGCTCCTGATGGGCTCGGTGCTTGGGGCGGGCCTTGGCTTCGGTGCGGAGGCCGTCGGCGACCTGTTCGGAGGCGACGGAGATGGAGACGGGGGCGACGGCGGCGACTGGGGAGACGGCGGCGACGGCGGCGACGGCGGCGGCTGGGGAGACGGCGGCGACGGCGGGGATTGGGGTGGCGGTGGCGACGGGGGGGATTTCTAACCGAGAGCCTGCGGACGCGGCTTACCGCCGCCCCGCCCGCCGGCGGCCGCGGCGTTCGAGGACCAGTACTTGCTGAGCTGCCGCGCGTACGCGTAGGCGTACCTGTGCAGCCCCTCGAGCAGGCGTACTTCCGTGGGCGACAGCCCCGGATGCCACATATCGACGATCAGCACGATCCGGTCCTCGTCGGTGTGATTCCAAGCTTCGTGCTCGAAATGATCGTCGAACACGAGGCACTGCCCTTCGCGCCATTGCCGGGTCTCGTCGGCTACCCGGATCCCGCAATCCCCTTCGGGCACCTGGATCCCCAGGTGGCAACGTACCCTCAGGTTCGTGGGGCCGCGGTGAGCCTCAATGTGCGTTCCGCCTCGCATCCGAGACGCGTAGATCAAGCCCGCGACCGTGCGCATGGCCGGGTAGGACTCGATGCCCCGCGTGGTCACCGGGCATGCGTCGCACATCGCGTCCCTCCGGCGTCCGCGTTCGTAGAGAAACGCCACATCCCACTCCCCGGATCGCTTGATCCGTTCGCTCTCGCGGTGAAATGGCAAAGACCCGAGCCCCAAGATCTCATCCCGAATCGCGTCATAGTGCGACTCCAGGTAGCTCACCAGGGGAAACTCCGAGGGGTCGTACCAGGGCTGGCCATCCAACTGCGGGTAGACCCCTCTCAGGGGGAGATCGTCCCCGTGGGCGAACGTGTCGACGTAGCGGTGGAAGCGCCTCCTACCCGCCGCCGCATCCGGCAGCGCGGTTGGCTGGGTCGTGGACCTCGACGAGTCGCGTCCGGAGACCGCATCGACGTGACCACGCGCCACTGTCTCGTAGAGCGCGCGCGGGCTGGCGCTCGCGCCGGCTGACTCCGGTGACCGCCGATCGGGTGGCTGTGCGAGTACCCCCGCGAGCTCAAGCCACTCGTCGAAACTCAGCCGCTTGTCCCAAGCTGTACCGAGGGTAAGGAGTCGCCGGCGGGCACATCGCGCCCACCATCGCGCCATCGACATGCCTCCCCGGCAGCGCGACAGGTAGGCCTGCCAAATGCACGGTTCGGGCACTACCGGACAGGCCGCCGCCGCCAGCGCCATCAGGTTCGCCATCGCCCCAGGATCGTCGGCTCGAGCCATCCCGTCGCGGTATGCGCGCCGGGTTAGCGCTTCATCGTCCTCGGAGAACGCGGCGAGTTCAGCCACGAACAAGGGGAGGGTCACGGCGTCGCTGCCGATCAGCAGCTCAGCCAATTCGCGCACGTCCGTCAGCCACGGCGCCGGCGACCCATCCTCCGCGCGCGCCTGCTCGGCCCTATTTGCCATGTGCAGAAGTACGAGCGCGTCCAGCTCGGCTCGTGTGGCGGCCGGTTGATCGTGCGCGTCTCGATCGCTGACACCAGGGAGATCCCGAGCCCAGACATGGGTGCCCGCGAAGAGGAGATCGCGGGGGGTCGCGCAGAACAGATACGCCAAGCGCTCGGCTTGATCTCCCGCGACCCGGACCACATCTTCTCGCCTCGAAAGGGGCAGCAGCCGCCGGGCGTAGACGTCGGTTCCGTACACGCTGTGCACCAGCGCCGCGTGCTGGAACACGAGAGGTTGCTCCCAGCGGCGTACGATCTCGTACGTCCCCACGAGATGGTCGAGCAACGTGCGACCGCCCGCGTGGCCGAGTCGCTCGGCCCCGTGGGAGCGCAGAAAGCTGATGATTTCGCCGGCCCGCGGATCGCGTCCACTGTCTCCGGCCTTAGAACCTGACATATCTTCGTCTTTCAGCGTCGTATCTCCGGCCCGCTTCCGGATAATGCCCGCTGCGATCGTCGAAGGGGGCGCGGAGACCGGCTCGATCTGCCGCTCGACGACGATGCCGGCGATGTCGTGCCATCGGTGCTCGGGCTGATTTTCGCGACCGAGCGAGTCAGTGCCGGCGCCTTCGCGGGGCGGAGCGAGCCCTCGCCTGTGACATATTCGTCGCGTTGCGGTCCGCCAGGCTAATCGACGCTGTCCGGGCGATCACGCGCCGCCGCCGGCTGGCGTACGCGCTGGTTGCGGTAGTCGTAGTCGCCGTCGTGGCACTCCCCGCTCGCGAGCTGTCCGCCGATAACGACGCCGACGCGCGGCCCACGATCCCGAAGTACGCGCTGCGGATCAACATAACCCCGCTCCCGATCAGCCGACCGATCCCCTCGGCGTTCGTCGGTTTCTCGATCGAATATCGGTCTCTGCTGCCGTATTCCGGGCGCAACCCGGCCAGCCCGAACCCGACGTTCATTCAGCTCGTCCGGGCGCTCACTCCCGGCGGGTCGCCGGTGATTCGCTTCGGCGGCGACACGACTGACTGGACGTGGTGGCCGACGCCGGGCGTGTCCAAACCCCCGGGCATTCGGTACACGCTCAACGCACGGTGGGTCTCGATGGCCCGCGCGACCGCGCATGCGATGGGCGCCCGCCTCATCCTGGGAATCAACTTCGAGGCGGACGATCCGGCGATCGCGGCGACCGAAGCGCGGGCCCTGCTGAAAGGCCTGGGCCGGAAGTTGATCGCGGGGTTCGAGCTCGGCAATGAGCCCGAGGCGTACGGGGCGCTGGGCTGGTACGACACAGCCGGTGGGGTGAGCGTGCCCGGGCGGCCCGTGACCTACGGCTTTGGTTCCTACCTGCGCGACTACGCGGCGATCAGCTCCGCGCTGCCACATGGCGTGCCGCTCGTCGGACCGGCCTCGGGTGCGCCGGCCTGGATCGCCGGACTCAACCGGTACCTCGGAGCCAACCCGCGCGTTCGCCTCGTGACCTTCCACCGCTATCCGCTTCACCGCTGCTTCACGCCTCCTGGCTCGCCGACCTCACCGACTATCCCCCACCTCCTCTCCCGCGACGCTTCGGTCGGCCCCGCGGCAAGCCTTCAGGGTGCCGTGGCGGTCGCGCACCGCCGCGGGCTCCAGTTCCGTGTGGACGAGCTCAACGACGTCTCCTGCGGTGGGGCGCGCGGAGTCAGCAACACGTTCGCCTCGGCCCTGTGGGTCCTCGACGCGCTCTTCAACATGGCCAAGGTCGGAGCCGACGGGGTCAACATCCACACCTTCACGGACGCGGTCTACGGACCTTTCACGTTCGCCGGCGCCGGGGGCCGCTGGGAGGCGCACGTTAAACCCATGTATTACGGGCTGCTGATGTTCGCGCGTGCGGCCCCCGCCGGTTCCCGACTGTTGCTCGCCGAGGCCCCCGGACGACCCAACCTACGGGTCTGGGCCGCGCGGGCGCGCGATGGGACCATCCGCATCGTTCTGATCAACGACGCCCGAAACCGGGCCATCACGGTTGCCGTCCGCTCGCCCGGCGCGAGCGCTGCCGGTACTCTCGAGCGCTTGCGCGCGCCCGGACTCAGGGCCACGGCGCACGTCGCGATCGCCGGTCAGACCTTCGGGGCTCGGACTGCCACCGGCGAGCTGTCCGGCTCATCGACCCGGGCGACTCTCCATCCCATTCAGGACCGATACGTGGTCCAACTGCCACCGGCGAGCGCAGCGCTGATCACCCTCGCGCGGTCCTGAGCCGTCGGCGGCGAATCCGTCGCCGGGCCCGCCGCGGCGTCACTTCAGCGGGGTGGATCGTGGCGCGGGTCCAATGGGGCGACCACGGGGGCCGGAGGCGAATCAACTCGCCGCGTGCCCGGTCCTCGGACTGACCTCGGTGCGGCCGCCCATCGCGGCCGCGACCGATAGGTCGCAATACTGGGGTGAATGCCACGGTTGCGATCAGATCGATCCGTCGGGGGCCGCTCGGGCTCGCCTGATCGGCGGGAGAGCTGAGGTGGCGGCCCGCGACGCGGCCGAAAGCGCCGGCCGCGAGGCGGTGCGCGCCACGAGGTGGGCCGCCCACCTGGTGCGCGGCCAGGTCGTGAAGCGCGTCGGAGGTCCGGCCCGAGCGCGCGTGATCACCATCTTTGGCGCCGTTTTGGCACTCCAGGGCGCCGACACGGCAACGGTAGGAGCCGTTGCGCCGCAGCTCGAGAGTGCGCTGCACATCGGCAACACGAAGATCGGGCTGCTGAGCTCGGTGACGTTGCTCGTCGGCGCCGGGTTCACGCTTCCGGTCGGGCTCCTCGTCGACCGGATCAAGCGCATCCCGATGCTGTCGATCAGCATCGTGCTCTGGAGCATCGCCTCGCTCTTCAGCGCCTTCGCCGGCAGCTATTCGAGCCTGCTGCTCACGCGCCTGCTGCTCGGCGCGGTCACCGCGACCGCCGGCCCGGCGATCGCCTCGCTGACGGGCGACTACTTCCCCGCCGGGGAGCGCGGTCGGGTCTACGCGTACATACTGGGCGGAGAGATCGCCGGCACCGCGGTCGGGTTCATCATCAGCGGGAGCGTGGCGAGCCTGATCACGTGGCGGGCGGCGTTCTTCCTATTGGCGATCCCGGGGTTCTTCCTCGCGCGCGAGCTCTACCGGACCGTGCCCGAGCCCCTGCGCGGAGGACAGAGCCGGCTCACGCCCGGCGTCGTCGATCTCAAGCAGGCGGTCGAGGAGGCGGCAGCGCGGCCGGATGTGGATTCGTGGCTCGAGGAGGACGAAGAGCCGGAGGCGGAGACGGACGACCTCGCCCGGGAGGCGGCCCGACGACTCGGGGCGACCCCGGATCCAAAGCTGGTGCTGGACACCGACGCGCGAGCCCTGGGTCTGATGCCTTCGATCCGCTACATCCTCTCGATCCCGACCAATATCCACCTGATCGTCAGCTCCTCGCTGGGTTACTTCTACTTTTCCGGGCTGTCGACGTTCGCATTGCTGTTCGTGCGCGGCCACTATCACGCAAGCCAGGCCACGGCCGAGCTCGTGCTGGCGCTGCTCGTCGCTGGCGCGATGCTCGGAACCCTGGTCAGCGGACGCATCACCGACGAATTGGTCCGGCGCGGGTACCTCGAGGTGCGCGTCTGGGTCCCGGCGCTGTGCTATCTGGCCGCGGCCGCCTTGCTTATCCCGGGCATCCTCGGCAGCCATCTGACGCCGGCGATGTGGTTCGACATCGCGGGTGCCTCACTGCTGTCCGCCGCCAACCCGCCGCTGGACGCTGCCAGGCTCGACATCATGCCCGCCGGCCTCTGGGGGCGCGCGGAGAGCGTGCGCACCGTGCTGCGCTCGCTCGCTCAGGCGCTCGCGCCGCTGGTGTTCGGAGCGCTTGCCGATGGGATCGCCGGCATCGTGCCCGCCCAGGCTCCGATCGGGACCCACCCCGGGCCGATCTCGCCCAGCGCCGCCAGGGGCCTCGAGATCTGCTTCCTGCTGCTGTTGAGCACGCTCGCCGCCGCCGGCCTCGTCCTGCTGCGAGCGCGGCACACCTATCCGGGCGACGTCGCCACGGCCGCGGCCTCTCATCAGGGTTCAGAGGCTCGTTGACCGGCGGTGAACAAGGGACCGCTGGAGGTCACCTCCGAGTTGCCTCAGCCGAAGCGCGCGCCGCCCTGAGGCGCGCAAAGGCTCGCCTCGACCTCCTGGAGCTCTACGAGCAGCCGGTGCGAGTCGCCCGCGTGCGGATCGTCGCCCCGGGTTGGCTCTTCCGGCTGCCGTGGTTTCGCCGTTTCGACGGCTATGCGATGTGGAACCTCATCCTCCTCCGCTCGGCTGACCTCATCACGGACGACGAGCTGATATGCCACGAGCTCTGCCACGTCTGGCAGATGCAGCATCGCCCGTTGCGGATGCCCCTCTCCTATCTGCGATCGGGGTACGCGCGCAACCCCTACGAGGAGGAGGCGCGCAGGGCGTCCGCCTCATCCGCACCGCCACGCTCGTAGCCGAAATACCGTCCCGGTTGCGCGGGCTGGCGGGCGACGGTATGCGCCGGGACCACGAATGTCAGCGTGCAGACACCCCAGTTAGGCCCGGCCAGAAGCGACGTTAACAATCCGCCGCAATGGATCTACGCGGCAAGGAATCGGATGCGGGTTCAGCGTCTGCCGCAGGCCGGGGGGACCGCGCACATCCGCGTCGCCGGTGAGCTCGACCTCGCGACGGCTGACCTGTTGCACGAGGCCATCGCCGGTGCCGTGGATGAGCGGCCGGAGCGTCTCGTTGTAGACCTCGAGGGCGTCACGTTTGCCGACGCGCAGTTGGTGCATGCCCTGGAGAACGCGCTGGACCTGATGGGTGAACGGCGATCGGGCGTGCGCGTAGTGCGGCCGAGCCGATCGGTCATGCGGGTTCTCGCCATCTGTCATCTCGATCATCTGTGCGCCGAGCGGTCATAACAGGGCGCACAGGTCTACGATCAGCCGATAAGCGGAGGGCCAAGGATGACGTCGGTTTCTGCTGGTTCGGTGCTCGATCGCGATCCGGATCTGGGCGAGGATCTCTCGCCCGATGAGTTCGCGGTGGCACAGAGGCACGCTGTCGCCCGAATCGTGCACTACCCAAAAGGTCCCTGGCACGCCTCGGACGACGATTTTGACGCCGTCGGGAGCCTCGGGCTTCTGGTGGTCGACGGGCTGCTCGTCCGAAAGGTCACGGTCGGAGAACGCTCGTGCGCGGAGCTGCTGGGGCCGGGCGACGTCACGCAGCCATGGCTGAGGGTCGGGGCGGAGACCTCGGTGAACACAGAGGTCAGTTGGCAGGTGGCACAGTCTCTGCGGCTGGCGGTGCTCGATCGAGCGTTCGCCGCGCGGGTGGCCCGCTGGCCGGAGATCCCCGCCGCCGTTGCCCGGCGAGCCATGCTGCGCGTCTACTGGCTGTCGTTTCACCTGGCCGTCTGCCACATGCGCCGGGTCGATGATCGCCTGATGCTCGTGCTTTGGCACTTCGCCGACCGCTGGGGCCGGGTGACGCCTCGCGGCATCAAGATCCCGCTTCCGCTCACCCACAACCTGCTCGGGCTCGTCGTCGGCGCGCACCGTCCCTCGGTGACGTCCGCCATCCGCTCGCTCACCGATGCGGGGCACCTCCAGCCGTGCCCGCACTCGCAGTGGCTGCTGTGCGGCGAGCCCCCCGAGGAGCTGCGGGGCATGCACGAGTACGCCGCCCGCTATGACACTCCGGCGCCGCTCGAGATAAGGTGGCCGAGCTGAATCCGGGCCATGTGTTCGCCGACCGGTAAGCTCAATGCCGTGAGCACCGTATCCGGCACCGGCTATCGGAATGTCCTCGTTTCCTCGCACGACCACGCGGCGTGGATCACCCTCAACCGCGCCGAAAAGCGAAACGCGCTCTCGTTGGAGCTCATGGACGAGGTCATCGCAGCCCTCCGCGAGGCGTCATCCCAGGGCGACACGCGCGCCATCGTGATCGAGGCGGCCGGAGCGGCCTTCTCCGCCGGACACGATCTATCTGAGATGATCGGGCGCGAGGAGTCGTTCTACCGCGAGCTGTTTGGTGTCTGCACGCTGATGATGGAGACAATCCACGAGCTGACCCAGCCCGTGATCGCCAAGGTGCAGGGGATTGCGACGGCGGCCGGTTGTCAGCTCGTAGCCGCTTGCGATCTGGCGGTCGCCGCCGACGAGGCGCGCTTCGCGACGCCCGGCGTCAACATCGGCCTGTTCTGCACCACCCCGATGGTGCCGGTGTCCCGCGCGGTGGGCCGCAAGCGGGCGATGCAGATGCTGCTGACCGGGGAGCCGATCGACGCGGCCACCGCGCTCGACTGGGGGCTCATAAACCGAGTGGTGCCCGCCGAGGAGCTCGACTCCGCGGTGCTAGAGCTGATCGACGCGATCGCGCGCTCGAGCTCCTACACCGTCGCCACCGGAAAGCGCGCTTTCTACTCCCAGGTGGACCAGACGGAGCACGGCGCGTACGAGCACTGCAAGGTGGTCATGACCGAAAACGCGCTCGCCGCCGACGCGCAGGAGGGAATGACCGCGTTCCTAGAGAAGCGCCCGCCGGTCTGGCGCGGTGAGTAGCGTCAGCGTCCGGCCAGCTCGGTCAGGGACCGTAGCGCTCCGACTCCTCGATGGTGGTCTCGGCCGTCGGTAGCGCCTCGAGTCGCGCGTCCGGGATCGGATTGCCGCTCACCACCGAGAGCCCGTAGGTGCCGGCCGCGAGCCGCTCCTCGGCGCGCTGAACGGCGGCGAGCTGGCGGCGGAGATCCTCGATGCGGCCGGCGTCGAACTCGTCCTGGTAGAGATCCTCTGAATCCACGTCGCCCGGCTCGAGGCGCTCGTCGCCCTCCAGCGGTCCTTCGCGCTGGAGAGCGGCCAGCGATTCTTCGACGCGGGTGCGCTCGCGTTCGAGCAACTCGCGCGCGCGCTCGGGATCCATGACCGCAGGCTACTCGAAAGCGTCGCCCGCCCGGTGGCCGTCGCAACCTTGACGCCGCGCTCGTGTTCCCGTCACGGGTGTCTTCGGTCAGTAAGGTGTCCCATCGTGGCAGCGGTTCGTGCTAGCGGCCTCGCTAAGCACTTCGAGTCGACCTGCGCGCTCGACGCCGTCGACCTGACCGTCGAGGAGGGCGAGGTGCGGGGGTTGCTGGGTCCAAACGGCGCCGGCAAGACGACCCTGCTCCGGATCCTGCTCGGGCTCGTGCGAGCCGACGCCGGCTCGGTACAGCTGTTCGGCCGGCCTCTCGACACCTCCGATCCGTCCGCGCTCGCCGGGGTGGCGGGATTCGTCGAGGATCCGAGCTTCTATCCCTATCTGTCGGGCCGCGTGAACCTCGAACTGCTGGCCGAGCTGGACGGCGGCGAGGCAAGCGCGAGAATCGTCTCTGTTCTGGAACGGGTCGGCCTCGCCGCGCGCGCCGGCGATCGCCTGAGCGGCTACTCGACCGGAATGAAACAGCGCCTCGGTATCGCCGCATCGTTGCTGCGTGCACCCCGGCTGCTGCTCCTCGATGAGCCCACCGCTGGCCTTGACCCGGCCGGCGTGCGCGAGGTGGGAGAGCTGGTTCGCGAGCTGGCCGCAGGTGGGGCGGCGATCGTGCTCTCCAGCCACCAGATCGGCGAGGTCGAGAACGTCTGTGACAGCTTCACGGTGCTGCGCCGCGGGCGGGTGGTGTGGGACGGAACGGGCGGGGAGTTACAAGCCCGCGCTCAGGCTTCCACGTACGCGCTCGGGACGAGCGACGACCCCCGCGCATTGGAAGTGGCCGAGCGCCGGGAAGGGATCCGCGCGGTGCCCGCGCGCGACGGTGGCCTCGTCCTCAGCGCCGAAGAGGGATGTCTGGACCCGTTCGCGCTCGCGCTCGGGGACGCCGGCGTGGCGGTCCGCCGCCTGGAGCTGCTGATCAGTCCCCTCGAGTCCATGTTCTACGCGCTTACGGCCGAGCCCAGCGTTGATCCGAATAAGCCCGCAGGGCGCGAAGAGCGAGCGTTCGCGGAAACGTGACCAGCACGGGCGCAACGGGCGCGGCAGCGCTGTCCCTCCCGGGATTCGGGCGGACGGAGGGAGCGGTGCGGCGCGTGTATCGCACGGAGCGGCGCAAACTGGCCTCCCAGCTGGCGATCCGGCTGGTGGCGCTGATCTGCCTGGTGGGTCCGTTCGTGTTCACGGGCATCCTCAAGGTGCAGAGCGGGAGCCCCACCGACACGCTCTACGGCGTCTGGGTCCACTCCTCGGGGTTTGCCGTCTCGCTCGTGTTGCTGGCGTTCACCGGCTCCTGGGGCTTTCCGATCATCGCCGGGATTGTGGCGGGCGACATGTTCTCCTCCGAGGACCGATACGGGACCTGGAAGCTCGTGCTCACCCGGTCGGTCACGCGCAGGGACGTGTTCTTCGGAAAGCTCCTCGCCGCGGCCACCTTCCTGATCGGCCTGGTCGTGCTGACCGCCGTCTCGAGCCTTCTCGCCGGTGTGCTCCTGGTCGGAGATCAGCCCCTCGTCAGCCTGAGCGGAACGCTGTTCTCGTCCGGCAAGTCACTCGCGCTGGTGCTCATCAGCTGGCTCGAGTGCATACTCCCGGCGCTCGCGTTCGGGAGTCTCGCCGTGCTGTTCTCGATCGCGACTCGCAACGGCATCATGGGGGTGATCGGCCCGGGTCTCGTCGCGCTTGCGATGCAGCTGCTGCTCCTGGTCGGCTCCGGGATCTGGATGCACATGCTGCTGGTGGGCTCGGCGTTCGGTGGGTGGCATGCCCTGTTCGATGCTCACCCCTTCTACGGACCGCTGCTCGTCGGGGTGATCGTCAGCGTCCTGTGGACCGCGGCGTGCCTGAGCGCCGCCTGGGCCATCCTGGGCCGGCGCGACTTCGCCGGGACGCCGGCAAACCGCCGGCCAGGGTGGGCGATGCCGGTCCGCGTCGCGGGCGCGCTCGTCGGGCTGATCGCGCTGCTCGCGATCGCCGGCAATTGGGGTCCGGTTGGCGTCACCGCGACGCGGCTGCAGGCCGACCTGATCCCGACCTTCAACCGGCTCACGATCCTCCAGCAACGCGAGTTGGGACGACCCGTCGCGCCGGGGGCCAGGCTCAACATCGTGCTGCCGAGCTGCAGCCGCCGGGGCAGCACCTCCCGGGGCCCGGGGGACTGGATCTGCACGCTCAACGTGCTGATCCCGACCGCGGGTTCGCTGCCCCCGCAACCGACGCCGGTGACCTATGACGTCAGCGTCCAGTCGGACGGCTGCTACAAGGCCCAGTCCCCGCCGGCGTTCATCGGCCAGCAGTTGATGCGCGACTCGCAGGGACACAACGTGGTTAACCCGCTGTACACGATCTACGGCTGCTTCAACACGATGTAGCGGGAGCTACGCTTGCCGCATGGGCCTAGTCGGACCGGCGCCGATGTCCTTCAATCCCGTGCGGCGGTTGTCAGGCGACCTTCTCGCCGAACGGCGCGTCGAGGTCCCATTCCCGCCGGGCGAGACGCGGTTCAGCGTGCGGCGAACGCGCGGGTTCGCCCGCGATCCGCTGTCGCTGCTGCTCGATGCGTATGAGCGCTTCGGCCCGGTCTTCACCATGCGGGTGTTCCACGGCAACAGCGTTTTCATGATCGGCCCGGAGGCCAACCACTACATCACGGTCTCCCACGCGGACAACTTCACCTGGCGCGAAGGACACATGGGCGATCTGACCGCGCTGCTCGGCGACGGTCTGCTGACGATCGACGGCGAGTTTCATCACCGCTCGCGCCGCATCATGCTGCCCGCGTTCCACCACGAAACGATTGCCGCCGCGCTCGCAACCATGGACGAGGAGATCGACCGCGCACTCGAGGGATGGCGCGACGGCTCCCGGATCGACATCTACCACTGGACGCGGCGGCTGGCGCTCAGAATCGCGATGCGGGCGCTGTTCGGCTTCAATCCCGACGCCGCCGGCGCCCAGGTCGACATCGCGCGGAACTTCGAGCAGGGTCTTGGGTTCTGGGCGCGCGCCTACTGGCTCCAGGTGCTGCGCGGGCCGGGCACTCCCTACGCACAGATGCAGAAGGCGCGCCGGACGCTCGACGCGATCATCTTCGAGGAGATCGCGCGGCGGCGACGAAGCGGCGAGCGAGGCGAGGACATACTGAGCTTGCTGATCGATGCCACCGACGAGGACGGCAACCGCCTGAACGATCGGCAGATCCGCGATGAGGTGATGACGCTGTTGTTCGCCGGGCACGACACGACGACCTCGACCGTCGGATTCATGTTCTACGAGCTCGCCCGCCATCCGGATGTCGCCGCCGCGCTGCGCGAGGAACAGGAGGGCGTCCTCGGCGGTGAGCGGCCCGATGCGGCGCTGTTGATGGGAGGCAAGCTGGAGCTCCTGGAGATGGTCCAGGACGAGACGCTGCGCATGTATCCGCCCGCCTGGATCGGCGCGCGCAAGTCGATCGAGACATACGAGTTCGCCGGCAAGACAGTGCCCGGGGGTGCCTACGTCAACTACAGCTCCTGGGTCTCGCATCGTCTGGCGCACGTGTTCCCAGAGCCGGACGAGTTCCGTCCCGAGCGCTTCGCTCCGGCGGCCAAGGCGGCGCTCCCGAAGGGGGCATACGTGCCGTTCGGGGCCGGCTCGCGGATCTGCATCGGGATGCGCTTTGGCAAGCTCGAGATCAAGGCGATAGCGAGCGCGCTGCTGCAGCGCTTCGAATTCGAGCTCGAGCCCGGCTATCGGTTGCGGATCCGCCAGATGCCGACGATCGGACCCCGTCACGGAGTGCCGCTGATCGTCCACCGGCGCGACCGGGCGCCGGCGCGGCGCGCGCCGATCGCCGCCTGATGGCCCCTGGCTAGCCCAGAGCGCCCGCTTCGTGGCATCGGCAGCCGCTTCCTCGGGTCATCGCGGGGTGGGTATCACGAGCACGGTGAACGGGAGTTGCGGGCTTGCGCCCATCTTGTCGAGCTGGCCGTTTACGACCAGCAGACGGTCGCCGGCGAGGGCGACCGCGGTCGGAAACGCGAACTGCTCGCTGTGCAACGTCGTCGTGATGCGACCCCTCGAGCCGTCTGCCGCGAGGTCGATAACGGCGATCATGTTCCGGGCATTGACGGCGACATACAGGTTCGAGCCGGAGATCGCCATTCCGTCGCTGTGCTCGAGCGGACCGCCATCGAGCGCCACCTCCTGAACTTCCCCGTTCTCCAGCGCGATGCGCCAGAACCGGCCCAGGTTCGTCTGGCAGGCCACCAGGTGACGCCCGTCGGGTGCGAGGACGATCCCGTTGAGGTTCAGTCCCTCGGCCCACGGCACGCCCTGCTCGGCCAGGTCGACCCAGGGCTCGAGTGACGGAGGCTCTCCGCCGGAGCGGAACAGAATGGATATGAGCGAGTCGGTGACGTACGCCTCGCCACGGGGACCGAATGCGATGTCGTTGACACACGAGGGGCGGCCCCCGATGTCCAAGCCCGCGAGCAGCCTGCGGCTGGCGAGGTCATATACCCATAGCGTGCCGTCGTAGCCCCCGGCAGCCCACAGCCGTCTCAGTTTGTCCACCTTCACCCCCGCTACGGAGCTGCGCCCGTCCTCACCCGGGGGCGACCACAGCTCCACCCGATCGCCGCTTGACAGGCGATAGAGCGCGCCGTCGGCGAGGCTGCCAACGTATGCGTCACCGGTGTCCTCGTCGGTGCCGACGCTCTCCGGGAACACGGCTTCGCCCGGAAGCACGAACGTCTCGGCCGCCGGCGTGGTGGTCTCGCTGTACATGAGTTCTCCTTTCCATGGGCGGCGCAATCCTGGCGCCATCGCACTCCGGAGTCCAAGACAAGCTGGCGCTACATCGGTAGGTTGCGCCTATCGATCGTCCAGACCTGCGGCTGGTGCACTACTTCGTGGCCGTGGCCGAAGAGCTTCACTTCGGCCGCGCCGCCGCTCGCCTGCACATCGCCCAGCCGTCGCTCAGTCAGCAGGTTCGTCGCCTCGAGCATCAGCTCGGCGTGACCCTGCTCGACCGAACCAGCCGCCACGTCGCCCTCACCCCCGCCGGGCAGGTGCTGCTCACCGAGGGACGCCGGCTGCTGGCTGAGGCGCACCAGACGGTGCGGGCGACTCGGGCGGCCGGATCGGAGCAGCTTACGATCGGCTTCTACGGATCCGCGGCCGGCACCCTCCTGCCACACGCGCTCCGTGCCTTCTCCGAGGAGCACCCCGCGGTCCGGATCTCGGTCCGCGAGCTCCTGCTCGGCCGCCTCGACGACGTCATCGGCGGCAACGTCGACGTGGCGTTCACTCGGCTGCAGTGCGGCCAGGCCGAGGTGCAGGTCGAGGTGATCGCTCGCGAGCCCCGGATGGTCGCGCTCCCGAGCGAGCATCGGCTCGCGGCTCGTGCTTCGCTGACGTTCTCGGAGCTGCGCGAGGAGAGGTTCATCACCAATCCGGTTGTCCCCGGATCGGGCTCGCCGGCGCGATGGCTGGACGAGCAGCGACGCCACGGACTCCCCGGACGCGTCGCAGCCGAGGCCGCCAGCGTGCAGGAGATCCTCACCCTGGTGGCAACCGGGCAAGGGATCTCCCTGGTTCCCGCCTCCGTGGCGCGCCATTATCCCCGAGCCGACGTGGCCTATGTCGAGGTGACGGACGCCGAGCGGGCCCTGGTGTCTCTGGCTTGGAATCCTCGGCACCTGCGCCCTGCGGTCGAGGCGTTCATCCGCACGGCGCGCGAGGTCGCCCTGGCTGCCCGGCCGAGGTGAGGCGACGCGTGCTTGAGCTCGGCCAGATGCGAAAATCGCGCGGTGGGGTCGATTCGGTTCACCGCCACGCTCATGGCGCGCGGTCCGGCCGCGGCCGTGGTGCTCGACGACGACCAGGTGGCCGCGGTCGGCGAGGGCGCCAAGCGCTTTCCGGTGGCGGCGACCGTCAACGGCTACACGTGGCGCACGACCGTCGCCCGCATGCGCGGAGAGTCGATGATCGGCTTGAGCCGCGCGGTCCGCGAGGCGGCCGAGGTGCAGGCGGGCGACACGGTCGAGGTCGAACTCGAGTTCGACGACGCTCGCCGCGAGGTCGAGGTGCCTGAACCGCTCGCCGCGGCGCTGGCGACGCAGCCACCGCTGCGCCAGATCTTTGACTCACTCTCCTACACCTACCGCAAGGAGTACGCCCGATCCGTGCGGGAGGCTAAACGCGAGGAGACACGTGAGCGGCGCGTGGCCCAGGTAATCGAAAAGCTTCGCGAGCGCGAGCGCAAGGCGCGCGGCTGAGGGTCACGCACCCGCACACCACACAGCAAGGAGGTCGAGCTTGAGCTACGAGACCGTGATCTGGGAGCAGTCTGGGGGGGTGGGCCGCTTGACCTTGAACCGTCCCGACACCCTCAACGCGTGGACCGACCAGTTCGGCCGCGAGCTGAAGGACGTCATCGAAGGCGACGCGGCACAGGAGTCGATCCGCGCCGTGCTCGTGACCGGTGCGGGGAGAGCATTCTCCTCGGGCGCGGACCTGAAGGCCGGATTTCATCCCGCCGAGGACGGGATGCCCGACATCCGGCGCGAACTCCACGAGGTCTACCACCCCGTAATCGCGGGCGTGCGCCGCCTCCCCAAGCCCGTGGTCGCGGCGGTCAACGGGCCTGCCGTGGGGATCGGCTGCTCGCTGGCGCTCGCGTGCGACCTCGTGCTCGCCGCCGAGTCGGCCTTCTTCGGCCTGGCGTTCGTGAACATCGGCCTGATGCCGGACGGAGGTTCGACCGCGTTCGTGCCTCCCGCCATCGGCAAGGCGCGCGCGTTCCAGATGGCGTTGCTCGGCGAGCGCGTCCCGGCGGCGCAGGCGCTCGAGTGGGGCTTGATCAACTGGATTCATCCCGACGCGGAGCTGTTGACCGAGGCCGAGGCACTCATCGGTCGGCTCGCGGCCGGGCCCACGCGCTCATACGCCAGCTCCAAGCAGGCGCTCAACCGGTTCATCTACGGCGATCTGGAGGCTCAGCTCGAGCTCGAGGCCGAGCTCCAGCACGCCCTCGGGCGCAGCAAGGACTTCGTCGAGGGGGCGGCGGCGTTCGTCGAGAAGCGCCAGCCCGCGTTCGTCGGCGCTTGACGGTGGGCCCGTCACCGATTGTTCTCGTCCCCGGGGCCTGCCTCGGGGGCTGGGCGTGGCGGGACGTCGGGCGCGACTTGCGGGGCCGCGGACACGACGTCTACCCGGTGACGCTCACGGGGCTCGGCGAACGGGTACATCTCGCCGGCCCGAGCGTCGACCTGAACACTCACATCAACGACGTCGTGAACCTGCTCGAGTACGAGGATCTCGATCGGGTCGTGCTCGTCGGGCACAGCTACGCCGGCATCGTGATCACCGGAGTCGAGGACCGGAGCGCACCCCGCCTCCACAGCTGCGTGTACCTGGACACCTCACCGATTCCAGACGGTATGGCGCTCACCGACGTCCAGCCGCCGGAGATGCGCGAACGGCAACGACGCGATGTCGATGAGCGCGGCGATGGCTGGCGCTGGCCGGTTCCCGATCGCGCCACGCTCGCCCCCGGCACATACGGAAGCATCGCTGGTTTGAACGACGAGCACCTCCGAGCGTTCCGGGAACGTGGAACGCCACAGCCGTACGCGACGTTCACCACGCCGCTGCGCTTGAAGAATGGCGGAGCCGCCCGGGCCGAGCGACACGAGGCGATCTTCTGCACCGCCGGCGGGATGACGGCCGAGCTGGTGCGCCGCCTGATGCAGGAGGGCGACCCGCGGGCCGCCGTCTTCTCCAAAGGGGACTGGGAGTTCCGTGAGCTTGCGACCGGCCATTGGCCGATGTTCTCGACGCCTGATTCTCTGTCGGAGCTGCTGCACGACATCGCAGCTTCCGCCTGACGGGCCTGGCGGGGCCCGTCAGGCGGATGAGACCTCGCCGGCCGCCCGATCCCGCTCGCCGAGCAGGCGGGGCTACTGGAAGATCTCTGTGGTGCAGTCGCCGCTCGGGAGGTGGATCTCGTGGGGCCGGGCTCCGTCGGCCTGCTCGTGGAAGTCGACGAAGAAGTCCGGGTCGAGCGTGTACTTGCCGTCCGGCTGGCGCTCCAGCTTCACCAGCCACCCCTCGATTCCGGGATAGAACTGGTTGTCCCAAGTCGAGAACAGCGAGTTCGTGACGTAGACGCGATTGCCGTCGAGCGAGTTCTGGATCATCTGCGGGCCGCCATTCAGCGGACGACGCGCCTTCGGGTGACCCCCGTCGCGGCCGAGCAACCCCCCCAGCCACACCTGCGAGCGCAGCTGCGGGTTGGACGGATCCGACACGTCGTAGTGGCGAACGTCACCGTGGAGCCAGTTTGAGAAGAACAGGTCCTTGTCGTCGAGCGACAACACGAGGTCGGTGATCAGTCCGGGGACGCCGCCTTCGAGGGGCCAGCCCTGCAGCTCCTCGTTGGGGATGTCGATCACCTTTCCTGCGGCCCAGCTGCCGTTGTCGCGGTGGAAGCGAATGATGTTGCTGGACAGCGTCGCACCCACGAACCCCTGCGCGGAGTCCGGGTCGTGCTGCCAGCGGATCTCGAGCGGGATCCATCCCTCGTCGCCAAGATCGAGCGTCTGGACCTTCGCGTGGCGCTCCAGGTCCCAGAAGTGGAGCCTGCGCCCGTACTTGCCGGCCGCCACGTCGGCGGGGTTGAACCCCTCGAGGAAGGTGTTCGGCGAGGCCCATTCGCTCGAGATGAGCGTGTTCAGGCGCGGCTGATACCAGAAGTCGTACATGAACTCCTGGCCGTTCTTCTCGCGCTCCCAGCGCTCGGCGATCGAGAAGTCGCGGGCGTCCAGCACGGCGAACCCGCCCGGCAGGTTGCCGTCAGCGTCCCCGAGCATCGAGATCGTGATGATGTCGCCCGGCATGCAGTGCACGGTGTGCGGCGCGCTCAGGCCGAGCTTCTCCTTGACCTCCTCGCCCTCGATCACATTCTTGATCCGAGGCGTCCGCGGCTCTGAGATGTCGATGATGTGCAGCCGCGAAGAGCGCACGCCCGGGACGATCATCGTGTCGCGCTTCAGCTGCGAGTGGCACGCCGAGGAGCACGCGTTCCATCCGAAGTGATGCAGCTCATCGCCGATGTTGGGCATCTCGGTGCGGTGGACGATCTGGCCGTAGCTCGGGGAGCTCGGATTCACGTCGACGACCGCGATGAAATCGGGACGGTTGATTCCCGTTCCCTCGTACAGGGCGGCGACGTAGACGAACTCCTCCGGGGGCTGCTCGCGGGCGTCCTGCACCGACGCGTACCCCGGCCCGGTGTGCTCTTGTTCAGCGTGGGAATGCGCGCTCATCGTCTTCGCAGCTCCTTCGTTTTGGGATTTGCCCAAACTCCACAGGACTTATAGCAATCCCCCCAACGTTCGACCTCCAGAGCCACTCGCACCACTCCGACGGCGCCCTCGCCCCGCGGGAAGTGGTTGCGGTCGCCGTGGCCGCCGGGGTGGAGCTCCTGGCCCTGAGCGACCACGACACGGTCGACGGTGTTCCGCAGGCTCGCGCCGCCGCCGGCGAGCTCGGCGTTCACCTGGTCTCAGCGGTCGAGATCTCGGCGTTCGACGAAAACGGCACGGACCATCACATCCTCGGCTATCTCATCGATGACCGCGATCCTCGGCTCTCCGAGCGGCTCGAGGAATATCGCACCCACCGCAGGCGTCGGGCGGCCGCGATGGCGCAGGCGCTGACCGAGCTTGGCTTCGAGCTCGACGAGGATCTCCTGCGACGCCGAGCGGCCGAGGGCAAGTCGATCGGGCGCCCTCACCTCGCCCAGGCGGTCCTTGCGGCACCTGCCAACGCTTCTCGGTTGGACGCCGAGGGCCTGATGGATTCCTCGGCGTTTCTGGAGGCTTACCTCATCGAAGGCCGGCCCGGCTTCCGCCCCCGCAGCTCGCCGAGCGTGCGCGAGTCGATCGCCGCCGTCCACGAGGCGGGCGGACTCGCGGTGTGGGCCCATCCCTTCTGGACGGGCGCCGGCCGAGAGGAGGTGCTCCAGGGCATCGACCGCATGCACGCGCAGGGAATCGATGGGATCGAGTGCTTCTACCCGATGCACGGCCCCGACCAGGTGCGGCTGCTGACCGAACGCTGCCAGCAGCTCGGCCTCCTGAGCACGGGATCCTCCGACTTCCATGGGCCCGATCACTCGGAGTTCTCGAGCTTCCGGGCATTCGACACGTACGGATACGAGCCTCTACTCGGTCCGATCGCGGATTGAAAATGACTACGCGGCCACGCTGCGCTCGGCCAGGTGCTGGCCGACCTTGCGCTTGACCCTCTGGAGGGCGTTGTCGACCGTCTTGCAGTCACAGCCGATCCGCCGGCCGACCTCTTCGTAAGAGTGGCCGTCGAGATACAAGGCCAGGACTCGCGACTCGAGCTCGGAGAGCGCGGTCGAGATGCAGGCGACGAGCGCCCGCAGCTCCTCGGAGGAGATCACCTGGTTGACCGGGTCATGAACGGAAGACCCCGGAAGGATCTCGTCGAGCGTGGGCTCGGTGTCGCCAGCGGCCCCGGCGGGACTGCTGGAGAACGAGACGTACTGGTTGAGCGGGCTGTGCTTGTTTCGGGTGGCGGTCTTCACCGCGGTGATGATCTGGCGGGTGATGCACAGCTCCGCGAAGTTGCGGAAGCTCGATTCACGGTCCGTTCGGTAGTCGCGGATCGCCTTGTACAGACCGACGAGCCCCTCCTGGATGAGATCGTCGGAATCCCCGCCGGCCAGGAAGTAGGACGAGGCCTTGAGCCGTACGAAGCCGTAATAACGCCGGACGATGTGGTCGTACGCATCTGGGTGCCCCTGTTTCGCCAGTGCAATCAGATACCCATCCTCCACCTGAGGATGAGGGTGAGAACTGGTGGAGAGTCGAGCCACGAGACGTCCCTTCTCGAGCCGGCCGGGAGCCGCTCGAATGGATTTCGTGGCGCCTTACCTCCCCTTTGCGCCGCACCTGGTCAACCGCAGCAGCGTAAAGCTTCAGTTGACCCTTATCTCCCGGCGCGGCAGCTTGACATAGCAATGCTCGTCTGTCAAGGGCCCGCACCGGTTTCAGGTGCGACGCGCCGCCGCCGCGTACAGCAGCACGGCCGCTGCCGCGCTCACGCTCAGCGATCCCACGCGGCCCCGCACGGGGATCGAAACGAGGGCGTCACAGGTGGTGGCGACTCGCGGACGCAGGCCCCGACCCTCGGACCCAAGGACGATCACCACACTGCCGTTGTAGTCGACGCTGTCGTGAGCGACCGACGCGTGCGGGTCGGCCCCGTAGCACCAGCTGCCGGAGTTCTTGGCCTCGGTCAGGAAATCGGCCAGGTTGCGAACCCGCGCGATCGGCAGGTGCTCGACGGCGCCCGCCGACGCCTTGCACACGGCCGCCGTGACCTCCGCCGAGCGTCGTTCGGGGATCACCACGGCGGTAGCGCCGGCGCACTCTGCCGTGCGGCAGATCGCACCGAGGTTCTGGGGATCCTGGATTTGGTCGAGGGCCACGATCAGCGTACGGCCGGCGGCCAGGACATCGGCCCCGTCGGCGTAGCGAAAGGCCGACACCTCGGCGCACATCCCCTGGTGCTCGCTCGACCCGCACCGCTGTTCCACCTCCTCGGCGGTGGCGATGACCACGTCGACGCCGACCTGGGGCAGCCACGGTTCGCGCGCCGCGTTCTTGGTCGCCCACACCCGCCGTATCGCGCGCGGGCCGCGGATCACCTCCCACACCGGGTTGCGGCCGTAGATGATCACCTGACGGCCAGCAGCTCGGCGCCCTCTGGGCCGTCGCGGACCTCCCAGCCCAGGCTCTTGATCTCCTCTCTCAGGCGATCGGCCCGCGCGTAGTCCTGCTCGGCGCGCGCCCGCTCGCGCAGATCGCGCAGTTCGATCACCTCCGGCGGAATCTCCGCCGGCGCGACGTCGAGCAGGTTCTCGAGCCCGAGCACCCCGAGCATCTCGCGCAGGTCCCGGTCGCCGACGCGTTGCTCGGACCGGTTGGCCTCGCGCACCCACTCGGCTACCGCCGCCAGCGCTCGAGGTGTGTTGAAGTCCTTGGCCAGCGCGTCGAAGAACCGCTCGCGCAGCGCCCCCGACCAGACGGGGGAATCGCCCGGCTCAAGCCGGCGCCGGGCGGCCTCCGCTATCCCTCTGCCGCGCTCCCTCGCCTCGCTCAGCCGCTCATCGTCGAACTCGATCGGCTGGCGGTAGTGGCCGCCGCAGAAGTACACGATGAGCGCATCGCGCCCGTACTGCTCGAGCGCCTCGTGGAGCACGAACACGTTGCCGACGGACTTGGCCATCTTCGCCTGGTCGAGCCGGACCATTCCGTTGTGCACCCACATCCGGGCCAGCGGGACTCCGTGCGCCGCGAACGTCTGCGCGGCCTCGTTCTCGTGGTGGGGGAAGATGAGGTCCTCGCCGCCCCCGTGGATCTCGAAACCGAGCCCGAGGATCGCCTCGGCCATCGCCGAGCACTCGATGTGCCATCCCGGCCTCCCTTTTCCCCAGGGAGAGTCCCAGGCCGTGTCCTCGCCCGGCTTCCGTGCCTTCCAGAGGGCGAAATCGAGCGGGTCGCGTTTGCGCTCCGCTCCGTCGATTCCTTCCCCTTGGTCCATGTCGTCGACGTTGCGGTGGGACAGCTCGCCGTATTCGGGATAGCTGCGCACCTGAAAGTAGACGTCGCCGTCCGCGGCGTAGGCATGCCCACGCTCGATCAGCCACCCGATCAGCTCGATGATCTCATCGATCGTCTGGCTGGCGAGCGGCTCGTAGTCCGGCCGCCCGAGCCCGAGGGCGTCGGTGTCCGTGATGTATGCGTCGGTCATCGAAAGCGCGAGCTGCTCGCTTTCGATCCCTTCCTTCTGCGCCGCGGCATAGATCTTGTCGTTGATGTCCGTGATGTTGGCCACGAAGGTCACCTCGTATCCCTCGTGGACGAGGAACCGCTTGAGCAGCGAGAAGACGACGAACGGACGTGCGTTGCCCACGTGGATCCGCCCGTAGACCGTGGGGCCACAGGCGTAGATGCCGATCTTGCCCGGCTCTCTGGGCTCCAGGACCTGCAACCTGCCGGTTCGGGTGTCATGCAGCGAGATGACTCGCACGATCGGGCAACCCTAGTGGGTCGACCGGAAGCGTTTCGCCCGGAAGGTCGAGACCGGGGGCCGTCAGGCGAGGACGCAGGATCCGACGTGTAGCAGCGCTACACGAGGATCCGAGGACGAAGCCTGGCGGTCATCCGGTCCGGCATTACGGGCGAAACGTTTCCGGGAGCCCCACTAGTGGTTCCCGGCGCGCGTACGGCTGGTTGAACAGCGAGTTAGATCGCTCTCCAGTCGAGCTCGGCGACCGCTCCGCCGGCGACCGAGACCCCCCGGTTCCATGCCTCACCGCGCACCCACAGCGTGTAGGCGCCGGCGGCGAGCCCATCGAACACGGCGGTGAACGCGGGGCGGCCATCGATGGAGCGCTCGAGCACCTCCTTGTGGCTGAGAGCCAGATCGTCGCCGGCCGGGCTGATCTCGACCTCGACGCCTTGCATGTGCTCGTCGGCGTGGACGATCAGCGCTCCGATATCGCCCCCGATGTCGAGCACCACGAATTCCGGGTGCTTGCGCGCGGAGTAGATCTCGTGCATGGTCTGGCCGCTGGCTAACTGGGCGGATTGTCGAACCCGTCGAGTGCGGGCGCGAGGTACGGGAACGTGGCCTGGTAGCGCCCGGGCGCAGGGATGAGCCCCTCGGTCAGCTCTCCGGCCGCCGCGTCCGGCGTGAAAGAGCGGTCCACCAGCGCGAACGTCACGCCGGCGATGGCCCGCAGCTCGATGCTGACCACGTCGTCGAACACGCGCCTTCCGTTCGGGAACCCCGCGAGGTCGCCGCCGAGGATGCCGAACCGGTTGGGGTTCGAGGTGGTCGGCGGGATCGCCGTGTTCAGCCGCAGCTGATCGGCGAGCACGGGCCCGGTGAAGTTCTGAAACCCGGGCACGATGCCCGAGGGAAGCCCGGTCAGCAGGATCGCCACGAGGTCCGCCCGCGGCGCACTGAGGGCGGCCAGATGCGGGAACACCCCCGGATAGAGCACCGGCAGCAGGCGGGCGAGCTCCGGGTGCTGGACGAACTGCGCGAACTGCTTGTCGTCGGCGGGATACAGCGCGTTCCACCGGTCCTTCTGCCCGAGCGGCACGATCACCTCGTTGAACAGCGGGTTGCCCAGGCGGGAGACTTGGATCCACGGCCCGGCCTTGGCGTCCTCGTCTTCCCCGCGGTCGATGACTCGCACCTTGCGGCGACTCGCGGCGCTCCACACCCCGATCACCGCGGAGCCGTCGCTCGCGCTCTTCGGCCTCGAGCCGTTCGCGGTCAGCTGCGAGATCGGGATCTGCATCGCGATCGTGTGGATGTTCAGGTTCTTGGTTGCGTCCACCCCCGGTGCAGCCGGGGTCGGGATCAGATGCAGGTTCTGGAACGGCCGCAGGTCCCCGAGGTCGAAGATCGCCCCGAGGTCGACGTAGAAACCTTCGTTGCGCTGACCGGCGAACACCTGCACGCCGCCGGGAAGGGGGTGCACGGCCGCCTGACCGAGCGCGGCGTAGTTCGGCGTCGAGCGAGGGCCGATGTTGCACGGAGGGCACGCCAGCCCCTCGCCCAGCACGCGCGCCCGAATCCTGTGGCCGTTTCGTGCAGTCCCGAACGCGGTCGTGTCGTCCGCGTCGACGCGGGTCACGGAGTAGAACTGGCGCTTGTTCCAATTCGGGCTGTCGAGAGAGGTGATCGGGCCTGTGTTGTAGAGAAAGGTGTTCGGGTCACGCAGAGTGGTCTCAAAGCGGAACACGAAAGAGATCTCCGGGACACCGTCGCCATCGTTGTCGACATAGATCGAATACAGGACGTCGTCTCCGAACTCGTAGAAGTTCGGGCCGCCGGGCGGGTCCTGGAGCGGCACGAAGTTTGAGATCAGCGTGACCGTGTCAGGCTTATCGGGACTGACGAACGCGTAGACGTCGGTGTTGTCGGCAACCGGGTCCTTGCTGATCTCCGGCGCTTCACGGTGCGAGGACACTGGCACCTCCGTTCGTGAAAGGGTCCCGCGGAGCGGCATCGAGGAGCCGCTGCGCGAGCGCGCGGTCGCGGTACGTGGTCTCGCTCGTCCCTGACACGATCGTCACCTCGCCGCGCGCGGCGTCGCGCACGTACGCGATCACGGGCTCCCGCGGGGTTCGCGACGCGGGGGTCGTGACGACGCGCGCGTCCTTGGTGGTAATCGCCGCCGCCGCGGGTACGCCCACGGCCGCCATTCCGGCCGCCACGCCGGCCGAGCCCTTGAGGAAGGACAGGCGGGTCACGCCGTCGCCCCCCGGCTGCTGATCGGTCACTCCTGGCACCTCCTCTTTTCCACCGGCTCGGCCGGCGTGGGAACTACGTGGTCGATACCTCCAGTACGGACGGGGAGGCGAATCGGATCAGTCGCCGACGCATGTTCCGGCGCGGCGAAGCTGCGGCGCGCCGCGCCGGGAGGTCACGCTCGCTTGCGCGCGCGGAACCGAAGCGACCGGCCGCCAAGGTCCACCTCGGGATCGGACAGTCCGGCGCTCTTCAGGCGCGCCGGAAGCCCGCCGGGGTCGACGAGGTTGAGCGTGTCGCCGACGTGGATCAGCTTGAACAGCCATCCGGCGCCCAGACTGTCGGTGCCGGCGAACGTTCCTTCGGGGGCCAGCACCCGGGCCACCTCGGCGAACGCTCGATCCTGGAGCTCGCGGGTGGGAATGTGGTGCAGCATCGTGAAGCAGACCACCGCCGAGAATCGGCCGTCGGGATACGGCAGGTCGGTGGCATCGCCCTCGGTGACGGAAACGGACTCCGGAAGCTCGGACCGTAGGCGGCGCACGTAGCCCTCGTCGAGCTCGACCACGCTGAGCTTCTCGGTTCGTCCGGCGAGCACCTTGGTGGTCGCGCCGAACCCGGGCCCGACCTCGAGCACCTCGTCGCCCAGTTCCACGCCTTCCAGGCCCCACGGCAGCAGCTCGGATCGCACGGTGCGCGACCACCAGCCCGATGAGCACAGCACGTTGTGGATCCGGTTCATGGGCACGAGAGCGTAACGGGCTAGGGTGGTGGGGTGAGCGAGCGCAGCCCGGGTCGTACCGTCCTCGGCGACCGAGCGGTGCGCTTTCAGGCCCTCGCCGGCCTGACCGCCCAGGTCACCCAGGGGGCTGGCGGCATCGGGATCATCCTGGTGGTGCGACAGCACGTCGGCTCGCTCGCCGTGGCCGGCGCGGTGCTCGGTGCCCTCTCGATCGCCGCGGCGGCCGCGCGGCCGCTTCAGGGTCGGGTGATCGACGCCGGCGGCGGCGCCGGCCTGATGGCGCTTTGCGGCCTGGTTCATCCCGGCGCGCTGGCCGCCATCGTGGGCCTGTCGCTGGCCCACGCTCCGGGTGCAGCGTTGATCGCGCTCGGGGCGGTCGCGGGCCTCGCGCTTCCGCCGGTGTCGACGGCCATGCGCGTGGCCTGGGGGGAGCGCTTTCCTTCGGAGGACCGCACCGCCGCCTACAGCCTGGTCTACCTGACCCAGGAGCTCTCGATCCTCGCGGGTCCGCTCTTGTTGTCCGGCCTGATCGTGTTGGGGTCGGCGTCGGTTGCGCTGCTCGGCGTCGCGGCGGTGTCCGCGGCCGGAACGCTCGCGTTCGCCGCATCGATCGCCGCCCCCGCGCCGTCTCGGCGGCCGCGCCGCGAGGAGGGCGGCCGCGGTCGGGGCGTGTTGCGCTCGACCGGCATGCCGGCGCTGCTGGCCATCGCGGCGCTCGTCGGCGGGGTGGTGGGCGGCCTCGAGGTGGCGACCCCGGTGTTCGCCTCAGAGCACGGAGCTCCGGCCCTGTCCGGTGTGCTGATCGCCCTGTTGTCGGTCGGCGGCATCGCCGGCGCGGTCACGTACGCCAGCCGGACCTGGTCCGCCCCGCCCGCTCGGCGTTTACCGGCGCTGCTCGCGCTGCTGGCGGGCGCGGCCATCCTCATGATCCCGGCCGGCAGCGCGTGGCTCGTGGGCGCGCTCATGCTGCTCTGCGGCGTGTCGCTCAATCCGGCGCTCACGACGCTGTCGCTGCTCGTCGAGCGCCGGGCGCCTCCGGGCGCCGCGGCGGAGGGCTTTGGCTGGCTGTCGACCGGGTTCGCGGGCGGGACGGGGGCCGCGAGCGCGATCGCCGGCTTGGTCGCGCATCACGGTCACGGTGCCCGGTCCGCGTTTGTGGTCGCCGCCGCCGCTGGACTCGCCGCCGCGCTGCTGGCCGTGGCTGCCCGCGCTCGCAAGTAGCCCTCGGGTCTCCGGTCGGGCGATCGTCCCCCGCTCGGCTAGGTCCCCGCTGGATCGCCGGCCCCGACGCGCTCCACGGTGGCCACGGCCAGCGCCGCCGCGCCCTCTTCGCGACCGACGAAGCCCATGCCCTCGCCGCGCGTGGCCTTGATGCTCACGTGCTCGCGCGTGATGCCGATCGCGCCGGCCACCGCGTCGCGGATCCGCTCGCGGACCGGCGCGATCCGGGGGCGCTCGACCAACACCGTGGCGTCGACGTGCAGCACCGCGAAGCCGTGCTGCGCCAGCAACTCGGCCACCAACCTCAGAAGCTCGATCGAGTTCGCGTCCCGGTAGCGCTCGTCGGTGTCCGGGAAGTGCTGCCCGATGTCCCCGAGCGCGGCTGCTCCGAGCAGCGCGTCGGTAATGGCATGTGAGAGCACGTCGGCGTCCGAGTGCCCTGCTAGGCCGCGCTCGTGCGGGATTTCCACACCTCCGAGCACCAGTCGCCGGCCTTCGGCGAACGGATGGCAGTCGTAACCGATGCCGGTCTGCACGGTCACGCCCGGCGCTCTGAGAGCAGCATCTCGGCGAGCCGCAGGTCGGTGAGGCTGGTCACCTTGATGTTCTGAGGTTCCGCGCGCGCCACCCGGACCCGACCCCCCGCGGTCTCGATCAGCCAGGCGTCGTCGGTGGCCGACGCGAGCACCTCGTCGGAGGCGTTGAAGAGCGCGTCCTCGAGCGCCGCGCGCCGGAACACCTGAGGTGTCTGCACCGCCCACAGGCGCTCGCGGTCGAGCGTGGCGGTGACCGTCCGCCCGTCCGCCCCCACTTCCTTGATCGTGTCGGACACCGGCGCGGCGGCGATCACCGCGTCGGCGCCGGTCCGCGAGAGCTCGGCGAGCACGCGGGCGAAGAGCTCCGGAGGGGCGAGCGGACGCGCGGCGTCGTGGACGATCACCGGATCGCCGGGAGGTGCGGCGCGCAGCGCCTCGCGTACGGAGTGCGAACGTGTCTCGCCGCCGGTCACCGCCAGGAGTCCGCCCGGCCCCGCTCCGTACTCGGTCTCCGGCGGGAGCGCGACCACGATCTGCTCGACCTCCGGAACGGCCCGCAGTGCGTCCACGCTCCACTCGAGCATCGGTCTGCCCGCAAGTGTGACCAGCGCCTTGGGCCGATCCGACCCAAGGCGCTCGCCACGTCCAGCGGCCACGATCAACGCGACCGCCATGTCTGTGCGAACCTACTTCGCGGCGACTGCCACCTTGCCGTTCGTCCCGCCATTGGAGGACTCGGAGAGGAGCCCGTAGATGTGCTCCTCGACCTGGACCTCGTCCATCTCGAGCGCGTACATCAGCTCTGAGGCAAGGATCTTCTTGGCTCGCGTGAACATCTGCTTCTCACCAGTCGACAGGCCCTTTTCGGCCTCGCGGATGGCGAGGTTGCGCACCACTTCGGCGAGCTCGTAGATGTCGCCGGTCTTGATCTTGTCCCGGTTGTGCTTGAAGCGGCGGTTCCAATTCTTGGGCATTTCCGAGCACTCGTCTGAAAGCACAGCGAGGACCTTCTTGACGGTTTCCTCGTCGATCACGCGGCGCAGGCCGGCGAGCGCGGCGTTCTCGGTCGGGACCATCACGGTCATGTCGTTGTGGAGGATCTTGATCGTGAGGTATTCGCGACTCTCCCCAAGCACTTCCTTGACTTCCTTGCGAAGCACTTTGCCCGCACCATGGTGCGGATAGACGACGTTGTCGCCGATTTCGAACTCGATGTGGGGGAGTGTCTCTTCGGTCTCGAAGTCCTCCACGTGCTCTTCCATTAGCTCGGTGATGGTGTCCTCCCTTGGTCCGGGTGT